>CAYXXN010000093.1:0-2444 GCA_964469055.1 uncultured Thermoanaerobaculia bacterium
CCGATGGCGACCTTCGCGCCCCCGGCGCTCGGCCGCACGGCCTTCCTCGTGAACCTCGAGGCCTCCCTTTGGGGCGATCTGCTGAAGGCTCCTGCGGGCTTGGTGGCTACGGGCGTGGCGTTCGCCCTGCTTTGGCTGTTTTTTCTGGGTGGGGCTTTGGAGCACTTCACCTCGGGCGGCGGCCTGAGGCCGGCGACTTTCCTCGCCGCCGCCGGCCGCAACTTCGGCCGCTTGGCGCGGCTCGGCGTACTGTCGGCGGCGGCCCACGGTGTCGTTTGGCTGGGTGGGCGACAGCTTTTCCCCTGGCTGGAGACGGCGATGGCGGAAGTCACCAAAGAGCGGATCGCGCTCGCCGTCTACCTATTGGCGGCCGCCTTCCTAGGGGTAGTTCTTGTCCTACTCGAGCTGTTGTTCGCCTTCGCCAAGATCACCGCCGTCGCCGACGCCGAGCGCCGCGCCTGGCCAGCGGTCCAGCGGGCCGCGGCCTTCCTGCGCCGCCGCTGGCGCCCAACCCTCGCGCTCTACGCGCTCTGCGGAGCGCTCGGCATGGCCGTGCTCGCCCTCCACTACGCGCTCGATCCGGGGGTGGCGCAGGGGGGAATCTGGAGTGTCGCCACCTTCCTGCTCTTCGCGCAGACCTTTCTGCTCGCTCGCCTGGCCCTGCGCTTGACCACCTTGGCTGCCCAGGCCGACCTTTACGTGAATCTGTCTCGAGCCCAAGGCCCGCGGCGGGCGTAACCTCACGGCAGGAAGCAGGTAGAGGGCCGGACGTGCCCTTGCTCCGGGGGCTCGAACTCGCTAGGGTTCGAAGGTCTTCCTCGAGAGGGGTGCGAGCATTCCGCCCGCGCCGAGGATCGGGAACAGAACGACAAGGAGCTGCCGGATGCGCGACCTGAGAATCTCTCTGTTGATGGTTCTTGCTGTTCTGGTGTTGGCTTCGACAGCGTTGCTGCTGCCCGCTCCGAGCCGCGCGGAGGTGACTGCGGAGGACTGCGCCCTGCTGGACGATCCCGCGAAGCGGGGCCTCATGGACGGTCTGCTCTTCGTTCTCGCCAAGGCGTGCAACCGTCCCGACGTCATCGGCAATCCCGACGTCGTGCTCGGCCACGTGCGGCCCGGCGAGGGTTCGACGATCCCCGACGTGCTGGTCAACGACCCGGTGCCCGACGGCGCCGGCAGCTCGACGACGCAGAGTGAGACCTCGCTCACCGTCAACGAGACGACGGGCACGATGTGCTCCGGCTGGAACGACTCGGCCGAGTTTTTCGTCCACGGCAACGGCTTCACCGGCTTCGGCCGCTCGACGGATGGTGGCCAGACGTGGGATGACCGTGGCGGGGTGGATGCTGTCGGAGGGAACGACGCCGGCGATCCCAGCGTCATCTGGCGCAAAGTCGACGGCAACTTCTATTTCGCCACCCTCAACTTCGGCGGCGGCCTCTCGGTCTGGAAGTCGACCGACGACTGCCAGACCTTCAGCTTCCTGAGCGTCCCGGCCTCCGGCAGCGACGACAAGGAACTGCTGGCGGTGGACAACAATCCGGCGAGCCCCTTCTACGGACGGATCTACATCGTCTGGACCGACTTCGGGGCCGGCGGCCCCATCGCATCCAAGTTCTCCACCGACGGTGGAGCGTCTTGGTCTTCGCAGGTCACCGTCGGGTCCGGGATCGTGCAGGGCGCCTGGCCGACGGTGGCCCTGAACGGCGACGTCTACGTCGCTTGGCTGCGCTACGAGTCGTTCCCTTCGGGCGACATCGACATCCGGGTCGCCAGGTCCACCAACGGCGGCGTGAGCTTCACGGAGGGGGCCACCGTCCTGCTGAGCGCCACCAGTCCCCGCGACAGCGCCTCGAGCGGCGCCTGCGGCAGGCCCGCCCTCAACGGCATGATCCGCTATCTGGCCTCGCCGCAGATCGCCGTCACCTCGGACGGCGTGGTCCACGTCGTCTACACCTACGATCCGGACGGCTTCAACGTGGGCGACGTGGTCAACGTGTATTACCGTCGCTCGACAGACAACGGCACGAACTGGAGCACCGAGGCGCAGCTCAACGAGGTCTCGACCAACGACCAGTACTTCCCGACCATCTTCGCAAAGGGCACCGACCTGATCGCGTCCTGGTACGACCGCCAGTACGACGCGGCCGAGGGAGGTGGCAACCTGCTGCAGGACTACCAGCGCCGGATCTCGAACGACGCCGGCCTGAACTGGCAGACGAGCGAGCGGGTCACCGATGTCTCGAGCCCTATCCGCCTCGATCCAGGGACGGCCGGCTGTTACCACGGCGACTACGACCAGTCGCTGATCACGGCCGGCGGCGCCCAGCATGTGCAATGGGCCGACGACCGCAACCTCTGCTGCGTTCCGGAGCGCAACGATCCGGACGTGTGGACCGAGTCGGGCAACGGCATCTTCGCCGACGGCTTCGAGGGTGGCGACA
>CAYXXN010000093.1:2544-11685 GCA_964469055.1 uncultured Thermoanaerobaculia bacterium
GTGTGGACCGAGTCGGGCAACGGCATCTTCGCCGACGGCTTCGAGGGTGGCGACACGGGCGCCTGGGACCAGACGGTGCCTTGAGGGCGCAGGGCCGGCCTCACTCGAGCCGCCCGGCGAGTCGCTCTAGGGCCCCCGGCAGGTCCGGGACGAGCGTCAGCACCGGGAGGAGCGGATCCTCGGCGAGCCGGCGCAGGCGCTTGGGCATCGTCTCGATGGTGAAGCGGCGCGGATCGAGTCGGGCGCTCACCTCTCGCCAGGCGAGCGGCGCCGAGACCGGTGCCCCCGGCCGCGGGCGGACGCTGTAGGGAGCCACCAGCAACTTGCCGTAGCCGTTCTGTAGGGCGTCGACGTAGACCTTGCCGCGGCGTTGCGAGGGGGCGCGGGCGACGCTCGCCACCTCCGGGTGCTGGCGGGCGACCCAGCGGGCGAACAGGGAGGCGAGCTGGCGGGCGTGCTCGTGCGTGCACTGGCCGGCCAGCGGGATGAGCAGGTGGAGGCCGCTCGCGCCGCTCGTCTTGACGAAGCACGGTAGCTCCACCTCCAGGGCGAGCTCGTAGAGAGAGCGGGCGACGCGGATCACGTCCCGGAACTCGGCGTCCTTGGCGTCGAGGTCGAGGATCGCCCAGTCCGGGGCTTGGATCGAGGGTACGCGGCTCGCCCAGACGTGCAGGGGGATGGCCGCCGAGTTGGCGAGATAGACGAGCATCTCCTCGTCGTCGCAGACGAAGTAGCGCGTCTCCTTGTCCGTCTCCTCCGACCACACGGCCTCGGTGCGCACCCAGTCGGGGGCGAAGTCCGGGGCGTTCTTCTGGAAGAACGACTTGCCGTCGATGCCGTCGGGGTAGCGGTCGAGAACGAGGGGCCGGTCCTTCAGGTACGGCAGGAGCCATGGGCTGACGGTGCGGTAGTAGTGGATGAGGTCGCTCTTGGTGTAGCCCTCGGCGGGCCAGAGAACCTTGGCGGGGCGAGTGATGCGCGTCATGGGCCGCTCGGGGGGTGACCCGCCGTCCGGCAACGGCGCGCCTTCCTCGACGGCCGGCGGCTCGCCGGGCAGCAGACAGTCCTCGGGACGCCGGTCCTCGCGCAGGCGCAGGAACACCGGGTGCCGCAGCTGGCCATCCGGCGTGAGCTCGGTGTAGCGCACTTCGACGACGAGCTGCGGATCCACCCAGACGTGCTCCTTGCCGCGCGGCAGGCCGTCGTCGAACGGCGGATCCGGGCGGCGGAAGGCGTCGAGTCGCGCGCGCAGCTCCTCCAACTGCCGGTCGGTGAAGCCGGACCCGACGCGCCCCACGTAGGCCAGGCGGCCGCCGGCGAAGGCTCCGAGGTGGAGCCCGCCGAAGCCGGCGCGCGAGCCCTGCGGCCGGGTGTAGCCGAGGACGGCGAACTCGCCCGTCAGGTCGGCGCGCACCTTGATCCAGTCGGCGGAGCGGCCGGCGCGATAAGGGCGGTCGCGCCGCTTGCCGACGACGCCCTCGAGGCCGTGCCTGCGGACCTCCGCGTAGAGGTCCTCACCGCGTTCCTCGACGTGGTCGGCGAAGCGCAGCGATCCGGCCTCGGGTAGCACACGGCGCAGCAGCCGCTTGCGCTCATCGAGCGGCAGCGGTCGCAGGTCGAAGCCCTCGCAGGCAAGGAGGTCGAAGACGTAGAGCGTCGCCGGTGTGCGCGCCGCCGCGCGCTCGATGTCGAGGTGCCGTGAGAGCCTGGCCCGCTGCTGCAGGAGGGCGAAGCTCGGGCGCGCCCCCTCGTCGAGCACCACGACCTCGCCGTCGAGGAGGAGACGCGCGTAGGGAAGGGAGCGAAGGGCGAGCACCAACTCGGGATAGACCGCGGTCGCGTCGAGACCGCTGCGATAGCGCAGCGTGGCGCGCGGGTGTCGCTCGCCGGGCGCCGCCGGCTCCTTGGCGGCCAGCAGCCGGTAGCCGTCGTACTTGAGCTCGAAGAGCCACTGCTTGCCGGAGAAGGGCTCGCTCCGCAACTGGGCGAGCATCGGCTCGACGCCGGCGGGATCGACCGCCCGCCGGGGCGCACCCAGTCGAGCGAGCTCCGCCGCGAGCTCGGCGGCTCGATCCTGCCCCTCCTCGACCTCCTCGACGGTGAGGCCCGAGAGCACCGACCCGGCGGGCAGCTGGGCGGCGTCCTCCCCGGTGGCCGCCGCGTCGGGCTTCTTGATCAGCAGCCACTCCTTGGGGTCGCGCTTGGTGCGCACCAGGGTCCAGAGGCCGCGCAGCTTGTGACCCTTGAGCTCGAAGAGGAGCTTCCCGTCCTCGAGCGCCTCTTCCGGTGGCAGGTGGTGCACCGTCGGCCCCCGGTCCCAGACGATCACTCCGCCGGCGCCGTAGTTGCCCGGGGGGATGACGCCCTCGAAGTCGCCGTACTCGAGCGGATGGTCTTCGGTGGCCACCGCCAGGCGCTTCTCCTGGGGATCGAGCGAGGGCCCCTTGGGCACCGCCCAAGAGCGCAGCACCCCGCCGATCTCCAGCCGCAGGTCGAAGTGCAGCCGGCGGGCCGAGTGCTTCTGCACGACGAAGAGGCCCGGCCGGGCGGTCTCCTCGCCGCCGAAGGGCTCGGGTGTCGCGCCGGCGGCCCGCTTCCGACGGTAGGCCTCGAGTTTGCCCGCGGCGCCCTTCGGCATGCTCGGCAATCGTAGCCCGTGCCGGAAAGTGCTTTGTCCATCGACACTTGTGCTAAGATCTACCCACTATGGCCGCGCGCGCGATGGCAACCGGGACGATCTCCTTCGGGCTGGTCGCGATCCCCGTACGGATCTACTCGACCGGCGACAGCGAAACCCAGGTGCGCTTCAACATGGTGCACAAGACCTGCGGCTCGCGGGTCCAGTACCGCTACTACTGCCCCACCGACGACGCCTTCGTCGAGCGCGACCAGTTGGCGAAGGGCTACGAGTTCGCCGACGGCCAGTTCGTGCTCTTCACGGACGAGGAGCTGAAGGTCCTGCAGCCCGAGCCCACCAACGCGGTCGAGATCGCCGAGTTCGTGCCCCTCGCCGAGGTCGACCCGATCTACTTCGAGAAGTCCTACTACCTGGGGCCGGGCAAGGGCGGCGACAAGCCCTACAAACTCCTGGCGCGCACCATGCGCGACACCGGTCGCGCCGCCCTCGCCCGCTACGCGGCGCGCGGCAAGGACTACCTCGTGCTGCTGCGGCCCTTCGCCGAGGGCCTGATCATGCAGCAGCTGCGCTACGCCGACGAGATCCGCTCCTTCGCGGAGGTGCCGCTCGGCGAGGCCAGCGTCAAGCCCGCCGAGCTGGCCCTCGCCAAACAGCTCGTGGAGCAATCGAGCAGCGAGAAGTTCGCGCCCACCGCCTACGAGGACAAGGTGCGCCAGCAGGTCCTCGAGCTCATCGAGCGCAAGGTGCAGGGCGAGGAGATCGTGGCCACGCCCGAGGAATCTCCCAAGGCGCAGGTGATCGACTTGATGGCGGCGCTCAAGGCAAGCCTCGGTCAGGCTGGCGCCCGCGGTGGGCGCGTGGAGGCCGAGCGCAAGCCGCCACGGCGCGCCGCCGCCAAGGCGCCGGCCAAGAAGGCGGTCGCCCGACGAGCCCGCAAGTAGCGCCGCGCGCCGCCACCTACTCGACGGCCGACCTCGCCCGCCTGCTGGGTGTCCGCCCGGCGGCCGTCCGTGCCTGGGCGGCCAGCGCCCTGGTGAGGCCGGCGCGCGACCGGCGGGGATGGCTGCGCTTCGCTTTCCCCGACCTCGTCGTGCTGCGCGCCGCCCGCGATCTCGCGGCCGCCGGCGTGCCGCCGCGTCGCGTGCGGGCCGCCCTGGCCGGGCTGCGCGACCGCCTTCCGGCGGGCCGTTCGCTGGCCAGCGTGCGCGTCACCGCCGAGGGCCAGCAGGTGGTCGTTCGCGAGAGCGGCGAAGCGTGGGAGCCTGAATCCGGCCAGGGTCGGCTGGACTTCGCCGTCGCCGAGCTCGCGGCTCAAGCCGCGCCCCTGGCCGAGCGCGCCGCCGCGCAGGCCCGCGCCGCGGCGGGCGAGCTCGACGCCGAGGACTGGTTCGCGCTCGCCCTCGATCTCGAGGTCACCGCGCCGGGCGAAGCGGCGGCGGCCTATGAGCGAGCGCTCGCCCTCGCCCCCGACCATCCCGAGGCCCATTTGAACCTCGGCCGCCTGCGCCACGAGCGAGGCGATCTTGCCGGCGCCGAGCGACATTACCGGGCGGCGCTCGCCAGCCGGCCCGACGACGCCACGGCCGCCTTCAACCTCGGTGTGGCGCTCCAGGACGCCGAACGCTGGCCGGAGGCGATCACCGCCTACCGCCGCACGATCGAGCTCGACGACCACTACGCCGACGCCTACTACAACCTCGCCGCCATCCACGAGCACCTGGGTGACAAGGGCGAGGCCATCCAGCAGCTCAAGAGCTACCGCGCCCTCACCCGCGGCTGAGGGCGGACGCACTTCCTGGTCGCAGGAAGGGCCCTGTGGTAGACAGTGCCGATCCTGCGGCGCCAACGCACACAAGGGGGTTCCATGGTCGGCTCGCGCTGGACTCGGTGCACGTTCGTCGCGCTCGTCGTGCTGGCCTTGCCCGCGGCGGCGAAGGAGCGCGCGCCGACCACCGCCGACTTCGACGAGGCGCTCTTCCACGGCATGGCCTGGCGCGAGGTCGGCCCCTATCGTGGGGGTCGCGCCGCCGCCGTGACCGGGGTGCCCTCGCAGCCCGACGTCTACTACTTCGGCGGCACCGGCGGCGGGGTCTGGAAGACGATCGACGGCGGCGTCACCTGGAAGAACGTCTCCGACGGCTCGTTCGGTGGCTCGATCGGCGCCATCGCCGTCTCCGAGTGGGATCCCAACGTCGTCTACGTCGGTGGCGGCGAGGTCACCGTGCGCGGCAACGTCTCGCACGGCGACGGGGTGTGGAAATCCACCGACGCCGGCAAGACCTGGCGCCACGTGGGCCTCGCCGACTCGCGGCACATCCCGCGCCTGCGCATCCACCCGCGCGATCCCGACCTCGTGTACGCGGCGGTCCTGGGCCATCTCTTCGGCCCGAACCGCGAGCGAGGCGTCTATCGCTCGCGGGACGGCGGCGCTACCTGGGAGCAGGTCCTCTACGTCGACGAGAACGTCGGTGCCGTCGACCTCGCCCTCGATCCCACGAATCCCCGCATCCTCTACGCCTCGACCTGGCGGGTGCGACGCACGCCCTGGAGCCTGGAGAGCGGCGGGCCGGGGTCGGGCCTGTGGAAATCGAGCGATGGCGGTGACACCTGGCAGGACTTGTCGCGCCAGGAGGGCCTTCCCGAGGCCCCGCTCGGCATCATCGGCGTCGCCGTGTCGGCCGCCCGTCCGGAAAACGTCTACGCCATCGTCGAGGCGGAAGACGGGGGCGTCTTCCGCTCCCGCGACGGCGGCGAGACGTGGACCCGCACGAGCGAGGACCGCAACCTGCGGCAACGGGCCTGGTACTACACTCGCATCGTCGTCGATCCCGCCGACGAGGACGTCGTCTACGTCTTGAACGTCGAGTTCTGGCGCTCGAAGGACGGTGGCAAGTCCTTCACCGCCATCGACACGCCGCACGGCGACAACCACGACTTGTGGATCGCGCCCGGCGATCCGCTGCGCATGATCGAAGCCAACGACGGCGGCGCCAACGTCAGCGTCGACGGTGGTGCCAGTTGGACGCGGCAGGACAACCAGCCGACGGCGCAGTTTTACCGCGTCTCGACGGACGACGATTTCCCCTTTCGGCTGCTGGGCGGCCAGCAGGACAACTCGGCGGTGCGCATCCGGCATCGCTCGACTGGACTCGGCATCGGACCGCGCGATTGGGAGCCGACGGCGGGCGGCGAGAGCGGCCACATCGCGGCCCAGCCAGGCGAGCCGGACGTCGTCTACGGCGGCTCCTACGGCGGGTTCCTGATGCGCTACGACCACGCCACCGAGGAGCTGCAGGCGGTGAACGTCTGGCCGGACGACCCCATGGGACACGGCGCCGAGGACTCGCGCTACCGCTTCCAGTGGAACTTCCCGATCTTCTTCTCGCCCCACGACCCCGCCACGCTCTACGCGGCCGGCAACGCTCTCTTTCGCTCGACAGACGGCGCCACGAGCTGGCAGCCGCTCGGCGGGGACCTCACTCGGGACGACAAGACGAAGATGGGCCCGTCGGGCGGTCCGATCACGAAGGACAACACCAGTGTGGAGTACTACGGCACGATCTTCGCGGCCGCAGAGTCGCCGCTGCAGAAGGGCGTCCTGTGGACCGGCTCGGACGACGGCTTGATCCACCTGTCGCGCGACGGCGGTACGAGCTGGGAGAACGTGACCCCGGCGGGGATGCCCGAGTGGATTCTCGTCAATTCCATCGAACCTCACCCGACCGAGCCCGGCGGGCTCTACGTCGCCGCCACCATGTACAAGTGGGACGATTTCCGTCCCTACCTGGTTCGAACGACCGACTGGGGCGAGAGCTGGACCGAGATCACCGACGGTATCGCCGCCGACCACTTCACGCGCGCCATCCGAGCCGACCCGGTGCGTCCGGGCTTGCTCTACGCCGGCACGGAGAGGGGCGTCTACGTCTCGTTCGACGACGGTGGGCGCTGGCAGTCGCTCCAGTTGGAGCTCCCGATCGTCCCGATCACCGACTTGGCGGTCGAGGAAGGGCACCTGGCTGCCGCCACCCAGGGGCGTGGCTTCTGGATGCTCGACGATCTGGCGCCGCTGCGGCAGCTCGCGCCGGAGGTCGCGGGTCGCGACGTCCATCTCTTCCGCCCCAGCCCCGCCTGGCGCATCGACGGCTCCAATCCGGAGGAGCCGATCGGCCGCGGCGTCAATCCGCCGAACGGCACGATCATCGACTTCACCTTGCGCGACCCGGCCCAGGGCACCGAGGTGGCGCTCGAGTTCCTGGAGAGCGACGGGGACCTCATCCGCCGGTTCGAGGGGAAGGTCGAACTCGAGGAGGCGGAGGAAGAAGGAGAACAAGAAGAAAGGGAAGAAGAAGATCAAGTAGGGGAAGAACAAGAAGAAGAAGAAGAAGGAGAAGAAGAACAAGAAGAAGAAGAAGAAGAAGAGAAGAAGGACCCCGCGATCGGCGAGCTCACCGCCAAGCAGGGCCACAATCGCTTTGCCTGGGATCTGCGCTACGCGCCGGCCAAGGAGTTCGAGGGTCTCATTCTTTGGGGCGAAGGTGGCGAGGGGCCGCGGGTCGTGCCCGGGCGCTATCAAGTGAAACTGATTCTGGGTGAGGGGGCGCTCTTGGAGAGTTTCGAGGTGGTGGCGGACCCGCGCTCGTCGGCCACCCAGGACGACGTCGAGGCGCAGCTCGCCTTCCTGCTCGCAGCCCGCGACCGACTGACCGCCGTCCACACCGGCATCGAGCGCATCCGAGACGTGCGCAGCCAGCTCGAAGGTCTACGGGAAAGGCTGCCGGAAGGCGAAGGGACGGCGGCGATCCGCGAGTCGGCCGGCGCGCTCGACGAGGCAATGACGGCCATCGAGGAGACGCTCTACCAGACGAAGAGCAAGAGCCCGCAGGACCCGCTCAACTTCCCGATCCGTCTCAACGACAAGCTCTCGTCGCTCGCCGGCCTCGTGGCGCTCGGCGACGCGGCACCCACTGCGCAGGCGCTGGCGGTCGGCGCCGAGCTCTCGGCCGCCATCGACGGCGAGCTGGCGAAGCTCGAGCGGTTGTGGGCAGAGGACCTGCCGGCGCTGAACGCCCAGGTCGCCGCGGCCCAGGTGCCCGCGATCGCCATCGAGCAGGAGGAATGAGGTGCTCGTCCTGCCCTTGGTGGTCGCTCTCGCGGGGGCAGTCGCCGGCTCGGAGACGCCGCTGAGCCCGCCCGCTCACGAGGACCCGCGGCTCTGGGCCCAGGCCCAGCGCCTGACGCGCGAGGGCGTCGTGGTCGACACTCACATCGACGTGCCCTATCGGTTCCGCAACGGGGAGGAGGACGTCTCCGTGCGCACGGCGGGCGGCGATTTCGACTACCCGCGAGCGGTCGCGGGCGGGCTCGACGTGGCCTTCTTCTCGATCTTCGTCCCGGCCGAGCTGCAGGAGAGCGGCGAGGAGAGACCGTTCGCCGATCGTCTGATCGACATGGTCGAGGGGTTCGCCGCGCGCTGGCCGGCCCGCTTCGCCGTCGTGCGTTCGGTGGCCGAGGCACGTGCCGTGGCTGAGCGCCACGGGGTCGTGGGCTTGGCGCTGGGCATGGAGAACGGGGCGCCGATCGCGGATCTGGCCGCGCTGGACCGTTACGCCGACCGCGGCATCCGTTACGTGACCCTGACGCACGGCGAGAACAACCACATCGGCGATTCCTCCTACGCCGCCGAGCGCAAGTGGCACGGCCTTTCACCCTTCGGCAGAGAGCTCGTGCCGGCGATGAACCACCGCGGAGTGATGATCGACGTCTCCCACGTCTCGGACGAGACCTTCTGGCAGGTGCTCGAGCTGTCGCGAGCGCCCGTCATCGCCTCGCACAGCTCCTGCCGCGCCTTCACCCCGGATTGGGAGCGCAACATGAGCGACGAGATGATCCAGGCCCTGGCCGCCCAGGGCGGCGTCGTCCAGATCAACTTCGGCTCGACGTTCCTGACCCCGGAGGCAAACGTCCAGGGGCAAGCCTTCCGCGAGGCGGCGAAGGCATTCCTCGCCGAGACCGGCGTCACCCAATACTCGCCCGAGGCGCAGGCCTTCGAGGAGCGCTACTTCACGGAGCACGCCCGCATCTACGCCAACGTCACGGACGTGGCGAACCACATCGAGCACGTGATCGAGCTCGCCGGAGTGGACCACGTCGGCCTCGGCTCCGACTTCGACGGCGTCGGCGACTCGCTCCCGACCGGCCTCAAAGACGTTTCGCAGTACCCCAACCTCGCGGCCGAGCTGCTCCGCCGCGGCCGTTCCGAGGAGGACCTCCGCAAGATCCTCGGCGAGAACCTGCTGCGCGTCTGGACAGAAGTGGAGCGAGTGGCTGGCGAGGCTGCGGCCGCGGGCGGCCCGGCGCACTGACTGGTGCCAGGTACCAATTGGTTACCGATTGGTTACCAACCGGTTACCAGATAGTTACCAGATGGTTACCACCTGGTTACCACCTGGTAGTCGGTAACCAGACTCCCTTACCCGATCTGTTGTTTGTAATTGATGTGTTCT
>CAYXXN010000094.1:0-11620 GCA_964469055.1 uncultured Thermoanaerobaculia bacterium
GGCCTTCCGCTCAGTCTAGGCGAGAGCACGCAACTCGGCTCCCGGTCGTGCGATGCGCGCGAGCTCGCGCCCGACGCCGAAACCGGCGGCACCGGCCCTCGTAGTCGATGACGAGTCGCATCCCCGGGTCGAGAGCCGAGATGTTCACGAGCCGTTCACCCGCCGCGCGGCTCGGCGGGCTCGAGCGTCCGGCGGGCATCTTTGGCCTGTACGACCTGGGGCACGACCGGCTGTTCTGGCGCCTCGAGCGGCGACTGGATGACGGCGGACTTCCGCCAACCACATCTTCCTCAGGGCCGAGACCGGCACCAGCGCCGAGATCCCCACGCTCTCCCAGTTCGAGCCGACGTATTTCCAGATCATGGCGCAGTGGCTGCGAGCGAGGCTCGCTCCGCCCTAGGGGGGCGAGTCAGGTGAACTCGATGGTTACCAGATGGTTGCCATTTGGTCACCACTTGGTAACCGATTGGTAACCAATGGGTACCACTTAGCGACAACAAGGCGGGGCGTGCGGCGGCCTTACTGCACGTAGCCCAGGGCCTTCAGCTCCTCGAGCTCTTCCTGGGAGAGCTCCGCGGCCAGTCCCTCGTCCGAGACCTTCGCCGCCCCGGCGCTCTGGCGCCAGGCCTCGAGGATCTCGCGGAGCCGCTCGACTTGGTCGGGGTGCGCCTCGGCGAGGTTACTCAAGTTCAGGGGATCGGCCTCGTGGTCGAAGAGCTCGAACTCCGGTCGCTCGTCGCGGGAGACGACGTTCCAGATCAGCTTCCACCCGTCGTCGATCACGGCGTAGGCGTCCGGGGCCTTCTCGATCGGCTCACCAGGCGGCTCCTTGCGCTCGGCGAAGACGGGCGCCCGTCGCCAGCCGAGGGAGGCCGGGTCGTCGGGCGCGGCCAGGAGCGGGAGGAGACTGCGTCCCTGCGCGCCCTCGGGCACCGGCAGGAGCGCCAGCTCGAGCAGGGTGGGCATGAGATCGATCTGCTGCGTCGTCGCCTCGACGACGAGCCCGGCCGGCACCACGCCCGGCCAGCGCACGAGCATCGGCACGTTGATCATGTCGCCGTAGATCGACTGGCCGTGCCACGAGCGGCCGTGCTCGAGGAACTCCTCGCCATGATCGCCGACGAAGGCGAGGAGGGTCGAGTCGGCGAGCCGAAGCTCTTCCAGCCGCTCGACGAGCCGCGCGATCTCGGCGTCCATCGCCCGGATCGAGGCGTCGTACCAGGCGGTGGCGGCTTCGAGGTACCTCTCCTTGGCCACTCCGGCCACGGCCAGCTCCTGCGTCGTCGGCAGCTCGTGGAAGACCTCGACCACCTTCTCGATCTTCTCCACGTCCTCCTCGTGAGCGGCCAGCGCCTCATCGTCCAGCCAGCGCCGGTCGTAGGGGTCGAAGGGCCGGAACGGGCTGTGCGGATCGAAGACGTGGAGCAAGACGAAGAACGGGCTCTCCCGGTGCACCTCGAGCCAGGGCAGCAGGCGGTCGACGTAGGTGCGGGCCGTCTTGGCCGAGTAGCCCTCGAGCCCGGTCACCGACACCCGCTCGTGCAGCACCTCGACTCCCTGCTGCAGGTTGCTGTTGCGGCCGCTGAAGGTCACCGAGGCGGCGTGGAATGTGGCGTAGCCCGCGCCCCGGAAGGCCTCGGCCAAGGTGGTGACCGAGGCCGGCAGCCGGTGCGGGATGTCGAAGATGCCGTGCGTCGAGGGGTAGAGCGAGGTCAGGATCGAAGGCACCGCCACTTTCGTCCAGGCCCCCTGCGAGACGGCGTCGGCAAAGCGTGTCCCCTCGGCGGCGAGCTTGGAGAGGGTCGGCGCCGTCGGCCGCCCGTAGCCCCAGGCGTCGAGATGGTCGTGGCGCAGGGTGTCGGCGACGATCAGGATCACGCCGCTCGGCGGTCCGGCCGTGCCGAGCGCGGCGCGGGCCGGCGTGGGCTCCGCCGCTGCCGGCCGGGCGCCTCGGTGACGCAGGGTGGGCGACCCCCAGAAGGCGACGCGCCCGCCCTCTTCGCCGGCCAGCGCCAGCGTGATGCGGGCCTGGCGGCCGGCGAGGGCGTCGAGCGGCAGTGGGAAGTCGTGCCAGCGGTCGGCGGTCGTGACCGTCCGCTCGAAGATCAACGGCTCCGCGTCTCCGGCGGCGACCTCGACGCGGAAGGTCGTGGGGTGGGTCTCGGGCGAGCCGATCGCCAGATCGAGCCACGGCCGCTCGCCCAGCTCAACGGCGAAGGACAGCCGCTCCGGCACGCGGGCGACCAACGTCTCACGGAAGACGCCGGCCAGGCCCTGCCAGCCCACTCCGGCCGCGATCCCCGAGAGCACCTCGGCCCGCGGCACGACCCGCACTCGAGAGAGAGCGAAGTCGGCCCCCTCGGCGCCGAAGAAGACGAGGAGCAGATGGCGCAGAGGGCCGAGCAGGGTCGCCGAGGGGTACACCGTGTCGGTCTCGGTGAAGCGATAGGTGTGGAGCTCCCCGGCGACGAGGTCGGTCTCGAAATCCGCCCGCTCGAGGTTCCCGAGGTCCTTCAAGAACTCGTCGACCTCCAAGGTCTCGCTGCGAGAGGTGAGGACGCCCAGACGGCCGCCCTGCGAGGTCTCGAGTTCGATCTCGAGCGTGCCCAGCACGTCCGACGGCAGCGTCCGCGGGGGCACCCGGACGGCGAGCAGCGGGAGCTTGCCCGTCACCCTACCCAGCAGTCGTCTCTCGCGCACGGCGAAGCCCTCGATGTGGTGCAGCGCCTTCCACCCGCCGGTCTCCTTCGGCTCTCCTTCCGCCGGATCGATCGTCCCTTCGCCGTCGAAGCTCCATTCCAGGCGCGGGAAGTCGAGCGTGGCCTCGACGCTGCCTGCCACCTCCGCCTCGGCGAACCGCTGCACGAGCGAGATCGCCGGCGGCGAGGTTGCCTTGGCGCAGGCGAGCGCGACGCCCGCGCAGGCGAGGACGAGCACACGGAACTCCGCGCACGAAGCCCTGGACGGCCGCTTCATCTCCACCCTCCGATCGTGACGGGCACTCGAAAAACGCGGGGGATTGTGACAGATGACGGTCGAGCCTCCGCGAGGCTTGACAATCAGCACGATCGTTCGTATTGTTCGCCCATGGTCCGCGGCGACACCACCCGCTCCGAGATCCTCGACCGCGCCCTCGCCGCCGCCAGCGAGACGGGCCTCGAGGCCCTTTCGATCGGCGTCCTCGCCGACACGGTGGGGATGTCGAAGAGCGGTCTCTTCGCCCACTTCGGGTCGAAGGAGAACCTGCAGCTCGCCGTCCTCGAAGAGGGGGTCGAACGCTTCGCCCGTCAGGTGCTGGCGCCGGCGTTCAAGGCGGCGCGCGGCGAGCCCCGCGTGCGCGCCCTCTTCGAGCGCTGGCTCGACTGGGAGAAGGGCGGCCGGGCCCTGCCCGGCGGCTGCGTCTTCATCATGGCGGCGAGCGAGTTCGACGACCGCCCGGGCCCGGTGCGCGAGCGCCTGGTGGGGTACCTCGAGGAGTGGATGGAGAACCTCGAGCGCGCCGCCCGCCTGGCCGTCGAGGCGGGCCACTTCCGCCGCGACCTCGACGTCGCACAGTTCGCCCACGATTTCTACGCCATCATCCTCGCCCACCACCACTTCAGTCGCCTGCTGCGCCACGCCCGCTCGACGGCCCGCGCTCGCCACGCCTTCGAGCGGCTGCTCGCTGACGCCCGCGCCGACTGACTCCAGGGAGCAGAAAGAGCCCATGAGTCACCCACGATTTAGCACGAACGTTCGGTTGATGCACCAAGTCCTCCGGTTCGCCGTCGCTCCCGTGGGCCGGCTGGCCCCGGGGCTTGCGGCATGGCTCCTGGCGCGGATCTTCTCCACGCCGCGGCGCCGGCCGCTCAGCCCGGAAGAACGCGAGTGGCTCGCCGGCGGCCGCAGCGAAGGGCTCCTCGTGGGCGAACACCTTGTGGTCGTCACCACCTGGGGCACACCCGGGCCCGTCGCCCTCCTCGCCCATGGTTGGGGCGGGCGCGGCGTCCAGCTCGGAGCGTTCGTACGGCCGCTCCTCGACGAGGGCTTCCAGGTCGTCGCCTTCGACGCGCCAGCTCACGGCGCGGCGTCCGGCCGGAGGACCCACCTACCCGAGCTCGCCGCCGCGTTCGCGGCCGTGGCGCGTCGCTATCCGCCGCGCGCCGTCATCGCCCACTCGGTGGGTGCCGTCGCAGCGACCGTGGCGATGGCCGACGGACTGCGACCCGAGCGGGCCGTCTTCCTCGCACCGGCGGACGATCCCTGGGTCTTCCTCGAGCGGGTGGCGGCCCACCTGGGTCTTTCCCCTGCCATCGCCCGGCGCGTGCGCTCCGACTTCGAGCGTCGCTTCGCACTCACGCCCAGTCAGCTCGTCGCCTCCCGGCGGGCGAGCGGGCTCAGCACAGCGCTCCTCGCCTTCCACGACGCGGCCGACCGCGAGGTGCCGCTCGACCACGGCGAGCGTCTCGCCGCCGCCTGGCCGGGCGCCCGCCTCGAGACGACGCGCGGCCTCGGCCACCGCCGAATCCTGGCCGACCCCGCGGTGGTCGCCGCCGCCGTCGAGTTCCTCAGCCGGTCTGCGGCTCCCGCCGGCACGGCTCGTCCTCGCCGACGGGCTCTAGCGACGTCGTGATCGACGCGATCTGGTGCGGCGCTGGCGTGTAGCGCATGGCGGCGGAGTCTGACGCCGAGACGCGGCGCCGCGCAAGCGGACGGCTCGAGGCTCCCTGACGTACGATGCCCCACCGTGACCGACGCCTCCGCCTTCCAGGATCTCTACCCCGAAGGCTGGAGCCACTGCTACGGCTGCGGCCGGCTCAACGACAAGGGCCTGCGGGTGCGGAGCTTCTGGAGCGGTGAGGAGACGGTGTGCGTCATGCGGCCGCGGCCCGAGCACATCGCGATCCCGGGCATCGTCTACGGCGGCTATCTCGCCTCGATCGTCGATTGCCACTCGACCGGCTCGGCGGCCGCCGCGGCCCATCGCGCCGCCGGTGGCGACCCGACCGAGGGGCCGCTGCCCCGTTTCCTGACCGGCACCCTGCGGGTCGAGTACCTGCGTCCCACGCCCATCGGGATCGATCTCCACCTGCGCTCGCGGGTCGTCGCGATCAAGGGACGCAAGGTCACGATCGCCACCCAGCTCTCGGCCGACGGCGTCGTGACCGTCCGCGGCGAGGCCATCTGTCTCCAGGTGCGCGACGACTTCAGGCCGGCGGTCTGACCGGTATGACGAAGACCGGCGACGACCTCTCCCGCCGGGTCGGTCTCTTCGACGCCACCATGATCGTCATGGGGGGCATCATCGGGTCGGGGATCTTCATGAACCCGCACGTCGTGGCGCGTCATCTCTCCACCCCGCGCTCGATCCTCGGCGCCTGGGCGCTGGGTGGGCTGATCGCCCTCGTCGGCGCCTTCGTCTACGCCGAGCTGGCGGCCGACCTGCCGCGCGCCGGCGGCCAGTACGCCTATCTCTCCACCGCCTTCCACCCGCTGCCGGGTTTCCTCTACGGCTGGGTCCTCCTGCTGGTCATCCAGACCGGCGGCATGGCCGCCGTCGCCGTGACCTTCGCCGCCTACTTCCGGGAGCTGACCGGCCTCGCCCTGGCGGACGCCGTGCTGGCCAGCCTCGTCCTCGCCGGCCTCGCCGTGATCAACTGCTCCGGCGTGCGCGCCGGAAGCGCCGTGCAGAGCGCGCTGATGGTGGCGAAGCTCGCCGCCATCCTGGCGCTGGTGGCCGGCGGCGCCTGGTGGCTCGCTCGGTCGGGAAGCGCGCCCAGCGCGGCGCCGGTGGCGGCCGGTCCCGGCGGGCCGACCCTCCTCGCCCTCGGCGCGGCGATGGTGCCGGTGCTCTTCGCCTACGGCGGCTGGCAGACCGCCAACTTCGTCGCCGAGGAGATGCGGGAGCCGCGACGCAACCTGCCGCGGGCGCTGCTCTGGGGTGTGTGCGGGGTGATCGTCCTCTACCTCGCCGTCAACGCCGTTTGCGTCGGAGTCCTCGGTCCGCAGGGCCTCGCCGTCTCCCCGACCCCCGCCTCGGCCGTCATGGAGCGCGCCTTCGGCCCCTCCGGCGCTCGCTGGATCGCCGTCGGTGTGGCGGTCTCGACCCTGGGCTTCCTCGCCCAGGCCATCCTGACGGCGCCACGGGTCTACTTCGCCATGGCCCGCGACGGCCTGTTCTTTCGCGCCGTGGCGCGGCTCGGCCCGCGCAGCCGCGTGCCGACGGTCGCGATCCTCCTGCAGGCCGCCTGCGCGATCGTCATCGCCCTCTCCGGGACCTACGAGCAGATCCTGGGCTACGTCGTCGCGATGGACTTCCTCTTCTTCGGCCTGACGGCGGCCTGCCTCTTCGTCTTCCGGCGCCGGGAGCCCGAGCGGCTCGGCGCGCGCGTTCCCGGCCATCCCTGGGTCACCGCGCTCTTCATCGTCGCCTGCTGGCTGGTGGTCGTGGCGACCGCCGTCACGTACCCGGTGAACACGGCGATCGGCTTCGGCATCCTCGCGGCCGGCGTGCCCGTCTATTTCCTCTGGCTCCGCGGCGCCGCGACCCGGGCTCGCTCGTCGTGACCGCGCGCCGCGACTCGAGGTCGGTCTACATCGAGTGGGCCAAGCTCCAGGGCGAGGCGCCCTTCAACCTGGCGCGCAGCGACGTCGCCGACTACCCGCTCGCTCGGCTCCCCCTCACCCTCACCGATCTCGAGCTCTCGGGCCCGAGCTTCTACGGTTACGCACCGCTCCAGGAGCGCCTGGCGGCGAAGGCCGGTGCGCCGCCCGAGTGCGTCGTCGCCGCCGTCGGCACCTCGATGGCCAATCACCTGGCGATGGCGGCGGTCCTCGAGCCCGGCGACGAGGCGCTGATCGAGGAGCCCACCTACGAGGCGCTGACCGATGCCGCCACCTACTTGGGCGCCATCGTCCGCCGCTTCCCGCGTCGCTTCGAAGACGGCTTCGCGCTCGACCCCGAGGTGATCGCGGGTGCCGTCACGCCCCGCACGCGGCTCATCGCGCTCACCGACCTGCACAACCCGAGCGGCGCGCCGGCGAGCGCCGCGGCCCTCCGCGAGGTCGTCGAGTCGGCCGAGCGGCGTGGCATCCACGTTCTCGTCGACGAGGTGTACCTCGAAGCGTGCTTCGACGCGAAGCCGCGCTCCGCCTTTCACCTCGGCGCGAACGTCCTGGCCACCGGCAGCCTCACCAAGGCCTACGGGCTGTCGGGCCTGCGCTGCGGTTGGGTCTTGGCGTCGCCGCCGCTCGCCCACCGCATGTGGCGACTCAACGACCTTTTCGGCGTCGTCCCCGCCCACCCCGCCGAGCGGCTCTCGGTCATCGCCCTCGATCACCTCGACGAGATCGCCGCTCGCGCCCAGGCGCTTCTGGCCCGCAACCGCGTGCTGCTCGACAGCTTCCTCGACGCCCGCGCCGATCTCGACGCCGTCCGACCGAGGTTCGGCACCATCGTCTTCCCGCGCCTTGCCGGCGGCAGGGTCGAGGAGCTCTGCGACCTGCTGCGCGAGCGCTACGAGACCACGGTCGTCCCGGGCCGTCTCTTCGGGGCGCCCGACCACTTCCGG
This sequence comes from uncultured Thermoanaerobaculia bacterium, assembly GCA_964469055.1. Lineage (GTDB taxonomy): Bacteria > Acidobacteriota > Thermoanaerobaculia > Multivoradales > JAHEKO01 > CAYXXN01. The sequence goes on from CAYXXN010000094.1 coordinate 7,551, forward strand.
CTGGGCTTCGGCGGCGAGACCGCCATGGTCGCCGAAGGTCTCGCTCGCCTCGGCCGGGCCCTCGACGAGCGCGGGTCGTCTCTTCCCTGAAGCTCGACGGCGCCACGGCCGGGAGCCCTACAAGATGACGTTCGACGTCGTCAGGATCTCGATGCTGTCGGAGCTCGAGAGGCCACCGGAGTCGGTGGCCGTGAAGGTGATCCGGTAGTAGAGGTCGCCGACCACCGAGAAGGTCACGTCGGGGGCGAGCGCGCCGGTGATCGGCGCCGGGTTGGGCACCGGCGGCGTGGGGTCAGGTGCCCCACCCAGGCCCTCGAGCGCGACGAACTCCCAGGTGACCTCGAGGTCCGACGGCGCATCCTCCACGTCCCAAGCGGTGGCGAGCAGGTGCATCGGCTCGCCGGAGAAGGCGCTGCCGGCGAGCGGTCCGATCGACACCAGACGGTCCGGCTGCCGGATGGCCACCACCGGCGGCGCGTTGCCCGTCGACACGACGACGCGCACCACCTGGTCGACGGAGGCCTGCTCGCCGGCCGTGTCGGTGGCGGTCAAGCGGATGAGGACGGGGTCGGCCGGCGCCGCGAAGCTCGTCGTGACCTCACCGCCGAACCCCAGCGGCGCGAACGGGCCGCCCGGCGCCGTCTGCGCCGACCAGGCGAGGGCGCCGCCGGTGAGCCAGCCGCCCTCGTCGTAGGCGTGACCCAGCATGAGAACCGGGGCACCGGCTACCAGCGTCGCCCCCGGCGCCGGCAGGAAGATCGCCAGCTCGTCCGGCGGCCGGTTCACGATCGCCAGGTCGAGGCTCGCCTGGCCGGTCAGACCGCCGCTGTCGGTGACGGTGACCGTCACCCGGTGGTTGCCCGGCACGAGGGCGGTGGTCATCAGGGTCCGGGCGTGCGGCCGGTAGCCCCAGAGCAGGCCTTGACGATCCGAGGTGAAGACGACCCGCTCGTTGGGGAAATCGGTGTCCTCGTCCTCGACATGCGCGACGAGCATCGCCGACTGCCCGTGCGGGAAGGTGGGGCCGAAGGGCGCGCTCAGGGTGACGATCGGGCCGGCGTTGCCGCAGGCATCCTTGCGCAGGACGAGGGTCCGACCCTGGACGGTGGCGATCATCTCGAGGCCGTCCCCCGACAGCGTGGCGTTCCCCGATTGCTCGCCCAAGCCGGGCGCCCTGGCGGTGAAGCGGGCCGAGCCCCGCTCGACGATGCTCCCCGCCGCGGCCAGCGTCCCCCGGTCGCCGTCGAGGACGAAGCCCCCGGTGCCGTAGAGGAGGCCGCCATCGCCGGCCGTCAGGTGGTCGAGCTGCAGCCGCAGATCGCGCAGGGTCACGCAGGGATCGGGCAAGACCGGGATCGACTTGCAGAACTCCCTCGGCGAGGGCTGGCAGAAGGTGCCGAAGAAGCGGAGGTCGATGGGGCCCGTCAGCGTCAACTCCGCTTCGAGGACGACGGGGAAGTCGAACGGGAAGTCGACGTGGGGGCCGTCGGCAGCGAGCGCTCCCGCGCACAGGCCGACGAGGGCGAACGCCGCGAACCGTCTCACGGCGCCCCCGGCATGAAGGCCATGGGCAGCCCGAGGTCGGCGCACGTCATGGCGCAACGTGCCAATCCGTTGGCGCTCGAGAAGGGCGCGCCTCCCTCGTCGCTCAGGTCCAAGGTCACGGCGTTGGTCTGGTCGGCTGGCTGGCGAACGGCTCGCAGGTTGAACGGGGGCCGCCCGTTGGTGGGCGTCACGGTGAGGAGGGCATCCGCGCGCGCGTCGTCTTCCACGTCGCCGACCAACGTGGCAAGCACCGCGGGGCCGATCTGGAGCTGCAGGCAGCCGGTCATCGTCTCGGCATCCTCAGTCCCATCCGGCGCGTCGAGGATCACTGTCACTTGTCCGCCGGCCGGGTCGGTGGTTGCGCCCGCGAAGCAGCCCTCGAAGAAGCGGTTCCAGAAGATCGTCGCCGCGCGGGGCGGGTTGTAGCTGCAGTTCGCCCAGTAGATCGTGGCGCCGAGGACCGCTGCGGCGACGAGCAAGCGGCGGATCACGACGAGGGCCTCCGCCGCATCGCCATCGGCTCGCCGAACCCGCGCACGGTGAGCGAGCCGTCCGCCGCCCGCTCGGCCTCGAAGCGCACCTGGCTGCCATCCAGGAAGGTGACGAGGCCCTCGGCTCGATCGGCTCCCGTGACCCGGCCGCTCACCCCCACCGGGTCGCCGGTGACGATGCCGGCGCCGGCGAGCAGGTTCCCGCTCTGCACCAGGGTCACCTCCGCCAGCGGGGCGCGATCGCGCACGGCGCGGTAGCGGCCGGCGAACGGACCGGACGGGGCCGGCGGCGCCGGCGTTCCACCGCGATGGAGCGCCACCGGCCGTTGCCCTTGTCGCTCGAGCATCACGGTCTCGCCGTCGGCGGAGAGCGTCAGCTCGAGCAGCTCGCTGCGACCGTCGCCGGTCGCCAACGAGCCTGTGCCACGCCAGCCGACGGCGCCGGCGACGACGACCGGCTCGCCGCCGATCGAGCCAGCGCCGCGGAAGGCCTCCTCCGCCTCGGTGAAGGTGAGCGCGACTTCCTGGCCGTCCGCCGTCTCGCCGCGGAAGGACCCCACCAGGGTCTGCGGCTCCACGGTGAGGTGGGGAGCGCAGGCCGCGGCAGCGGCGAGCGCCAGCAGGGCCGCGACGCGCCGAGCTTCGGCGCACCCGAGGGCGTGGGTCACGTTGCGGCCACTCTACCCTGCCTCACCCTACCGGCGGTAGGCCGCCGGTCACGCCGCCAACGGGAGGGCGATGGGCTCGCCGAACGGCCCACCACCCCACGGCCGCCAGGGTGATGAGGGCGAGGCTCAGCCACTGGTTCGGCGTCGGCCCGAGACTCCCAGGCCGCCAGCCAGGGTCATCGGCGCGCAAGGTCTCGGCGAACAGGCGCCAAAGGCCGTAGAGGGCGCCGAAGGCGACCACCACCTCCCCGGCGTGGCGCCGCCGCGGGAAACGGGCCCACAGCAGCCCGAAGATCACGAGCGCCGCGACCAGCTCGTAGAGCTGCACCGGGTGGACGGGAAGCGCGGTTTCGCCGGGAGCAATCAGGCCGGCCATGACCTGCTGCCGGTGGGCGAGGCTTGCGGCCGGGAAGGTCACCGCCCACGGCAGGCTGCTCGGGATCCCGAAGCAGCAACCGTTGAGGAAGCACCCCAGGCGGGTGACGCCGAGGCCCAAGGCGCCGAGCGGCGCCACGAAGTCGAGCAGGTCGACGTACGGCAGCCGTCGCCGGCGCCCCCAGAGCCAGAGCACCGGGAAGGCGGCCGCCAGCCCGCCGTAGTAGGCCAGGCCGCCGCGCCAGAGCTCCGCGGCGCGCCGCAGTCCCCCCACCGCGCCGTCACCGAAGTAGGCGGCCGGGTCGAGCGCGATGTGCAACAGGTGCGCGCCGAGCACGCCGCCGGCCAGGAGCCACAGCCCGAGGTCGAAGGCGTCGAGCCTGGTGATTCCCAGCGCGCGGCCGTGCCGCCCCGAGACCCACACCGCCGCCAACATGCCGAGCACCAGCAGGGTGCCGTAGGCCGGGAACGCCAGGTGCAGGCCGCCCGGCAGGGGCAGATCGAACAGGATCGGCCGCACGCTGCCACCCTACCAGGGGCGGCGGCCCGGTCATGGGAGCACGCCGAAGGCCGCGAGGCGGTCCTTCGACCTGCGGCGGTGGAACTGCCAGGGAGCCGGCCGGTGGCTGCTCACGTTGCCCCCGTGCACGACCTGGAGCAGGAAGGCGCCGCGGATCCCGTGCACCCCAGGGAGCCGCGCCAGGTGCTTGTGGTCCATCGCGTAAGGGTTCTCCCCGCCCCGGAAGGCGGCTAGGGGCGCGGGCTCGCGGCGTCGAATGCGGTGCAGTCGGCCGGCCTCCGGGTCCCAGCGCAAGAACTCCTTCGTGATGCAGACGCGCGCCGCCTCGGGCGCCCGGTCGACGGCCTCGAACCACGCAGGGTCGAGCGCGTCGTCCGAGTCGAGCCGGGTCAGGACCTGGTCGGGATCACCTTGGAAGCCCCCGCTCCACACGTCTTGCACCTCGACCCGGGCCCAATCGAGGTCCACGAC
>CAYXXN010000095.1:0-11608 GCA_964469055.1 uncultured Thermoanaerobaculia bacterium
GCCGCCACCGCCGACATGGACGAGGGTCTGACCGCCTTCCTCGAGAAGCGCGCGCCCCGCTGGCGCCACGCTTAGCCCTCTCCTACTCGATTCCGTTCCCTGGAGGAAACACGAAGATGTCCGATGTCCTGCTCGTCGAACGCGAAGGCCGCGTCGCCATCCTGACCGTCAACCGTCCCGACAAGCTCAACGCGCTGAACCAGCAGGTGCGCGACGACGTCTTGGCCGCGCTCGCCGCGCTCGAGACCGACGAGGGCGTCGGCGTCATCGTCCTGACCGGCTCCGGCGAGAAGGCGTTCATCGCCGGTGCCGACATCGGCGAGTTCGAGGGCCGCAGCCCGTTCGATCAGCGCCACGCCATGCGGACCCCACGCATCTTCGACGTCATGGCGAGCTTCCCCAAGCCGGTGATTGCCATGATCAACGGCTTCTGCCTGGGAGGCGGCTGCGAGCTCGCGATGTCGTGCGACCTCCGCATCGCCTCCGAGAGGGCGCGCTTCGGCCAGCCGGAGATCAACCTCGGCCTCATCCCCGGCGGCGGGGGCTCGCAGCGGCTGCCCCGCTTGGTGGGTCTCGGCCACGCCCTGAGGCTCATCCTCGGCGGCGACATGATCGGCGCCGCGGAGGCCCGCGAGATCGGGCTCGTCGAGCTCGTCGTGCCGGCCGAGGAGCTGCGCCCGCGCACTCTGGAGCTCGCCGCCAAGCTGGCGAGCAAGAGCCCGCTCACCTTGAAGATCGCCAAGCAGGCCGTGCGGGCGAGCGAGCGGCTGCCGCTCGAGGACGGCCTCGCCTACGAGCGCGATCTCTTCTGCCTCTGCTTCTCCTCCGAGGACGAGAAGGAGGGAGTCCAAGCGTTCCTGGAGAAGCGGCCGGCGCAGTGGAGGGGACGTTGAGAGCTGCGAGCCTCACGGAATCCCGTAGCGCCGCCGCTTCTCCCACAGGTTCTTGCGGCTGATCCCGAGCAGCTCCGCGGCGCGGCCCTGATGGCCGCGCGTGAAGGCGAGGGCCGCAGCGATCTGGCGGCGTTCCACCTCGGCGAGCGGCGCCGGCCGGTCGGCCACCTCGCGCGGCGACCGCGGATCGATCACCCGCGTGTCGGGCTCGAGGACCAACTCGCGCTCGAGCGTGTTGCGCAGCTCTCGCAGGTTGCCGGGCCAGGAATGCTGGCGCATCCACTCCAACGCCTGCGGCGCCAGGCGCGCCGGCGACCGACCCAGACGGGCCGCGAGGTCGTCGAGAAAGAACTCGAGGAGGGAGTCGAGATCCACGGGCCGCTCCCGCAGCGGCCGGAGGTGGAAGGTCAGCACGTCCAGCCGATGGTAGAGGTCGTCCCGGAACAGCCCCTCCTCCACACGGCGACGCAGGCCGGGAGCGGCAATGGCGACGAACCGGACGTCCGCCCGGGTCTCGCTGCCGCCGAGCGGCGCGTAGACGCGCTCGGCGACCAGGCGCAGCAGCTTCGGCTGCACGGAGAGCGGCAGCTCCTCGAGTGGATCGAGCACCAGCGATCCCCTCTCGGCGCGGGCCACCCGACCCGGAAGGGCCGTGTCGGCGCCCGTGAAGGCGCCCGCGCGGTGTCCGAACAACTCGCTCTCGAAGAGCGTCGTCGGGATCGCAGCGACGTCCACTTCCACCAGGGGACCGAGGCGGCGGGGGCTTGCGGCGTGGAGCGCGCGGGCGAGGCTCGTGCGCCCCGTGCCGGGCTCGCCGAGGAGGAGGATCGGCGCTTCGGCGGCGGCGGCGCGTTCGAGCGCCGGCAGCAGGCCGGCGAGGGAAGGCGCGCTCGATGCCAGGGCGGCCAGCGGCGAAGCGACGCGCATCGGGCAAACCGGCCTAGCGGCCGCGCAACGCTTCCGTGACCTCCGGAGCGTCACGCCAGAGCCGCTCGAGGCCGTAGTACTCCCGGGTGGCCGGCTCGAAGACGTGAACCACGAAATCGACGAAGTCGAGGAGCACCCAACGTGCGGCCGGCAGGCCCTCGACGTGCAGCGGGCGCCGGCCGAGGCGAGAGAGCGACTCGAGGATCGCTCCGGCGATGGCCTCGACCTGGCGCTCGCTGCGGCCGCTCGCCAGGACGAAGTACTCGGTGACGTCGGAGAGCCCGGTGAGGTCGTAGGCCTTGAGGTCCAGCGCCTTGCGGTCGTCAGCAGTGGCCACTACCTCGCGCAGCGCGTCGCCGACGCCGGCGGCGAGCTCGGGGCGGACACTCATCGATAGAGGGCGTACTTCTCGATGTACTGTAGCACCGGGCCCGGCAGCTCGGCGGGCGACGGCCGCTCGCCCCGCGCCAGCCGAGCGCGCAGCTCGCTCGACGCCGCCGCCACCGGACGGTTCGAGAGCCGCACCGCGCGGCCGGAGTCGAGCAGCCCGCGCAGCTCCGCCGACAGCGCCCGCTCGAAACGCTCGGGGGGCCAGTCCAGACGCTGCAGGACCGCCACCACGGCCAGCGCCGCCAAAGCGGGCCAGCGGCGCCAGGTGGGGAGGCCGACGAAGGCATCGGCCCCCACCAACAGGAAGAGCTCGGCCGCCGGGTCGAGCGCGTGGAAGTGCTCGACCGTCTCCACCGTGTAGGAGGGTCCCTCGACCAGCTCGTGCGGCGACACCTTGGAGCGCGCGTCGTCGAGCAACGCCAGCTCCACCATGGCGTAGCGAGCGAGCGCGGGAGCGAGCTGGTACCCGCCCTTGTGCGGTGGGTTCGCCGTCGGCAGATACAGGACTTGCTCCAGCCGCAGCTCCTCCAAGGCCTCACGTACGGGCTCGAGGTGGCCACGATGGATCGGGTCGAAGGCGCCGCCGTAGAGCCCGATCCTCACGCCGCCTCCACGCCGCCGGCGAGTTGGCGCGCCAGGAGGGCAACGAGAGGCCGCACACCCTCGCCGGTCGCCGCGCTCACCTCGACGTAGGCCAGCCCGCGCTCGACGGCAGCGACGGCCAGTTCCGCCCGTCGCTCCGCGCGCGCCGCGTCGAGCTTGCTCCCGACCAGGAGCCGAGGCCGCTCGAGGAGGCGGGGGTCGAAGGCAGCGAGCTCGCGCTCGACGATGGCGAGATCGGCCCGCGCCGGACCCTCCGCCGCCAGGTCCACCAGATGGGCGAGCGCCCGGCAGCGCTCGACGTGGCGCAGGAACTGGTGGCCGAGGCCGGCGCCCTCGGCGGCGCCGGCGATCAAGCCCGGCAGGTCGGCGATCACGAAGCTGTCGCCGTCGGCGCCCAGGCCGACGACGCCGAGCTGCGGCACCAGGGTGGTGAAGGGATAGTCGCCGACCTTGGGCCGCGCCGCCGAGACGGCGCGGATCAGGGTCGACTTGCCGGCGTTGGGGAGGCCGACGACGCCGACGTCGGCCAAGAGCTTTAGCTCCAGGCGGAGTCGGCGCTCGACCCCGTCGCCGCCGGAGTCGGCCCGCCGCGGCGCCCGGTTCGTCGAGGTCGCGAAGCGAGCGTTGCCTCGACCGCCGCGGCCCCCGGCCGCCACAGAGAGGCGCTCGTCCGCGCGCAGGATCTCTCCCAGCGGTTCGCGGGACTCGGCGTCGGCCACCACCGTGCCCAAAGGCACCCGCACCTCGAGATCGCTGCCGCTCCGGCCGGCGCGCTGCGAGCCCTCGCCGTGGCGCCCGCGCTCGGCGGCGTAGATCGACTGGAACTGCAGGTGATAGAGCGTGTTGAGGCCCTGGTCGCCGACCACGAAGACGGCGCCGCCGTCGCCGCCGTCCCCCCCGGAGGGCCCTCCCCGCGGGACGTACTTCTCGCGGCGGAAGGCGACGCAGCCGTTGCCACCCCGTCCGCCGCGGACGTGGATGACGGCCTCGTCGATGAAGGTCAAGATGTTGCGAGCCTACTCGGCGGCGACGACGCTCACGTAGTTGCCCAACCGACCGCGCTTGCGGAACTCGACGACGCCATCGACCGTCGCGAAGAGCGTGTCGTCCTTGCCCTGCCCGACGTTGTCGCCAGGAAAGAAACGGGTGCCGCGCTGGCGGACGAGGATCGTGCCGCCGGTGACCCGCTGGCCGCCGAAGCGCTTGACGCCGAGGTACTGGGGATTCGAATCCCGGCCGTTACGGCTCGAGCCCTGCCCTTTTTTGTGCGCCATCGTTGACTCCTCGCCTTCGACCTAAGGCTGGATCGCCTCGATGCGGACCCTGAGCAGATCCTGCCGGTGCCCGGTGCGCCGCTTGTAGCCCTTGCGCCGCTTCTTCTTGAAGACCACCAGCTTGGGCCCGCGGATCTCGTCGTCGAGGACCACCGCGGTGACCTTGACGGCGGCGGCGGCGGCACCGGCCTTGACCCCTTCGCCGCCGAGCATGAGGACGCGGTCGAAGGTGACGCGGCCCCCGCTTCCGACCAGACTCGTGGAGCGCTCGACGTCGAGGACGTCCCCCGCCTGGACGCGGTACTGCTTGCCGCCCGTCTCGATCACTGCATACATCGTGTGGACTCCGTCGAGCCGCGCGAGCGCGCGGACGCCGGAAGATAGCACGCGGCGGGAGGAGGGTCAAACCGGGAGCCCCGGGGCGGCCGCTCTGCTAGCCTGGCCCCGTGCTGCTCCGCCTCGTCTTTGCTGGCACCGCCGCCCTCATGCGCCTCGCCGGAGCACGGCTCGAAACGACGGACGTCGCCGGCTACCGGCTGCGCGTGTGGACCCTCGGCCCGGTCGATGGAGAGCCCTGGCTGTTGCTGCACGGCTTGGCGGCGACCGCCGCCTCTTGGCTGCCGCTCCTGCCCCGCCTGCGCCGCGACTGCCGCCTCGTCGTCCCCGAGCTCTCCGCTCTCGGCGGTACCACCGGCCCCGGGGACGGTCTGGACGTGACCCGCGGGTTCGCCGTCGCCGCCGCGCTCATCGAGCACCAGCTCGGTGGCGGGCCGGCGACCGTCTGCGGGTCGAGCCTCGGCGGCTGGATCGGCGTGCGGCTCGCCCTCGCCCGGCCCGATCTGGTGGGGCGCCTCTTCGTCCTCAGTTGCGCCGGCTACCGACACGAGGACTGGGCGCGAGTCGAGCGCCTCGTGCGGCCCGAGCGGACGGCCGACGTGGATCGGCTGGTGGCGGCACAGTTCGCTCGCCGGCCGCCCTTCCTGGCGCTGGCGCGCCCGCTGTTGTTACGGGCCTTCACCTCGGCCCCGGTGCGCAACGTCCTCGCCGCGCTATCGGCGGACGACGCCTTCGACGAGGCCGAGCTGGCGGGTCTCACCATGCCGGTGGGGATCCTGTGGGGCGCCCACGACGGTCTGTTCCCCGTCGCTACCGGCGAGGCGATGGCGCGCGCCATTCCCCACGCCGTGCTCGAGGTGCTCGCCGGCTGCGCACACGTGCCGCAGTGGGAAGCGCCGCGCCAGGTCAGCGCCGCCCTGGCCCGGCTCCGGCGACGCGTTCCCTTGCCGCAGGGCGCTACAATAGGAGCGGCCTCGTGATCCCCGAGTACGTGATCTGCGCCGACTGCGAGTCGCCCTGCTACACCTTCGAGTGGCAGGAGGAAAAGGTCGCCGAGGCGGTGTGCAACGTGTGCGGCAACGAGGATGCCGCCACCTTCCTCACCGAGGACGAGTTCGACGCCTTCTCCTCCGACAGCGACTGGCGGGCCAAGTACAACTACTACAAGCGACCCCTAGGGGGCGGCGGCGAGGGCGGGGGCGAGAGCGGGCGCGAAGGCGGGTAGCACGACCCGGATGGTCGTGCCCACGTCGGGAGTGCTCTCGACCTCCAGCTCGGCGGCGTGGGCGCGGGCGATGCTCGCCACCACCGCCAGGCCCAGGCCGGTGCCGCCCCGGCGGGTCGAATAGAAGAGCTCGAAGATCCGCTCGCGCTCGCCGGCCGGGATGCCCTTGCCGTTGTCGGCGACCTCCAGCGCCAGTCGGTGGCCGACCTGGGCCGCCCGCAGCACGATGCGCGGCGGCCGGCCCGTGTCCTCGGTCGCCGCCAGCGCGTTCTGCAGCAGGTTGAGGAGGAGCTGGTTGATCTGTGCCGGGTCGACCTCCACCCGAGCCCCCCCGGCGGCGTCGTTCACCAGCACCTCGGCACCGTGCGCCGCGAGCTCGCCGGCCAGCACCTCGCGCGCCCGCTCCAGCACCTCGACCGCCCGCACCACCTTGGGCTCCAGCGGCCGCGGCCGGGCGTAGGAGAGGAAGTCGGTGACCAGGCGCTCGAGGCGGTCGATCTCCCCGCGGGTGATCGCGAAGAGCCGACCGTTGCGCCCCGGACCCATCTCCTCTTCCAGCAGCTGCAAGTTGAGGTTGAGCGCGTTCAAGGGATTGCGGATCTCGTGCGCCAACCCGGAGGCGACGGTGCCCACGTAGGCCAGGCGCTCGGCCTCCTGCGCCTTGGCCTCGAGCCGCCGCCCCCGCCGCCACAGCAGGCCGATCAGCAGGTAGGCGAGGCCGAGGAGCACTAGCGTGACGAGCCCGGTCGCGGCGATCTTGGCCACTAGCTCGCCGCGCAGCACCGCGATCCGGCTCTCGAGCTCGCCGCGGCTGATGCCGATCTGCAGCACGCCGAGCTCCCCGATCGGCACCTCGACTTCGTAGCTGGCCTGTCGCTCGACGCTCTGGCGCTCGATGGCCGGCGACGGCGGCAGCTCGGGCGAGACCTGCAACTCGGCCGGATCGCGCACGTAGAAGGTGACCTCGCTGTCGGCCCGCAGCACCAGCCGGCCCTGCCGATCGCGCACCTCGACGGTCTCGACGACGTCGCGCTGGGCAAGCACCGAGTCGATGTACGTCTGCGTCTCCCGCTCGCGGGCGACCGCCGTCAAGTCCGACCCGTGCGCGCTCGCCCCCTCGGCCAGCCGCGCCGCCAGGTCCTCGGCCTCCTCCCGAGTCTCCAGGAGCACGCGCTCGACCTCGCGCTGGGACAGGGAGCGGAAGATCAACCAGCCGAACAGGCCGACGTCGAACAGGACGAGGAGGCCGAAGAACAGCGACAGCCAGAGGAACCGCGGGGGCCAGGGCGCGGCAACACGGTCGGTCACGGGCGCGCAGCATACCGCCGCGGGCCGGATATCCTCCCCTGCCGGCGTGCTCACGGCGGACTTCGACTACGCACTCCCGGCCGAGCGCATCGCGCAAGAGGCGCACCCGCGCGGCGAGAGCCGTCTCCTGGTGCTCGATCTACAGGGCGCCGCGCGGCATCGCGGCATCCGCGACCTCCCCGAGCTGCTGCGACCCGGCGACATTCTGGTGCGCAACGACACACGGGTGATCCCAGCCCGCCTCTTCGCGCGCCGCTCCGCCACCGGCGGCCAAGTCGAGATTCTCCTCGTCGAGCGCCTGGCCGACGAGGAATGGACCGCGCTGGTCAAGCCGGCGCGCCGCGCCCGGCCCGGCAGCGAGCTCTGGCTCGACGAGGGCGTCAGCGCCCGGGTGCTCTCACGGGAGGGCGACGGGCGCCACCGGCTGCGCTTCTCCGAGCCCATCGCACCGCATCTCGGTCGACTCGGCCACGTCCCGCTGCCACCGTACATCCGTCGGCCCGACCGGCCGGCCGACCGCGAGCGCTACCAGACGGTCTACGCCGCCGCGGACGGAGCCATCGCCGCTCCCACCGCCGGCCTGCACTTCGACGCGGCGCTCTTCGCCGCCCTCGCCGGCCGCGGCGTCGAGATCGCCGATCTCACTCTGCACGTCGGTATCGGCACGTTCAAGCCAGTCACCTGCCAGCTCGTCCACGAGCACGAGATGGAAGCGGAGCGTTTCGCGATCCCACCAGCGACGGCCGAGAAACTGCGCGCCGCCCGGCTCGCGGGCGGCCGGGTGGTGGCCGTGGGGACGACGGTAGTCCGTGCCCTCGAGGGGACGGCGGCGCGACACGAGGGTGATGTGCCTGCCGGCAAGGGATCGGTCGACCTCTTCATCACTCCGGGCTTCTCCTTCCGAGTCGTCGACCTCCTGCTCACCAACTTCCACCTGCCGCGTTCCACCCTCCTGATGCTGGTGTGCGCTTTCGCTGGGCGCGAGCGGGTGCTCGGCGCCTACGGCGAAGCGATCCGCGAGGCCTATCGCTTCTATTCCTACGGCGACGCCATGCTCGCCGAGCGGGCCGCCGGCTGATGACGCCCACGCCGGCCTACTGGCGGCGCCGCAGCGTGACCGGCACCAGGAAGAAGATCACGTAGATGCCGTAAGCGTAGACCGGCGCCAGCGGGGCCGCTCGCTGCAACACCGCGGGCACCAGCTCCCAAACAAGGAAGAGCAGGCCGGGCGGACCGACGAGGTAGATCACGCGGACCACGCGCCGCAGGTTGGAAGCGGCCGACCGGGCGCGGAGGATGTAGACGTTGCCGGCGAGCGACCCGAGAGCGGTCGCCAGGCCGTACACCGGATACAGGCCGAGCGGCAGGAAATCGGCCCCCGGCCGGCCGGTCAGGGCCGACCCCAGGGCCGCGGCCCAGCACGCGAGCCCGGCGGAGAGGATCAGGAGCTCCGCTCGCACCGGCCTCCGGTCAGCCGCCCTGCTGGAGGAACGCCTGATATTGCTCGGCGGTCATCAGGCCGGCGACGTCGGGCGCATCGACGCGCAGACGGACCAGCCAGCCCTCGCCGTGGGGGTCCTGGTTGACCTTCTCGGGCGCCGTCGCCAGCGCCGCGTTCACCTCCACGACCTCGCCACCGACGGCCGTGTAGATCTCCGACACGGCCTTGACCGACTCGATCGTTCCGATCTCGTCGCCGGCCGCGAAGACGCGGCCGACCTCCGGCAAGTCGACGAACACCACCTCACCCAGCTCGTCCTGGGCGAAGTGGGTGATGCCGACGGCGCAGCGGTCGCCCTGGAGGTGGAACCATTCGTGGTCCTTCGAAAAGAGGTAATCGCTCGGGTACATCTCCTCGTCCTCCCCCAGGTCAACGGCCCCGACGATAGAAGGGCAACTGCACGACGCGGGCCGCGAGCCGTCGTCCCCGCACGTCCACGGCGATCTCTCTCCCCACGGCGGCGTGCTCGGTGGGAAGGTAGGCCATGCCGATCGCCCTGTCGAGCGTGGGACTCCAGGTGCCGCTCGTCACTCGCCCGCACTCCCTGCCCTCCACCACCACGCCGTGGCCGTGGCGCGCGATGCCGCGCTCCAGCACCTCGAACCCGATGAGGGCGCGCGGACGGCCCCGCTCGCGCTGCCGGGCCAGCGCCTCTCGGCCGACGAAGTCGCCCTTGTCGAGCTTGACGACCCAATCGAGGCCAGCCTCCCAGGGAGTCGTCGTGCGGTCGAGCTCGTGTCCGTAGAGAGCCATGCCCGCCTCCAGGCGCAGCGTGTCGCGGGCGCCGAGGCCGGCCGCGGTCAAGCCGTGGGGTTCGCCCGCGGCGAGCAGCGCCTGCCAGAGCTCGACCGCGTCCACCGGCGCCACGTAGAGCTCGAAACCGTCCTCGCCCGTGTAGCCGGTCCGGGAGACCAGTGCCGGCCGGCCCGCGACGCGGCCTTCGGCGAAGCGGTAGTACTTGAGGCTCGCGAGATCGAGGTCGGAGAGTGCCTGCACGATCGGCGCAGCCCGCGGCCCCTGCAGGGCGAGCAGAGCCCAACCGTCGGAGACATCCTCGACGACGACGTCCCGCGGGGCGCGGCTCGCGACCCAAACGAAGTCCTCGTCGCGGTTGGCGGCGTTGACCACCAACAGGAAACGGTCGGCCGCCAGTCGGTAGACCAGGAGGTCATCGACGTAGCCACCCTCCTCGGTCAGCAGACCGCTGTAGTGAGCGCGGCCGGGCTGGAGCTGGACGACGTCGTTCGGGGTCAGCCGCTGTAGGAAGCTCTCGGCGCCCGCTCCGCGGACTTCGAGCTGGCCCATGTGCGAGACGTCGAAGAGCCCGGCGGCCGACCGTACCGCCTGGTGCTCGGCGATGACGCCGGCGTACTGGACGGGCATCTCCCAGCCCGCGAACTCGACGAGGCGGGCGCCGGCCGCCCGGTGGACGGGGTGGAGCGGCGTGCGTCGAAGCTCGATGGACGCCGTCACGACGGGCTCGCGCAAAGAGCGGCGACTATAGCAGCCCGCCGCCGGCCGGCCGGCCCCGGCCGCGGCGTGGACCGATCCGCAGCTTCTGTGGAAAACGCTGTCGAAAACAGACTCCAAGAAGGGGCTTCTCCGCGCCGGCACGGCACTTACAACGGATTGAACAAGTTCCTGTGCAATCGATGTCAACTCTTTTGTTCTCAGTGTTTCGCTTCGTGACGATGGGGTCACGGCGGCGGCGCAGGCCGCGCCGGGTCGAGGTTTTCCGCAGGGCCCCCTCGCCGGCCCGCCGCGGGCGGGCCGCTAAGTGCTTGGCGGGGGCCGACTTAGTGGCCCCTGGCAGCGGCGAGCTGGGCTTCGAACCGCTCGACCGGGCGCCTGAGACTGCCGTAGAGCTCGACCATGCGCTCGGCCATCGCCGCCGCCGTCCAGCGGCGGGCGTGCTCGGCCGCCTCCCGGCCCAGAGCCATCCGACGTCGATCGTCGCGGAGCAGACTCGTGGTCTTGGATGCGAAGTCCGGAACCGAGTCCTCGGCGACGAAGGCGGGCCAGAGTGTGGGTCGGTGAGAAGGTCATGGTCCTCACGATCTCCGCCGCGGCATTCCGCGGCGCCAGCTTCAAGGTAGGGCAGGCTCCTGAAGGGTCCGCGGCATGGGCGCGACAAACCTGCGACGGACCCGCCTTCGAGGGCTGCGCTGTGACAACGGCGCAACGATCGCCGGTCCGAGTGGCGACAGGTGCTAGCTTCGCCGTCCCGGTGAAGAGCTATCGCCAACCTCACGGCGACCCTCGGGCCAGCCCGTCCGAGCTCGCTGGTCCGCTGGCCGGCGGCCGCGAGGAGGCGATCGGCGAACGCACCACCTACTTCGACACGTTCGACCGCCGGCTGGCGCAGCGGGATCTGCGGCTCGCCCTGGAGGAGGGGGTCGACGGCGAGCGGCGCCTCCGCGTGCGCGGTAACGGCGAGACCGCGGCTCCTTGGCCGGCGCCTGGGCCGCCCGCCTTCGCCGTCGACCTGCCGCCGGGCCGGCTGCGGGACGCCGTCGCGCCGGCGGCCGGCGTGCGTCGGCTGTTGCCGCTCGCCGTGGTCGAGCGGCGGGGACGAAGCGTGACCCTGCGGGATGCGACCGGCAAGGCGATCGGCCGCCTCCTGGCCGAGGAGCGCACGGTCTGGCCAAGCGCCGGCGCCGGCCGCTGGCAGATCCTGCCGGCGCGCTGGGTGGCGCGACCGCTGCGTGGCTACGAGGCCGAAACAGAGGCTGCGGCGGAGGAGATCGCGCGCCGCGCCGGCCTCCAGCCCGATCCCACCGACGAGCTCACCGAGGTGCTGGCGGCGCAGGGCGGCACCTTGGCGAGCCCGTTCCCGCCGCTGGCCCCGGACTTCGCCCCGACGACGCGGGCCCCCGCGGCCGCCGCCGAGATCCTGGCTCGGCTCCTGGCCACCGTCGAGGCCAACCTTCCGGGCCTGCGGCAGGACCTCGACACCGAGTTCGTCCACGACCTGCGCGTCGCGCTGCGCCGAGCCCGCTCGCTGCTGCGCGAGCTGCGCTCGGCTTTGCCGGAGGAGCGCACCAGGTGGCTGCGCGACGGCCTCTCCTGGCTCGCCGAGCTCACCGGCCCGGTGCGGGACCACGACGTGCTGCTGCTCGCCTTGCCCGACTACGCCGCCGCGCTGCCGGAG
>CAYXXN010000096.1:0-11602 GCA_964469055.1 uncultured Thermoanaerobaculia bacterium
GACGCCCTTCAGCTGATACTCGACGGGGTCCTCGATGGTGACGATCTTGTCCTCCGAGGACTGGATCTCCGAGAGACACGCGTAGAGCGTCGTCGTCTTGCCGGAGCCCGTGGGCCCAGTCACCAGCACCATGCCGTACGGCTCGCGGATGAACTTGCGCAGCTTCTGGATGGTCGCCGGGTCGAAGCCGAGGATCTCCAGGCGCAGATTCTTGAACTCCTTGTCCATCGACTCCTTGTCGAGGATGCGGATCACGCAGTCCTCGCCGTGCACGGACGGCATGACCGAGACGCGGAAGTCGATCGTGCGACCCTCGAAGCGCAGCTTGAAACGGCCGTCCTGGGGAACCCGCTTCTCGGCGATGTCGAGCTCGGCCATGACCTTGATGCGGCTGATGATGGTCTGGTGGTGCCGCTTGTCGATCGGCTCCATCGCCTGGTAGAGAACGCCGTCGATGCGGTACTTGATGATCACCTCGCTCTCGCGGGTCTCGACGTGGATGTCGCTCGCGCGCCGCTGGATGGCGTTGAACACCGTCGAGTCGACCAGCTTGATGATCGGGCTGGTGTCGGCCGTGATGCGGTCGATGGAGAGGATCTCGCCGCCTTCCTCGTCCTCGCCGACGAGCTGCAGGCGGAAACCTTCGGTCGCCTCGTCGAGCACCCGCTGCGCGCTCTCCGAGCGCTGCAGGAGGTCCTCGATCGCCGAGCGCACGCCGACCCGCACTTCGACCGGCTGGCTGAGCAGGAGCTCGAGCTCGTCCAGCTTGGTGACGTCCGTCGGCTCGGCCATGACGATCGCGAGGCGTCCCTCGAGCTGCTCCTGCGGCACGAACTGGTAGCGCAACATCCAGTCGAGGGGGATCGAGCGGAAGAGGTCGTTCTGAATGCGGAAGTGCTCCATGTCGACCAGCTCGAGGCCGTGGACCTCGGCGATCGCCCGCGCGCGCTCGACCTCGCCGGCCGCGCGGGTGACCAGGCCCGGCGTCTGCAGCAAGATCGTTTCCTGCGGTCGTTCCATCGCGGTCTCCTCGCCCAGGTCTCAGCTGGGCATCTTCCCGATCAGACTGTAGAGCGGCAGGTACACCGCGACCAGGAGCAACGTGACGAGCAGGCCCATGGTGATCAGCATCATCGGCTCGAGCAGCGACAGCAGCCGGCCCATGCGGGTCTCCACCTCCTCGTCCAGGAAGTCGGAGACGTCGGAGAGCATGACGTCGAGGGACCCCGTCGTCTCGCCGACCTTCACCATGTCCACCAAGAGGCTCGAGGCGATGCCCGTTTCCTGCAGGGCGTCGGCCAGCGCCCGTCCTTGGCGCACGTCCCCCGGCACCGCGGCGAGCCGCTGGCGCACCCAGGTGTTGGCGACGGCGCCGACCGAGGATTCGAGGGCGGCCAAGATCGGAATGCCGCCGGCGAGCAGGGTGGAGAGCGAGCGGCAGAACTCCGACAGCGAGAGGTCGAGGGCAATGGGACCGGCGAGCGGCAGCGCGATCCGCCAGCGGTCGAGGGCCATCCGGCCGGCGCGGGTGCGTACCCATTGGCTGCCCAGCAGCGCGCCGAGCACGGCCGAGAGGAGGATCAACCAGCCGTTGGCCTGTACCACGCCGGAGATCGCCATGACGGCGCGGGTGAGCAGGGGGAGGTCGGCGTTGAGCCCACCGAAGAAGTCGCGGAACTTGGGCAGCACGTAGGTCGTGACCACCGCGATCAAGGCCGCCGACAAGCCGATCAGCACGCTCGGGTAGACGAGCGCGGAGACGACCTTCTTGCGCGTCTCGCGCACCAGCCGCTGATAGCGCAGGAAGCGCCGGATCACCTGCTCCAACTCGCCGCTGCGCTCGCCTGCCTGCAGGGTCGGCGCGTAGAGCGCCGGGAAGACGTCGCCGAAGCCGGTGACGGCGGCGGAGAGCGCCTCGCCGCTCTTCACCCGTTCTCGGATCTGGGTGAGGACCTCCTTGAAATTGCGGTCCCGCTGGCGGCTGACCAGGAGGTCCAACGACTGCAGCAGGGGCAACCCCGAGCGCAGCAGGGCGGCGAGCTCCTGGTTGAAGACCTGCAGCTCTGCCGCCGGCACCCGCTGGCGAGCGCCACCCAGGACCGGCAGACGCAGGCCGGCCAGGAGTCCGCGGCGGCGCACCGCGAAGACGTGGTAGCCGCGCCCCTCGAGGTCGCGGCGCAACGCGCGCTCGTCCTGGGCCTCGAAGAGGCTCTCCAGGACCTTGCCCTCGGGAGTGCCGACCCGGCAGACGAACTGCACGCTCAGTCCTCGGCGCTCGGTCCGGCGAGCCGCGCCTCGGGCAGCCACCGCAGGGTGAGGATGATCATCAGCGCCCGCTCGCTCTCCTCCGTCTGGGTGAGACCGAGGACCAGCGGCTGGCCTTCGGCCAGGGCGAGATCGCTCGCCAGGAGCTGGCGTCGGGTGGCGTTCCCCGCCTCGCGCTCGACCCGGAAGCCGTGCAGTTTGAGGCCGCTCGCGAGCAGGGTGCCGAGACGGAAGGCGACGCGGTAACGGTCGCCCAGCCGGTAGCTCACGGCCTCGTGCTCGAAGGCCTCGAAATCGACTTCACCCAACATCGTGAAGCGCTGGAACCGGAGCAGCCCGCGCAGGCGGCGCACGACCTCGGCCGAGAGGCCGCGGCCGCCGGCTGGCGCCGCCGGAGCGCCCGTAGCCGGCTCGACCGAGGCCTCCACGAGCTGGATCGTCACCCCGAGCCGGCGCAGCGGATGGTCGAAGTCGGCCAAGAGCGCGGCGATGCGCGCCGCCGCCTCCTCCCCATCGCGCACGACGAGGGTGTTCGCTTCGGGCCGCAGCTCCACGGTCCCCGAGGCGGTGAGCAATGGGTGCACGAGCTCGACCGCCTCCGCCGCCGACTGATGACGCAGGGTGACGACCTCGACGACCTGGAGAGCGCCCTCCTGGGCCGCCGCGGGGGCGACCCAGGCGAGGGCCACCACCAGCAGCCACCGAGCCGAGCGACGCGTCGCCGGCACGCTAGACGTCCAGGGACTCGTCGACGACGAGGACCACCGCCACCTCGGGCGATTCCCACTGGTAGACGCGGGCCGCAGGACGGTCGAGGTTCTCGATCCAGGGCGAGGCGGCGGGGGCGGCCGGGGGGGCGGGACGCGCCGTCGGCGGCGCCTCGAGGATCGGTCCGGCGGGGACCGCCGGCAGCAGCCACACGCTGGCCAGGACGAGGCCGGCGGCAATCGCCCCCCGTCGCGTGCGGCCACCCCTCCCACCCGCCTCGAGGGCGCGCAGGCGACGCAAGTCGTGCGTCCCGCGCCGCACGACGGCGATCTCGGCCGGGTCGATCTCGAGGTCGCGGCAACCCACGAAGGCGAGCAGAGGGTCGATCGCGACGGCTCGGCGCCGGCAGTCGGCGCAGCCGCGGGCGTGGGTGACGGCGTCGCGCCACTCCCCCGTCTCCGCGAAGCCCGGCTGGCGGAAGCGGCGCGCCAGCCCCGCCCAGTCGGGGCAGGTCACGGCGTCTCCCCTCCCGCGTACTCCGGATAGCGCCGGCGCAGCTCGGCGCGCAGCCGCCGGCGCGCGCTGAACAGATGGTTGCGCACCGTCGAGGGCCGGCAGCCCAGGATGGCGGCCACCTCCTCGGAGGGCAGACCCTCGAGCTCGCGCAACACGAAGACCGCGCGCTGGCGCTGCGAGAGCCCGGCCGCGAGCTCGCCCAAGATGCGCGAGACCTCGCGCTGCTCGAGGTCCGCGAGGCTGTCCTGGCAGGCGGCCGCCACGGCGTGCAGGTGGTGACGCAGGGGCTCGCCCTGACGCTCGCGGCTGTCGCGCGCCCGCAGATGGTCGATCGACAGATTGGTGACGATGCGGTAGAGCCAGGTGTTGGGCGCGAAGCGCGGGTCGTAGCGATCGCGATGCTCCCAGACCCGCACGAAAGCGAGCTGCACGAGGTCGCGCGCCTCTTCGCGGTCGGCCACCATGCGGAAGGCGAGCTGGAGGAGGGGGCCCGCCTTGCGCCCGATCAGCTCGTCCAGGGCCGTCTCGTCGTCGCGTCCCACCGCGGCCAGCAGGTCGCGGTCGGAGACCTCCGCCAGGCGCTCGCGGTCGAGGCGCGAGGAATAGATCAAGACGGCCAGACGCACATCCTCCCAGGGCTTCTTACGGGGCCGCCCGCCCTCGCGTCTAGCTCGGCGCGAGTGGGCGGAAACCCTTGCGGCGGAAGAATATACTGCCGCGCCGGTGTGGCTCCTCTATCAGCTGCTGCTGGCCGGCGCCCTGCTGGTCGCGGCGCCGTTTCTGCTCGTCGCCCGCGGCCGCCACTACCTGCCGACGGTGGGAGGCCGGCTGGGCGGTCACCGCGGTCCGGTCGTGCAGGGTGCCCTGTGGCTGCACGCCGTGTCGGTCGGCGAGGCCCGGGTGGCGGCGGCGCTAGCCCGTCGGCTCGACCCCGCGCAACCGCTCCTGGTGACGACCATTACGCCGACCGGCCAGGCGGAGGCTCGCCGCCTGCTCGCCGATCGCGCCGTCGTCGCCTATCACCCCTTCGACCTGGACTTCGCCGTCGGGCGCTTCCTGCGCCGTTTCGCGCCGCGCGCCTTGGTGCTCATCGAGGGCGACCACTGGCCACTCACCCTGCGGCGCGTCGCGGCGCGCGGCGTGCCGATCGCGGTCGCCAACGGTCGCCTGGGAGACCGAAGCTTCGCCCGCCTTTCCCGCCTCGGCAGACTGGCGCGCCCGCTCTTCGCGCCCGTCCAACGCTTCGCCGTGCAGAGCGAGCGGGATCGGGAGCGGCTGCGTGCCCTGGACGTGCCGGAGGAGCGCGTCGCGGTCACCGGCAACCTCAAGTTCGACGCGCCGCCGGCCGAGCCGACGCCCGAATTGGCGGCCGCCGTCCGGGAAGTCGCGGCGGGCCGCCCCATCCTCGTCGCCGGCTCGACGATGGCCGGCGAGGAGCCGCTGGTGCTCGACGCCGGCGCGCGCTGCGGCGGCGGCGAGGCGGCTCTGCTGGTCGTGGCTCCGCGGCATCCCGAGCGCTGGCCCGAGGTCGCGGACCTGCTCGATCGCCGCGGCCTCCCCTGGGCGCGCCGCTCGGCGCCGGCATCCGGAGACCGGCCGGCCGTCCTCCTGCTCGACAGCCTGGGCGAGCTGGCCGGGCTCTACGCCCTGGCTCGCGCCGCCTTCATCGGCGGCACTCTCGTCCCCACGGGCGGTCACAACCCGATCGAGCCGGCGAGCCACGGCATCGCCATCGCCGTGGGGCCCTCGCTCGAGAACTTCGTCGAGATCGCCGAGCGCTTCGACGCGGCGGGCGCCTGGCGCCGGGTGGCCGACAGCGACGAGCTCGCCCGCGCTTTCGCCGACTGGCTGGCGCGACCGCAGGAGGCCGCCGCCCTGGGCGCGCGGGGCCGCGAGCTCGTCGCCAGCGAGCGCGGCGCCGTCGACCGCACCCTCGAGTTCCTCGGTCCCGTGCTGGAGCTTGCCGGTGGCGCTATTTGAGCCGCCGCCGCCGGCGCGCTCGCCCTGGCAGCGCCTCTACGGCGCCGTGCATGCCCTGCGCCGCCACTGGTGGCGCCGACGGGCTCGCCGGCTGCCCGTGCCCGTAGTCAGCATCGGCAACCTGCACTGGGGGGGCTCGGGCAAGACGCCCCTGGTCGCGGCTCTTGCCACTCACCTACGGGATCGTGGGCTGCCGATCGCGATCCTGTCGCGCGGCTACGGCCGGCGAGACCGCAACGTGCGGATGGTGAGCGCCGGCGAAGGCCCCCTGCTCGGCCCGAGCGTCGCCGGCGACGAGCCGGTGCTCTTGGCCGGCGCGGTGCGCGGCGCCGGCGTGGTGGTCGGGCCCGATCGTTGGTTGGCCGGCCGTCACGCGCTCGAGCGGCTCGTGCCGACGCCCCGGGTACTGGTGCTCGACGACGGGTTCTCGCACCTCGGCCTGGCCCGCGATCTCGATATCCTCGTCTTCCCGGCCGCCGACCCTTTCGCGGGCGGGCGGCTGTGGCCGAGTGGCCGGCTGCGCGAGCCCCTCGCCTCGGCGCGCCACGCCGACGCCGCGATGCTGACCGGCAGCGACGATCCAGCGGGCGGCCGGCGGCTGGCGGAGGCGCTGCGTCCCTGGGGGTTCCGTGGACCCGGCTTCACCTCGGCGCTGCGGGTGCTGCCGCCTCGCGCGGCGACCGGAGAGCCGCTGCCACGGGGCGCTCGGGTGCTGCTCGTCTCCGGCATCGCCCGCCCGGAGCGCTTCGCGGCGGCGGCGCGCACCACGGGAGTCGCCGTGCGCGGCGAGGTCGTCTTCGCGGACCATCACGACTACCCTCCGTCGAGCCTGGCCCGCATCGTCGAAGCCTTCCGAGCGAGCGGCGCCGACTGGGTGCTGGCCACCGCCAAGGATCAGGTGAAGCTGCTCGGCCGGGTCGACGTGCCCCTGGCCGAGCTACCGATCGAGGCGCAGCCGGAGCCGGCCTTCTGGCGCTGGCTGGACGAAGCCCTGGCGGCGAGGCCCTCGCGGTGAAGGACGCGCCGCTGCTCCACCGGCTGGAGTACGTCGTCTTCCGCCTAGCGAACGGCGGCATGCGCGGGCTCTCGCACGCCGGGGCACGCCGCCTGGGCGCGGCTTTCGGCGACCTGGCGTACGCCGTGCTGGGCGAGCGGCGGCGCCGGGCGCTGGCCAACCTCGGTCTCGCCTTCCCGGAAGCCGCTCCGGCGCTGCGCCGGCGCTGGGCGCGGCAGAGTTTCCGCACCCTCGGCGCCCATCTCTGCGACACGCTCTCGGCGGCCCGCTTCGACGCCGTGACGCTCTGCGAGCGCTGGACGCTGGCGGGCTGGGAGCACGTCGACGCCGGGGGTCCCGCGGCGCCGGCGGTGCTGATGAGCGCCCATCTCGGTTTCTGGGAGATGAGCGGCCAGCCGATCGGCCTCTACAAGGGAACGCTGACCGCCATCTCGCGCCCCCTCGACAACCCGCACCTGGAGCGCGAGATCCAGCGCCTGCGGCGGCGCTTCGGAGTGCGGATGGTGGCCAAGCGCCACGCCGCCCGCGCCATGCTGCGGGCGATCGACGCCGGCGAGCACCTCTTTCTCTTGATCGACCAGCGCCCAGGGCGCAGCGAGGAGGCCGTTGAGGTCCCACTCTTCGGCTGGCCGGCGCGCGCCACGCCGGTGCTCGCCCGCCTCGCCCGGCGCTTCGCGCTGCCGGTGGTGCCGCTGTTCGCCTTCCCCGAGCCCGGCGGCCGCTACCAGATCGTCGCCCGCCCCCCGATTCCCGCGGACGCCGCCGACGAGACCGAGCTCACGGCCCGCTATCTCGCGGCGGTCGAGGCGGAGGTGCGGCGGCGCCCCGGCGAGTGGATGTGGATGCACGATCGGTGGAGGCCAGGGTGAGCGGCGGTGCCGGCGGCACCCTGGTCGTGGCGCCCAGCTGGGTGGGCGACACGGTGATGGCGCTGCCCGTCCTCGACGCCCTGGCGGCGAGCGGCCGGCGGCTGACCGTGCTCGCCAAGTCGAATCTCGCGCCGCTCCTGGCGCTCTCCCCCGCCGTAGCGAGAACCGTGGCGCGCGCCGCCACCGATGAGGCGACGGTCGCCGCGTTGCGCGAGGTGCCGTGCGCGGAAGCCGTCATTCTGCCCAACTCGTTCCGGTCGGCGTGGCTGCCGTGGCAAGCCGACATCCCACGCCGTTACGGCTACCCCGGGGGCTGGCGACGACACCTACTGGCGCCGGCCGTGCGCCGGCCGCGCGGCGAGCGCCATCAAGTGGAGGACTGCCGGGCGCTGCTCGGGGCCATGGGCGTCGAGTTGCCGCCGGAGCCCGTGCCGGCGCTCTCCCTCGCTCCCGAGCGGCTCGCGCAGGGCCGCGCGCTCCTCGCCCGCGCCGGCCTCGGCGACGAGGCGCGGCCGCGCGTCGGCCTCTTCCCGGGCGCCGAGTTCGGTCCCAGCAAGCGCTGGCCGCTGGAGCGCTTCGCGGAGCTCTCCCGCGCGCTGCGCCGGCAGCTCCCGGCGAGCCGCCAGCTCATCGTCGCCGGCCCCAAGGAAGTGTGGCTGGCCGTGCGCCTGCACGAGGAGACGGGCAAGCTCCACCCGGTGGTCGGCCCCGACCTCGACCTAGGACAGCTCGCCACCGCCCTCTCCCAGCTCGACGTCCTGGTCACCAACGACTCGGGGCCGATGCATCTCGCCGCCGCGCTCGGGGTCCCCTGCGTGGCCCTCTTCGGCCCCACCGACCCGCGACGCACCGCGCCGCTGGGGCCGGCGCATCGCGTCCTCTACACCGACCGCTGGTGCTCGCCCTGCTTTCGCCGGCGATGCCCGTTGCTCCACCACCGGTGTCTCAAGGACATCGAAGCGCAGACGGCCGTCGAAGCGCTGATCGAGCTCGAGCTGCTCCGCGGGAGCCCTGCTGTGCTCGCGCAAAGCAGACAGCTCGAGTAGCTGCCGATTCGCCTCACCCGAGGTCGAAGAGCGGGTCGCCGGCCTCGACGGCCTGGCCCGGGGCGACGTGGATCTCGCGCACGACGCCGTCGCTCTCGGCGACGATCTCGTTCTGCATCTTCATCGCCTCTAGCACCACTAACCCCTGCCCGCGCTCCACCCGTTCGCCCTGGCCGATCAAGACGGCGACGACCCGCCCCGGCATGTAGGCGACGACCCGTTGCGGCCTCGTGGCGACGACCTCGGCGCGATTGCGGCGGGCCAGGTAGGTGAGCGGATCGAGCACCTCGACCTCCTCCTCACCCGCCGCCGACGTCACCCGATAGCGGCCCTCGCCCAGGGCGACGATCGCGACCTCGTGCTGTCGCCCGCCGACCAGCAGGCTGCGCAGGCCTTCGCCCGCCACCGCTCGCTCGATGGTGAGTGCGCGCTCGCCCAGACGCACCTCGTACACGTCGCCGCGGCGCTCGACGGCGACCGATGCCTCCTCGCCATCGCGGCGCACGATCAGCTTCACCGCGCCCCCCTGAGGGCTGCCCGGCGGGCCGCTTCGCGCCAGCGGCCGCGGCGGCCGGCGTTCGCCACCTGCGATAGGGCGGCCCGCCGCGTCTCATCCTCTAGATACTCGAGCACGGCGGCGAGCAGGGCGATCTCCGCCATCTCCGCCGGCGCCTGGAGGGCAAGTGCTCCCGCCGCCAGCTTGCGATCCAGCAGGCCGTTGTCGAGCCGGCCGGCGACGAAGTCGGGGTCGGCCACCAGCGCCCGGAACATCGGCGCCCCGGTGCGCACGCCTTCGAGGCGCAGCTCCGCCAGGGCACGCGCCAGCCGCGCGACGGCCTGCGCCCGGTCCGCTCCCCAGACGATGAGCTTGGCCAGCAGCGGGTCGTAGAAGATCGACACCTCGCTGCCCTCGGCCACCCCGGCGTCGATCCGCACCCCCGGCCCCTGCGGCCAGCGCAGGCGCGAGATCGTCCCCGGCGACGGCGCGAAGTTGCGGTAAGGATCCTCCGCGTAGAGCCGCACCTCGATGGCGTGGCCGCGAGGCTCGAGGGCCGACATGTGGGCCGGCAGCGGCCGCCCCTGCGCGACGTCGAGCTGGGCGCGCACCAGATCGACCCCGGTCACCATCTCGGTCACCGGATGCTCGACCTGGAGCCGGGTGTTCATCTCGAGGAAGTAGAACCGGCCGTCGGCGTCGAGCAGGAACTCGCAAGTGCCGGCGTTCGTATAGCCCACGGCTCGCGCCGCCGTCACCGCCGCCTCGCCCATCGCCCGCCGCAGCTCGGGCCCGACCGCCGGCGAGGGCGCCTCCTCTACCACCTTCTGGTGGCGGCGCTGCAACGAGCACTCGCGCTCGCCGAGCGAAACGACGGCGCCGTGCTCGTCCGCCAGCACCTGGATCTCGATGTGGCGCGGGTCGCGCAGAAACTTCTCCAGGTAGAGGGCGTCGTCGCCGAAGCTCGCCGCCGCCTCCGCGCGGGCGGCCCGGTAGGCTGCGGCGAGGTCGGCGGCAGCGGCCACCAGCCGCATCCCCTTGCCGCCACCGCCCGCCGAGGCCTTGAGCATCACGGGGTAGCCGATCTCGGCGGCGCGCGAGGCGGCCGTCTCGAGACTCAGCAGGGCCTCCTCGCCGCCCGGCACTACGGGCACGCCGGCCGCGCGCATCCGCCGCCGGCTCTCGATCTTCGAGCCCATGGCGGCGATCGCGGCCGGCGGCGGGCCGACGAACTTGACCCCTGCCTGCCCGCACAGCTCGGCGAAGTGGGCATTCTCGGCCAGGAAGCCGTAGCCCGGATGGACAGCGTCGGCGCCGATCCTGGCCGCCAGCTCGGCGATGGCCTCTCCCCGCAAGTAGCTCTCCACCGACGGCGGCGGACCGATGCGGTAGGCCTCGTCGGCGAGCAGCACGGGAAGCCCTCGCCGGTCGGCGTCCGAGTAGACGACCGCGGAGGTGATGCCGCTCTCGCGCAGCGCCCGCACGACCCGCACGGCGATCTCGCCGCGGTTGGCGACGAGCACCTTGCGGAAGGGCCGCTCGCTCATGGAGGAGTTCAGCATGGTACCAGGGCTAGACTCGCCGCCCCGCCGCCGGTCGAGCTCGACCGCCAGGCGCTGGAGGCCCTGGGGTACCTCTAGGCCGGCGTCGAGGCCAGCCGCCGCGGCACGACGAGCAGGGCGAGCAGCCCGAGACCCGCGGCGGCGAGCGACCACCGGAACGGCCTCCGGTCGACCCAGATGCGCACCGCGTGCGGGCCCGGCGGCACGAGCACGGCGAGGCGGTGCAGGTTCGCGGCGACCACCTGCGCCGGCGCGCCGTCGATGGTGGCGCGGTAGAGCGGCAGATACGTGCGCTGCACGACGAGGGCGCCCCCTTGCTCCGAGTCCACGGCGACGGCGACTGCTTCCGGCTCTTCCTCGACGAGCCGCGCGCTGCCCGGCGGGCCTCGGCGAGCCTCGAGGGTGCCCGCCAGCACCGCTTGGCGAGTCGGATCGAACCCCTCCGCCAACAGCCGCTGCATCGCCTCGTTGAGGCTCTCCACGCCCTCGACCTCGCCGGCCAGCATCACATCCGGCGCCGGCGAGCGCAGGCGGTAGAGGTGAACCGTGCTGCCGTGGTGCGACGCCGTCGTCACCAACTCGACGCGGCCGGCTGCGAGTGCCTCGTCCTCGAGCGGCCGCGTCAGCATCAGGTACTCGACCCCCGCCACCTCGAGGACGCGCAGCCGCGCCGCGTCGGGGAAGTGCCAGAGGCTCATCACCGTGGCCAGAGTCAGGAACGAGTCGAGTCCCTCGGGCGTGGTGTTGAACTCGTAGCGCAGCCCCCAGCGCACCCCCGACCAGGGATGGAGGCCCTCGTGGAGGTTGCGCTCGTCCCACAGCAGGCGCATGTCCGGGTGCGACGAGACCTTGGTCGTCGCCTTGCCGAACAGGTTGACGTGATCGCCGTGCACGACGCGGCTGCCGGCCGGCACCCGATCCGCGAGGGCCGGGCGCCGCTGGTAGGGCTCGACGAGGTCGAGCGTGAGGAGCGGCCGCAGCAGGAAGAGCTGCGAGCCGAGATGGAGCGCCACGAAGAGCGGCGCCGCCACCGCCGGCCGGCGCCGCCAGAGGCGCACCGTCAGGAGGCCGAGCGCCAGCACCGCCAGGCTGAGCAGACACGAGCCCGCCCAACGCACCCGCTCGCGTGGCGGCAAGGTGTCGGC
>CAYXXN010000097.1:0-11495 GCA_964469055.1 uncultured Thermoanaerobaculia bacterium
GAAGGCGGTCAGACCCTCGTCCATATCGGCGGTGGCGGCCAGTTCGTGTTCGTACGAGCGCTCGTTCTCCGCCACGGCTTCGGGTAGGGGCCGCTCGGCTCCGGCGCGCAGGGCGCGGACGGCGAGGCGGGTCACGGCGGCGCTCTTCGCCGTCAGGCGACCGGTGAGCTCGGCGATCGCCGCTTCGAGCTGCCCCCTCGGCACTACTTGGCTCACGAAACCGAAGCTGGCCGCATCGGCTGCCTCGACGATGCGGCCGGTCAGCAGCAGGTCGGCCGCCACTGCCCGCCCCAACAGCTCCGGGTAGAGGGCCGCAGCGAAGGGTGGGAAGCAGCCGAGCTCGATCTCGGGCTGGCCGAAGTGGCTCCCTTCCTCGGCGATTCTGAGGTCGCAGCAGGCCGCTAGCTCCATGCCACCGCCCAGACAGTGACCCTGGACCACGGCTAACGTCGGCGTCGGGAAGCGCAGCAGCCGCCACAGCGCGCCGTGGAACCGAGCGAGCATCTCGGGAATCCGGTCGCGTGTGTGATCCTGCACCGCGACTCCGCCCGAGAAGGCGCGCCCGCCGGCGCCGCGCACGACGAGGAGCTGGAGGTCGGTTTTCGCCGCGAGACCCCCGAGCGCCTGGTCGAGGTCGGCGAGGGCCGCGAGATCGAGGACGTTGAGGGGTGCCCGATCGAGCCACAGGGTGGCGATGCGAGCGTCCAGCTCGATGCGTACGTTGCCCATGGCGCCGATCCGTTCTTCCCCTACTTGAACGCTGTTGTACAGGGTCACGTCGCCTCCCGCTCCACCAGGGCCGCTAGCCCGAGTCCCCCCGAAACGCAGAGGGTAGCGATGCCTCGCCGTCCTCCACGCCGCGCCATGCCGTGGAGGAGCGTTACCAGGATGCGCGCTCCCGTGCAGCCGATCGGGTGACCGAGAGCGATGGCGCCGCCGTCAGGGTTGACGCGCTGGCGGTCGAACGACAACTGATTCAGGCAGGCGAGCACCTGGCTGGCGAAGGCCTCGTTCAACTCGATCTCGTCGATGGCGTCGAAGGGAAGCCCCTGGCGCGCCAGCAGGCCCCGCACCGCCGGAACCGGGCCGATTCCCATGATCCGCGGCTCGACCCCCACCACCTCCCAGTCGAGCAGGCGGGCCGCGACCGGCAACCCCAACTCGGCGGCCGCCTCCTCGGAAGCTACCAGCAGCGCGGCGGCGCCGTCGGTGATGCCAGAGGCGTTGCCAGCCGTCACCGTACCGCCCTCGCGGAAGACCGGCGGGAGCTTGGCGAGGGAGGAAAGGGTCACACCGTCGCGGGGGTGTTCGTCGGTCTCCACCAGGGTCTGGCCCTTCTTGCCCGGCACGGTGATCGGCGAGATCTCGGGGGCGAACCGGCCGTCGGCGCGCGCCGCCTCGCAGCGCCGCTGACTCTGCTCGGCCCAGGCGTCGGCGGCGTCGCGGTCGACCCCGGCCTCGTGGGCCAGCTCCTCGGCGGTCTCGCCCATGACGAGCTCGGAGAGCGGATCGACGAAACCGTCCTTGTACATACCGTCGACGATCTCGCCGTCGCCCAGGCGGTAACCCCAGCGCGCGCGTGGCAGCAGGTAGGGGGTGTTGGACATGCTCTCGGTGCCGCCGGCCAGCACCACCCGAGCTTCCCCGAGGCGGATCGCCCGCGCCGCGCAGAGCACCGCTTGCAGGCCCGAGCCGCAGGCCTGGTTGACGGTGAAGGCCGGGCGATCGTCCGGGACGCCGGCGCGGTGGCCGACCTGCCGGGCCGTGTTAGGGCCGCCTCCAGCTTGGCGGGCATGGCCGAAGATCACCTGGTCGACCCGCTCGGGCGGCAACGCGGCACGTTCGAGGCAAGCGGCCGCCGCGGCCGCGCCCAGGTCGGCGGCGGTCAAGGGCGCCAGGACGCCGCCGAACCTGCCGATCGGCGTGCGCAGCGGGGCGGCGAGGACGAGGGGCTGACTCAGTTCCCTACCCAGACTGTTTTTGTCTCCGTGTAGGAGGCCAGCGCCTCCCTCCCCAACTCGCGGCCGAAGCCGCTCTGCTTGTAGCCGCCGAACGGGGCGCCGGCGTCGTACCAGTTGTACTGGTTGATCCACACCGTGCCGGCCTGCAGTCGGCGGGCGACCCGGTGCGCCTTGCCGATATCACGCGTCCACACGCCGGCGGCCAGCCCGTAGACCGAGGCGTTGGCCTGCGCCACCGCCTCCTCGAGGTCGTCGAAGGCGATCGTCACCAGGACCGGACCGAAGATCTCCTCCTGCGCCACCCGCATCCCGTTGTCCACCCGATCGAGAATGGTGGGGTGCATGAACCAGCCCCTGCCGTCGACGTCGGCGGCCGTGCCGCCGCAAACGACCTCGGCGCCCTCCTGGCGACCGCTCTCGACGTAGGAGAGGACGGTCTCGCGCTGCCGCCGCGACACCAGGGCGCCGAGCCGTGTCTTGGGATGCAGTGGGTCGGCCGGCACCAGCTTACGGGTCCGCTCGACCAGTTTCTCGACCACCTGATCGTGCACGGAGCGCTCGACGAAGAGGCGCGAGCCCGCCGCGCAGACCTCGCCCTTGCCGTAGAAGATGCCGTTGTAAGCGCCCTTGACCGCGGCGTCGAGGTCGGCGTCGGCGAAGATCAGGTTGGGCGACTTCCCTCCGAGCTCGAGGGTCACTCGCTTGATCGACTCCGCCGCGTCGCGCATCACCCCACGGCCGACCTCGGTCGAGCCGGTGAACGTGATCTTGGCGATCTCCGGGTGGCGCACGAGCGCCGTCCCGATCTCGGCGCCGCCGCCGGTGACGACGTTCCAGGCGCCGGCCGGAAAGCCGACTTCGCTAGCCAGCGCCGCGAGCTTCAAGGCGGTGAGCGGCGTGTAGGAGGCCGGCTTGTGGACGACGGCATTGCCGCAGGCGAGGGCCGGGGCGATCTTCCAGGCGGCCTGGATCAGCGGGAAGTTCCAGGGGGTGATGGCGGCGACGACGCCCAGCGGCTCGCGCAGCGTGTAGGCGAGCGCGAAGGGGCCGTCGACGGCCAGGGTCTCGCCGCCGATCTTGTCGGCCCAGCCCGCGAAGTAGCGGAGGCACGAGACGACCGTCGGCAGATCGACCTGTCGCGACTCGAAGATCGGCTTGCCGTTGTCGAGGGTTTCGACCAGGGCGAATTCATCGATCCGCGCCTCGAGGGCGTCGGCGAGGCGCCAGAGCAGCAGGCCGCGCTGCCGCGGTGAGGTGGTACCCCACTCACCCGCGAGCGCCGCGCGGGCCGCGGCGACCGCCCGGTCGACGTCGGCCGCCCCCGCCGCGGCCACTTCGGCGAGGGGCTCCTCCGTGGCTGGGTTCTCGGTGGTGAAGGTGCGGCCGCCGGCGGGCTCCACCCACTCGCCGCCCACGAAGAGGCGGGGCGGCGGCAGGGCCGCCGCGGTTGCCGTCGAGGCCTCTGCCACCTCAGGCCCCTTTGAACTGCGCCTTGCGCTTCTCGACGTAGGCCGAGAGACCTTCCTTGGCGTCCTGGCTCGTGAACAGGAGCTGTTGCAGCTCGCGCTCGATCGCCAGGCCGCTCTCGAACGGCACCTCCCAGCCGGACTGCACGGCGCGTTTGATGCGACCGACGGCGCGCGCCGCCTTGTCGGGGGTCGTGAACTGGCGGGCGTAGGCGTGGATCTGACCCATGAAGTCGTCGACGTCGAAGATCTGGTTGACGATGCCCAGCGACTGACCTTGCTCGAAGGTCAAGAGCTCACCGGTCACCATCAGCTCGATCGATTTGCTCTTGCCGACGATGCGCGACAGGCGCTGGGTGCCGCCCGTGCCGGGGAGGACCCCCAGGTTGATCTCCGGCAGGCCGAGCTTGCCGGCGTCGCGCTTGGCGATCCGCAGGTCGGCCGCCATGGCGATCTCGAGGCCGCCGCCCACGGTGTGGCCGTTCAAGGCCGCGATCACCAACTTGGGAGTCTGCTCGAGTCGGTTCAGCGTCTCGTTGGCGTGCAGGCAGAAGTAGTACTTGAACGTTGGGTCGGACTCCTGGAGCATCTTGATGTTGGCGCCGGCGCAGAAGAACTTCTCGCCGAAGCCCGTCACCACCAGCACGTGCACGTCGTTGTCGAAGCGGGCGGCGAGCACCGCCTCGTCGAGCTGTCGCATCATCTCGTGGGTGTAGGTGTTGGCCGGCGGGTCGTTGAGCGTCAGGTACGCCACGCCGTCGCGCACCGCGTAGTCGACCAGCGTGCGCTCTGTCTCTCGAGCTTTCGGCTCAGCCATCAGGAACCTCCGGGAATCGCTGTGGGGTGGGCGCGGGCTCGGCGCCCGCGGAGCCCTTGTGCCGGGGAGATTGTGGCACGCCGGCCGTGGCTTGTCGACCGGGTTGGGCGGGTGGAGCCCGCCCTGCCGGGCCTACGCTGCGGCCAGCTCGAGGACTCGGATCTCGAGCACTCGGCCGTCGTCCTTGCGGAGGGTGACCCTGACGCGCTGGCCGGGCTCGAGATCGGCGAGAGCGAGCTGGCGCCGGCCGCCGAAGTCCTTCTTCCGGTCGGCCCTCAGGGCCACGCCGTCCGTGATCTGGATCGTCGCCTGCCGGCCCGTCCGCTCGTCCTCGACCAGCAGCGCCCCGTCCTCGCCTACCTCCACGATCTCCGCCCGGACCACCTCGGTGAGCTGCGTCGATCCCTGGCTCTCGTCACTGTCCCAGGGACTCGTGGAGTCGGTACGGGTCGATGCCGCGGCGGAACCGGCGACCGTGAAGATGGTGAGCAAGGCAGGCATCCAAGTTCTCGGCATCGTGTCCTCCTTCTCGCCCGCCGTCGGAGACTCGGAGGGCTCGACTATTCTGTACGAGAATGGCCCCTCCGGCGGATTCCGCCACGGCCGGCAAGTGGCTCATCGCCTGTGGCTCGGTAGCGCTCCTCGGCTACCTGTGGCTGGCCTTCCTGCCGACGTCGAACCGCCTCGAGCACGTTCTCGCCTTCCTCTCGCTGCTCGCCGCCCTGGCGGTGCTGGGTGCGATCGCCTTCCGCCTGGCGCAGGCCTGCTCGCGACGGCTCGTAACCCGAGCCGGCCTCCTCTTCGCGGCGGCTTTCCGGCTCGCCCTGGTGCCCGCCGGACTGCCGAGTGACGGCTTCCTCGCCGCCCTGGCCGACGACGTGCGAAGCCGAGCCGTCGTCTACGAGCGCTTCCTGCTCTACGACAACGACACCTGGCGCTACCTCTGGGACGGCCAGGTCGTGCTCCACGGAGCGAGCCCCTGGCGTACGAGCCCCGGCGACTTCGACCCGGAGCTCCGGCAGGGCCCGCTCGCGGAGTCGATCTGGCGCGACGTGTGGGGCTACGTCGACTTCCGGTCCCATCGCTCGGTCTACCCTCCGCTCACCCAGGCGCTGTTCGCGGCTCAGGTGGCCCTCGCAGGCTCGAGTCTCTTCATCTGGAAGCTCCTGCTGACCGGCATCGACCTACTGCTCGTCTGGGGCCTCTTCCGCGGCCTGGCCGCGGCGGGAAGCCCACCCGCCTGGGGTCTGCTCTACGCCTGGAACCCGGTGGTCGTCAAGGAGCTGGTCGGCTCGGCGCACGTGGACGGGTGGATGATGGTCTGGTGCGTGGCCGCCGTCCTGCTGCTGGCTCGCGGCCGGCCCGCCAGCGCCGGCGCCGCGCTCGCCGCGGCGGCACTGGCCAAGCTCGCGGCGATCCCCTTGGCGGTCCTGCTCTTGAGACGGGACCGCTGGCGTGGACTGTACGCGCTGGCTGGGCTGCTGGGGCTGACGGCTCTCATCCTAAGGCGGGACCTGGTCGCCTACCTCGGCGCCTTCCAGGCCTACTGGAGCGAATGGAGATTCAACTCGGGCATCTGGGAGCTGTTGGCCGGCGCGGCCTCTCTTCTCGGCGCCTCCGAGCCGCAACTCTGGGCGGACCTCGCGGCGAAGGCCGCCTTGGTCGGCGTGGCGCTGGCCATCTGGCGCCGCGACCCGGAGCCGACGACCACCTCACTGGCGCGGGCGGCGTTCTGGCTGCTCGCCCTCCTCGCCCTGACCAGCCCCGCCGTGATGCCCTGGTACCTTCTCTGGGCCGCCCCGTTTGCGGCTCTGGCCGGCGCCGTCACATGGTACCCGGTGACCGTGCTGTCCCTCTCTTCGTATCTCGTCTACGCCGGCCTGGGTGAGGCGTGGTGGTGGCGGGTCGCCGAGCACGTCCTCATCGCGCTACTGCTGTGCTGGGAGCTGCGGCGCGGCGCTCAGCCGCCGATCTGCATGAAGCTCGCCAAATTGCCGTAGTCGCCGCGGGCCAGGTGGTGCTCCTCCGGCTTTTCCGCCAGGAGGCGAAGGATCTCGGTTTCCAGGGCGGCCTCGGCGTCGGGCTCGGCGAGCAGGTGGCGCAGGGGAAAAACGCGGTCGGCGAAAAGGCACAGGCGCAGCTCGCCGCGGGCGGTCAGGCGCAGCCGGTTGCAGTCGTGGCAGAAGGTGTGGGAGAGCGGGGTGATGAATCCCACGACGCCGCGAGCGCCGGGGATGCGGAAGGCGCGGGCGGGGCCGGTGCGGTTCTCCGGCGCCGCCGGCTGGAGTGCCCCGTAACGTGCCTCGATGCGCTCGCGTACCCAATCGGCGGAACGGAACTGCTCTGGGTAGAGGTGGGCGTTGGCGGCCGTCGGCATCAGCTCGATGAAGCGCACGTGGAGGGGGCGCTCGAGGGTAAGGTCGACGAGGTTGTCGATGTCCTCGGGGCGATGGTCGGCGAGGAGCACCGAATTGAGCTTCACGGGGTCGAAGCCGGCGACCAGCGCCGCCTCGACGCCTCGCCACACCTGCTCGAGATCGCCGCGCTGGGTGATCTCGTGGAAGCGCTCTCCGTCGAGGGTGTCGACGCTGACGTTGACGCGGTCGACTCCGGCGGCCTTGAGGGCCGGTGCCAGGCGAGCTAGCTCGGTGCCGTTGGTGGAGAGAGCCAGGTTTTCCAGGCCGGAGACGGCGCGGAGTCGGCCGACGATCTCCAAGATGTCCCTGCGCACCAGCGGCTCGCCGCCGGTCAGGCGCACGCGGCGGATGCCGAGCCGCACCAAGGTGCCGACCAGGGTCTCGAGCTCCGCTGGGGAGAGGAAATCCCGGTCGCCGAAGGGGAGCTCGGCGTCCTCGGGCAGGCAATACACGCACCGCAGGTTGCAGCGGTCGGTGACCGACACCCGCAGATAGGTCAGCCGGCGGCCGAAGGCGTCGATCAGCCGGGTGGCCTCGCCGGCGCCCGGCGGCGGGATGTCGAGGGCTGGCCGGATGGCGCCCAGGGAGTAGAGTCGCTCCACGCAAGCAGTCTAACAAGTGTGGTCGGTGGTGGCGGCTTCCGCCCCCCTGGGCGGTATCCACCGCTAAAATGGCCGACCGAGCTACGCATGATCACCGGCTACAACACCGACGTCCGTCATCGGGACGTGGTCTTCCACGTGCAGACCGAGGACAAGGGCGAGCAGGTCGCCTCCGTCGAGAGCCTGGTGTACGTCGGGGGCCGCGTGCTGGCGCGGCGCCAGGTCACGTACCGGGCGCTGCTGGCGCGCGGCGAGGGTCGCTCCGCGATCGCCCGCCTGATGGATCGCCAGCACCGGTTGCTGATCTCGCAGATTCACGGCGGCCGCTTCGATCCGGACGTCCTCGAGGATGGGGCAGCGGCCGTCGTCGAGCACGAGGAGCGCTCGGACGAAGCGGTGGTCCGCCTCCGCCTGGAGCGGCGGGAAGTCGCGCCGCAGGCGGCGGCCGTGGTCGAGGCGCCGACCCCACCGGCGGAGGTCGCCGCGCCCCCGGAGGCGGCGGCGGTCGACGCCGGGGACGAGGCGCCGGTGGAGTCGGTGGCGCCGGCGGAGGGAGTCGAAGACGGCGGCGAGGACGCCCTGCTCGACGCCCTGGCTCCGGCGATGGCAGCGGCCTCCGAGCCCTTGCCGGGCGTGGCGCCACCGGCCGCGCCGCCGCCGGCGCTCGAGGACGCCCTGACCCTCGACCAAGTGATCTTCGATTACCTGGCCTCGGTCGCCGCCCAGGAGCAGCTCGTGCTGCTGATGGACGAGAGCCCTGCCCTGGCCTGCGGCGCGACCTCCAGGCTCGAGTTCCGCACCCACACCAGCCGCGGCGGCCGGCCGATCCAGGGCGCCCTCGTCAACGTGCGCATGATCTCGACGGTGGCGCCTCCCCGCACGCTGGCGGCGGGCGAGACGGACGCCGAGGGTCTCTTGCGACTGACCGTCTCGGTGCCCTGGGCGGCGAAGGACACCTCGGCCCTCATCATCACCGCGGCCAGCCAGTTGGGCGATGCGGAGATCAAGCAGTTGCTGTGAGCGTTGTGCGCGTTCACCTCAACGGCGAGACCCGGGAGCTGGCGGCGAGAACGCGCGTCGGCGACCTCCTCCGCGGTCTCGGCCGCGACCCAAGGACCGTCGCCGTCGAGCGCAACGGGTCGATCCTGGCGCGGGAAGACTACGATCGGACGACCCTCGTGGAGGGCGACCGCCTGGAGGTCGTTCACTTCGTGCAGGGGGGGTGACGTAGCCGCCCTCTCTATATAATGCGCCCCTTGCGAGGGGCCGCTAGCTCAATTGGTAGAGCAGCAGACTCTTAATCTGCGGGTTCGGGGTTCGAGTCCCTGGCGGCTCACCAAGACGACGATCCCCTCCAGCGTCCGGCGCGCACTCTTCGCCGGCCCCCCTAGCGAAAGTGGCGGAACTGGTAGACGCGCTAGATTTAGGATCTAGTCCCTGACCGGGGTGGGGGTTCGAGTCCCCCCTTTCGCACCACCGCACCCTCCCCCGTCGATCGTCGGCCGCTGCCCGAGAAGAGCCTCATGAGTGTCGTCTTGTCCATCGAACAAACCGGTCCCTGCGAGCGGCAACTGCAGGTCGAGGTCCCGGCCCCGGCCGTCGAAGCCGAGCTCTCGCGAGTCGCCCAGGAGTACCGCCGGCAAGCCCGCTTGCCCGGGTTCCGCAAGGGCAAGGTGCCGGTCGATGTCGTGCGCCGGAGGTTCGGTGAGGACATCGAGCGGGAGACCGTCGAGCGGCTGGTGCCGCGCTACTGGCGCCAGGCCCAGGCCGAAACGCGCCTCGAGCCGCTGCTGCCGCCGCGCATCGAGGAGGTCGCCTACAAGCCGGGCGAGCCCCTCGTCTTCCGCGCCGTCGTCGAGACGCGACCGGAGGTGCAGCTGGGCGACCTCCCGGAGTTCACGCTGCCGGCATTCGACGTCACGGTGGCCGAGCCGGAGGTGGATCGAGCCCTGGAGGACCTGCGTCGGCACGCTGCCCGCTGGATCCCGGTCGAGCGGGCCGCTGCCCGGGGGGATCTCGTCGAGGGCGACCTCGCCGAGCCCGCTGCCGGCCCTCCGGGCCCCGGCCAACGAGTGGCCTTCGAGGTGGGCGATCCCGGCGTCTGGGACGAGCTCTCGCTCGCCGTGGTGGGAGCCGCCGCCGGGCAGGCCGTCGAGTTCCGTCGTCGCGACAGCGATGCCGCGGGTGCCGGCGAACGCCAGTACCGGCTGTCCCTGACCAGCGTGCGCGAGCGCGAGCTACCGCCCGTCGACGACGCCCTGGCCCAACGGGTGGGCGAGTTCGCGGACCTCGAGGCGTTGCGCGCCGACCTGGCAGGACGGCTCGCGGTGGCCAAGCAGCGCGAGGGACGGCGGCTGCGCGAGCGCGCGCTGCTCGAGCAGCTGCGAGAGCGCCATCCGTTGCCGCTGCCGGCCGGCGTCGTCGAGCGCGAGGTGGAGCACCTGCTCCACGAGTACGCCGACAGCCTGCGCCTACAGGGCGTGGACCCGCAGCGGGCCGAGCTCGACTGGTCGGCCTTGGCCGGCGAGCTCAAACCGCAAGCCGAGCGCCGCGTCCACGCTCGGCTGTTGCTCGACGCGGTGGGCGAGCAGCTCGAGCTGCGGACGAGCGACGAGGAGCTCGAGCTGGCGCTGGCCGCGCTGGGGCGGGCGCAGGGCCAGAGCGCGCACGCCGTCCGCCAGGCGCTCGACCGCAGTGGCCGGCTCACCGAGCTCAAGGCCCAGCTCGCGCGCGACAAGACCCTACGCCGACTCCTCGGCGAGGACACCAACGCGGCCGAGAGCGCCGCACGCGCGGCGGCTCCGGCTGCCGGAGAGGAGTGAAGTCGTGCTGATTCCGATGGTCGTCGAGCAGACGAATCGTGGCGAGCGCGCGTACGATATCTACTCGCGCCTCCTCAAGGACAACATTGTCTTCCTCGGGCGACCGATCGACGACGACATCGCGAATCTGATCATCGCGCAGATGCTCTTCCTCGAAGCGGAGAACCCGGAGAAGGACATCGCGCTCTACATCAACTCGCCGGGCGGGTCGATCACCGCGGGCTTCGCGATCTACGACACGATGCAGTACATCAAGCCGGACGTGGCGACGCTGTGCGTCGGACAAGCGGCGTCGATGGCGGCGGTGCTGCTGGCCGGCGGAGCGAAGGGCAAGCGGTCGGCACTCCCCAACAGCCGCGTGCTGATCCACCAGCCGTTGTCCTACGGGCTGCAGGGGCAACAGACCGACATCGACATCCAAGCCAAGGACCTGCAGCGCATGCGCATGCGCATCGACGATCTGCTCGCGGCGCACACCGGCCGCGACCGCGCCGATATCCACCTGGACACGGAGCGCGACAAGATCTTGACCGCGCACGAGGCGGTGGACTACGGCCTCATCGACCGGGTGATGGACCGGCGGCCGGTGGCGGTCGCCGCCCCCTGATCGGCTGGGAGGTCTGCTATACTGCGCCAGCGAGGCACGATCGGATGGCGGAATAGCCGGGTTCGCCCGGCGGTTGTCGCTGCCGGAGCGGGGCCGAGCACTCCCGACCCCACATCCTGTCGCTTGGCGAGCCCGAGGGCCTAGGACAAAGATGCCCAAGAAAGAGACCGGTGGGGAGGAGCTCAGGTGCTCCTTCTGCAATAAGAGCCAGCGTGAGGTCAAGAAGCTCATCGCCGGCCCCACTGTCTTCATTTGCGACGAATGCGTCGACATCTGCCTCGACATCATCGCCGAGGATCGGATGCTCGAGCAGCAGCAGGACGCCTCGCTGCCCAAGCCGCGAGAGATCCACGACTTCCTCGCCCAGTACGTGATCGGTCAGCAGATCGCCAAGAAGAAGCTGGCCGTGGCGGTCTACAACCACTACAAGCGCATCGACTTCGCGGAGCGGTCGCGGGCCGACGTCGAGCTGCAGAAGTCGAACATCCTGCTGATCGGGCCGACCGGCACCGGCAAGACGCTGCTCGCCCAGACCCTGGCCCGGCAACTCTCCGTGCCGTTCACGATCGCCGACGCCACGACCCTCACTGAAGCGGGCTACGTCGGCGAGGATGTCGAGAACATCATCCTCAAGCTCTACCAGGCCTCGGGCAACGACAAGGAGAAGACGCAGCGCGGCATCGTCTACATCGACGAGATCGACAAGATCGCGCGCAAGGGCGACAACCCGTCCATCACCCGCGACGTCTCCGGCGAGGGCGTGCAGCAGGCGCTGCTCAAGATCCTCGAGGGCACCGTGGCCA
>CAYXXN010000098.1:0-8772 GCA_964469055.1 uncultured Thermoanaerobaculia bacterium
CGGTTCTGGGCCGAGCGCCTTGGCGCGGCGCCCTCGCGTCCAAGGCGACCGCTCAGCCGATGCCGGGATCGGGGGCCGGCTCGCGGCGCCGGTAGCGCTCGAGGTTGTCGCGCAGGCGAGGCAGGGCGGCGAGGAGGCCGTCCGAGGTGGCGGCGGCGATCGCCTGCTCCTGGGCCCGCACCGCCTCCTCGTAGCGACCCGCCGCCGCGAGCGCCATCCCGAGGGTCTCGAGATGGGCGGAGCTCGGGCGCATCTCCACCAGCTCGGTGGCGAGGCGCAGGGCCTGCTCGGCGTCTCGCACCAGCGGGTCGGGGCTCGCGGCGAGGAGCCGCGCGCCCAACTGCGCCAGCAACGGGAAGGTGGGGTTGAGCCCCAGGCCTTCCTTGAGGCGGGCCCGCGCCTCGGAGTAACGGGCGAGCTCGACGAGGCAGGCCGCCTCCCCCACCCAGGCCGCCTCGTCGGCGACGTCGCGATCGGCGAGCGCCCGGTACTGCGCCGCCGCCTCGGCCAGCCGCCCCTGGCGGCGCAGCAGGTTGGCGAGGTTGAAGCGCGGATCGCGATAACCGGGGTCGGCGGCGAGCGCCGCCTCGTAGTGAGCGCGCGCCTCCTCGAGGCGACCCTCCTCGGCGAGCAGCACCCCGATCCCGAAGAGGGCCCGGGGGTGATCCTGCTGGCGCGCGAGCACGGCGCGGTAGTGCTCGCGCGCCTCGTCACGACGCCGCGCGCGCAGGAGCGCCGCGCCGAGGTTGACGCGGGCATCGAGGTCGTCCGCCGCGAGCTCGACCGCCCGGGTGAAGGCCTCCACGGCCGCCGCGTAGTCGCCGCGGCCGTACGCCGCGTTCCCCCGCTCCACGAAGGCCCTCGAGCTCACCCGCAGGTCGGCGAGCTCGGCGAGCATGGGGTCCTCGACCTCGACCGTGCCCTCGCCGCGCCGGCTGAGCACGATGCGCGCCTTGTCGAGCTCGCCCAAGGCGCGATAGGCGTCGGCCAGGCGGCCCCAGAGGCGGGTGGCCCCGGGCTGCAGGTTGAGCAGTCGCTGGTAGGCGCCGACCGCCGCGCGCCAGTCCTGGCGCCCTTCGGCGACGTGCGCCAGCTCGAGGATCGCCCCCGCCGCCTGCGGCTGCGCCTCCAGGGCGCGGCGCAGGTACTCCTCGGCGTCCGCCAGCTCGCCGCGCTCGCGTGCCAGGGTCGCGACCGCCACCAGGGTGGGAACGTCCCCCGGGCGCAGCCGCAGGGCGCGCTCGAGCTCGCCGCGCGCCTCCTCCCCTCGCTCGAGGTCGAGCAGCAGGCGGCCCAGGTAATAAGGCCAGGAGAACTCGTCCGGCTGGAGGCGAGCGGCCTCTCGGTAACAGACCACGGCCGGCTCCGAGATGGCGTAGGCGTGGTAGAGCCGCCCGAGCTCGCCCCAGGCGGCGCCGAGATCGCCCCCCGCCGCGCCGTCCGAGAGCGCGAACTCCTGCAGCCGCTCGCGCCCTGCGGTGAGCTGCTCGCGCACCGCCGGCTCGAGCCCCGAGAGATCCGGCGTCGGGATCGGCGCCGCCCGCTTCATGGCGGGCGGCGGACAGCCGAGGAGAACGGTCGCGACCACGGCGGCCGCCCAGCGACGCTCGCGCCTCGCGTCCATCATCGGCTCCCCTCCAGGATGCCGGGTGTCTCCTCGTAGAGGGTCAGGTACACGTCGCGCGGCGGCAGCCAGTACTCCCTGGCGCGCCCGCTCGGCCAGCGCACGGCCAGGCGCTCGACCTCGGGCGCCTCGCCCAATGCGGCAGCGATGCGGGGGTCGTTAGCCGCGACGTAGCTCCCGTCGGTGCGCACCCAGCGGTGGAGCGCCGGCGCGCCGCGGCGATGGATCACCACCCGCGTCCCGAGCGCGTCGCGTCCCCCAGGAGCGACGAGGAGGCGCAGCCCGATCCACGGCCGGCCCGGCGGCACCTGGCTCGCCAGCAGCTCGGCCGGCCCGTTGTTGCTCGTCACCAGGAGGTCGGTGTCGCCGTCGTTCTCGAGGTCGCCGGTGGCGGCCGCGCGGCCGACCGTCGCCTGCACGAAGGCCGCTCCGGCGGCGCCGGAGGTCTCTTCGAAGGTGCCGTCGCCGCGATTGCGGAAGAGCTGCTTCCTCTGGCGCAGTGGCAGTGGGTCGCCGGCGCGCATCTGCTCGACGATGATCCGGACCTCGCCGTTGACGGTCACGAGATCGAGCCGCCCATCGGCGTCGTAGTCGATCCACGAAGTGCCGAAGCCGTTGAATGGCAGGCTCGGCGGGCCCAGGCCGGAGGCCGGCGTGACGTCGCGAAAGGTGCCGTCCTCGTTGCGGTACAAGGTGTTCGTCTCGGTGTTGAGGTGGGTTACGAAGAGGTCCTCGTCCCCGTCGCCGTCCCCGTCGCCGACCACCACCCCCATGTTCCCCTCGCTCAGGCCGGCGGCGTTCACCGCGCAGCCCAAGAGCGCCGCCTCCTCGACGAACGTGCCGTCGCCCTGGTTGTGCCACAGGAAGTTCTCCTGCCCGTCGTTGGCCACGAAGAGGTCCGGCCACCCGTCGAGCTCGACGTCGATGGCGACGGCGCCGAGCGCCTTGCCGGCGAGCCGCGCCACGCCGCTCGCTACGCCGACGTCGCCGAACGTGCCGTCGCCCAGGTTGCGGAACAGGCGGGGGCTAAGTGGCCGGTAGGTGAGCGGGCCGCAGTAGTCGGGCAGCGAGTCGGCCCGCCGGCAGTCCTGCGAGCCGGCGAGCTGGAAGTCGAGATAGGTGCCCACATAGAGATCGAGCCAGCCGTCGCGATCGAAGTCGGCGAAGAGAGCGGGAACGCTCCATCGCGCCTCCTCCACCCCGGCGCGCGAGGTCTCGTCGGCGAAGCTGCCGTCCCCGCGGTTGCGCAGCATTCGGTTGGGGCCGAAGTTGGTGAGGTAGAGATCGACGGCGCCGTCGTTGTCGAGATCCCCCGTCGCCACACCCATCCCGTAACCGAAGGCTCCGATCCCGGCGCGCGCGGAGACGTCCACCAGTCGGAAGGCGGAACCGCTTCCCCCTTCTGGCACGAGATCGTTGCGGAACAAGCGGTCGCCGTGCGCGGCCGAGGCGGCGGCAGCGCCGGCCGGGAGCTCTTCTCCTTGACGCAGGTAGAGGTCGAGGTCGCCGTCGCCGTCGTAGTCGAGGAGTGCCGCGCCGGCGCCCATCATCTCGACGATGTAGCGGCGACCGGACATGCCGTTCGCATGCACGAAGTCGAGTCCCACTCGGGCGGCGACGTCCACGAACGGCGGGCCCGGCGGCGTCTGGCCGCAGGCGGCCATCAGGGCGAGAGCCGCCACGGCGCCGAGGGGTGCGATCGCCGCTCGGCGCCGGCGCGGCGCGGAGCCCTGCCGCGCGGCCCCTGCGAGCATCGGCGCAAGATAACACCGCCGTGGCCCTCGCGGGCCACGGCGGTTGAAAGGCGAAACGCGAGCTCGCCGACCGAGACTCAGTTGATCGTGAACTCTTGCAGCTCGACGGCCACCGGGTCGGTGACGACGCACCACTGGTTGAGGAAGCCTTCGTCCGCGCCGACGTTGTCGGTGATGGACAGCGTCCAGTTGCCCTGGGCGTCGCTGCCGTCGAACGCCGACAGCGGCTGCACCGGAATGAAAGTGCCGATGTACGGATTGGCGCAGTTGAGGCCGATCTGGATGCCGGCCTCGTCATCGAACAGGATGTCGATGCCGTCCTCGGAGCCGCACTCGTTGTCGTACAGGAGCACGGTGGGGCCGTGTTCGACCCGCATCTCGAGGTCGCTGATGAAAGTGTGGTTGAGCGTCGTCGACACGTTGACGTCGTTGAGGGTGAAGCTCCCCGGGATGTTGATCACGAACTGCACGGTCGCCAGGTCGGGGATCGGCCCACCGGCCCCGCAGAAGCCTTGTCCCTGGCCGATCAGCGTGCCGATCGTGCTCACGTTGATCTGGCTGGGGTCCTTGGCCTGGGCCACCAGCAGTCCGGCGCACACGAGCACCGCGAGCGCCAGCACGCAAACCATCGTCTTGACTCTCATATCTCTTCTCTCCATTTGGGTCCTACTAGTTGTCGGAATCGATTCACGCGAACGAGGGAGCCGCGCCGCGCGGCGGCGGCCCCTCCGGCTCGGGCGTGAAGGCGGGTGAGGCGAACGAAACGCCCGCGACGAGCTCCGACGAGCGGACCGGCGGGGCGAAGAAAGCTGAGGAGACGAGACGGGCCGTGAGGTCGCGCGACGGCGCGACGAGCTCGGTCGGTTGCAGGGAGACGGTACGCACCCAGACGCTCTCGAGCACGCGCTCGCGCCCGGTCTTCTCGGCGTAGCGCAGCTCGAGCAGGAGCAACGCCGCAGCCGGCTCGGCCGTGCGCTCCACGTAGCGCCCCTCGCCGACGACCGAAGGGGTCTCGAGCAGGAGCTCGAGCTGCCCGGGGTCGGGTCCGGCGTAGAGGCGGAAGCTGCCGCCCGGCTCCTGGGTCCTGGCGTGCCACCGCACCACGAGGCCGCTGCCCGGCGCCCGCGAAAGCGCTTGGGAGCCGGCCGCCGTGGCGGCGGCCGGAGCCGCCGGCAGGAGGGCGCCGAGAGCCAGGGCGGCCGCCAAGATGGCAGCCACCCGGAGCCCAGGGCGGGCTGGCCTCGGCTCGAGATCGATCGGTCGTGGCACGAGCTTCATCGGAACGGTGAGAGCAAGGATATCTCAAGCAACACTTGAAGGACAATTCAGCCCGCTATACGAGGCTCGACCAGGGTGCCCCGCACCACGAAGCGGCGCGGCGCCGGGCCGATCCAGTCGAATGGATGGCAGGTCACGAGGGTCAGCAGGCTGCCGCCCAGGGGATCGATCACGCCG
Source organism: uncultured Thermoanaerobaculia bacterium (assembly GCA_964469055.1). Taxonomy (GTDB): domain Bacteria; phylum Acidobacteriota; class Thermoanaerobaculia; order Multivoradales; family JAHEKO01; genus CAYXXN01. The sequence goes on from CAYXXN010000098.1 coordinate 4,834, forward strand.
ACCTCCGACGGTCCGACCACACGGGTCTCGGTGACGCGGTAGAGGTAGTCTCCATCGGGCGCCTCGACCCTCACCTCGTCCCCGCTGCGCACGTCGCGCAGGGCGCGAAAGAAGGAGTCACGGTGGCCGGCGAAGCTGGCATTGCCGACCTGGCCCGGCAGGGCCGTGCCCGGGAAGTGGCCGGCGCCGCGTCGCAGCGTGTCGTCGTCGACGCCCTCGAGGGCGACGACGTCCAGGGCCAGGCGGGGGATGGAGAGCCGGCCCACGGGCTCGCCCGGGAGCGGCGCGGCGACGGCCGCCCCCCCACCCGGCATGCCGGCCGGGGCGCTCGGCGCCGCCGCGGCCTCGTGCTGGTCAGCCGTCGACAGTCGACGAGCGGCCCAGCGTTGCGCCCAAGTAGCTTCGAGCCTCACCGCCGCCACGTAGACGAGCAGCAGGAGGCCGGCCGCCAGCGTCAGTCGCGAGAACCAGCCGGGACGGATCCGCCGTGGCCGCGCACGGACGCGAACCAGGCGGGTCTCGTCCCAGGACTGCGCCGCGGGGAGCGGCAGATCCGCCGGGTCGGACTTGCGCATCGGGATGGCCGGTCCTCGGGTCCCCGGCCCGTGGGCCGGGGACCCTGGGGACAGGTCGAACCTACCAAACCTACCTGCTGAACCGCGAGGCGACGCCGAGACCGATCAGGAGCACGCCGGCCGTCAGGGCCAACGGCAGGGCCGTGCCGGTCTGCGGCAGGCTCGTGATCCGTTCCACCGCCGGAGCGGCCGGGGTCGCCTTCACGGGCGCCGGCGCGGGGGCCGGCTCGACGATCGGCGGCGGCGCCTGAGCGACCTGCATCGGCTCGCTGGTCTCCCGCACGTTGCCAGCGGTGAGCTGGAAGTCGGCCGGCAGCAGGATGAGGCCGGTCGCCATGTGCATCGGCGGGTGAATCTCCAGCGTGCGATAGGTCACGACGATCCGCTGGTGGGGCTGGGGCAACGGCGGGAACAGCCTCTCGGGGTCGATGGCGAACGCTTGCCCGCCGGTCGGGGTCTCCACGAGGAGCTGATCCGTGCTGGTGGCCGTGACGGTGCCGACGACGGCACGCTCGAGCTCATCGAGCTCCGCCAGGACCGAGATGCGCTCGTCGACGACGATGATCTGCTCGGCTCGCTGCGAGCCGGGCTCGGTCACGCGCACGAGCACGAAGTCGCCGTCCTCGAGATCGGCGGGCACGATCGTGCCCTCGACCAGGTCGAACGTCTGGCGGCCGTCTTCCGTCTCGATCACCAGCGTGTCGGTGCCGGTGACGACGACGAAGCCCGAGCTCATCTCCAGCTCGGGGTTGGCGATGGCGGCGCCGGCCAGGCAGAGGACGGCGACCGCGGCGATCGAAAGGGACTTGCGAAGCATCTGGCGAATCATCGATCTATCCTCCTTGGGGGCTGGTGGTGGAAAGACCACCACGCCGGCCGAGACGCGGGGCCGCGGCCGGCGTGGTGTGGGATCCCTAGAAGCGGACCCCGAAAGCCAACGCGGCCTCGGTCGCGTCGGCGAGGATTACCTTGCCTTGCAGATACGGGCGGACCGCTCGCGCACCGAAGTCCCACTCAGCGCGTGCTGGAGCAGCGGCTGACAACAGCAGGAGGCCGACTCCCACGAGACTGCCGAGGAAGAGCCTGCGCATCGTTGTCCTCCTTTCTTTTTCCGCCGGGGCGACCGTGCCGGCGAGTCCGACGGCCTCCACACGGCAGTTGTCACTGCCGTGGACCCAGAGAGCAAGATAGCTGCCAGAGCGGGTTGTGGACGGAGTTATCTCCCTATATATCAGTGCCTTAGCTCGACGGCAACGGACGCCGCGTCCTCGATCGCGGGCACCGATTTTCCCTACCCCGACCAGGGTCCGTCGTCCTGAAACGGCATTGCGACGCAGTCAGATCGCGGCACCGTTCGGCGTCTACCTCCATGGATGAGCGCGACGCGTCTCGCCCGGAGGGCCGCATGTACAATCGCCCCATGCCTGTGCAGTTGCTGGCGGACGTGCCGTTGCTGCCGCCCGCGCGGCTCGGTCCCTACCGCTCCCGCGATTACGAGGCGCTGGCCGACGAGCCGCGCTGCGAGCTCCTCTACGGAGAGCTGGTCGTGACGCCGGCACCGGCGGTGCGGCATCAAGCCGTGGTGAGCGAGCTCGGGCGCCGCCTTCATGCGTTCGCCCGCGCGCGCGGCGGGCTGGCCCTGATGTCGCCCGTCGACGTGGCTCTCTTCGACCACTCCGTGGTGCAGCCGGACGTCGTCTACATCTCGGCCAATCGCCTGTCGATCGCCCGACGGCGCTTCGAGGGCGTGCCCGACCTGCTGATCGAGGTCCTCTCGCCCGACAGCGCGCGGCGCGATCGGCTCTGGAAGCTCAGGCTCTACGCCGAGGCCGGCGTGCGCGAGTACTGGATCGTAGACCCCGAGGCGAAGACGCTTGAGTTCCTCATCCTCGAGGACGGCCACTTCCGAGTCCAGGCGCCGGCGGAGTCGACCTACCGCTCGCCCGCGATCTCCGGCCTCGAGCTCGACCTCGGCGACTTCTGGGCCGAGATCGACCAGACCCTGGCGGGCACTCAGGCCTAGCGTCCGGACGCTAGCGCGGCGCGTCGGCGCGGACCCAGATCCACAGCGCCGCCCCGACCAACGCGAAGAGGGCGCCGGTCGAGACCGCCACCGCCCAGCCGCAGCAGCCGGCGACGAGCGGCACGAGCAGGGCACCGATGCCGCCCACGACGTTGCCTCCGGTGTTCATCAGGCCGGTGGCCGTGGCGGCGTGCTCACCACCCAAGCGCATCGCGGCCGCCCAGTAGGCGCCGTCCGTCAACTGGGTGGCGCCGAAGGCGAGCGAGAGCAGGACGACGGCGAGCGTCGGATCTCGCGCCAGGGCTCCTCCGACGAGGAGCGGCGCGCAGGCGACGAGACCTCCGACGACCGTCCACCGGCACCCGGCCCGCGCGCCCCAGCGGACGCAGAGCCGATCGCAGAGCCAGCCGCCCGCGGCCGCCGTCACCGCGCCGACCATCCACTGGGCGCCCGTGAAGGCCCCGCCCAGCTGCTGCGACACGCCGCGCACCTCCACCAGGTAGTAGAAGAACCAGTTGAAGAAAAGATAGAAGACGTAGTTGACGCAGAAATAACTCGCGGTGATGGCGAGCACCCCCGGACGCCGCAGCACGGCTCGCCACGAGACCCGCTCCCGCGGCGCGTCCGCGGCCGGCCGTGCGGCGCGGATCAGGGCCAGTTCCTCGGGGCCGACGCCGCGGTGCGCCGCGGGATCGTCGCGGTAGAGCCACCACCACAGCCCGCCGATGAGGGCGCCGAGCGGGGCCGACACCAGGAACGACTGCCGCCACCCGAGGGTCGAGACGAGCCAGGCCACCCCGGGAGCGGCGGCCGCGCCGCCCACGGCGAGTGCCGTCGTCGAGAGGCCGTTGACGAAGGCCCAACTCGTGACCGGAAACCAGGCGACGGTCGAGATCCCGCCCGTTACCGGGTAGAGCGGCGCCTGCGCCACCCCCATGAGGAAGCGGAGGGCGACCAACGCGCCGATCGACGCCGCCGCGGGCAGGACTTCCGTGCCCGGCACCAGTCCGGTCAGGAGCGTCAGGATCCCCCAGGCGAGCACGGCGCCGGCGAGGGCGCGGCGCGCGCCCACTCGCTCGCCCAGGAGCCCGCCCGGGATCTGGAAGAGCCCGTACCCCCACGTGAAGGCTCCCAGCACCAGCCCGAGCTGGAGCTCCGAGAGACCGAGGTCCCGCATCATCGCCACGCCGGCGATCGACATGTTGGTGCGCAGCACGTAGGCCACGAACCCGGCCAGCAGCATCACGGCGAGCACGGTCCAGCGCACGCGGCTGGGGCGACCAGCGGTCGGCGGCGTCACGAGAGGATGGCGGCGAGTGTACGCGAGGGCACCGGTCGGCC
>CAYXXN010000098.1:8872-11452 GCA_964469055.1 uncultured Thermoanaerobaculia bacterium
GTCGGCGGCGTCACGAGAGGATGGCGGCGAGTGTACGCGAGGGCACCGGTCGGCCGCGCGCCCCGGCGGCTCGGTCCCGCTCGGATTGTCGGACCCGAGCCGGCTCTGCTACCCTGCGCGACGATTCAGGGGAAGGAAGGAATCATGAATCCGTCGTACCTGTCGTCGTTGGGTGCGTGCGCGGTGATGGCCGGGATGCTCGCGGGATGCGCTCGTCCGTCGGACGCTCCGCCCGTCGCACAGCCGGCCGCGGTGGAGCCGACCCAGGAAGCGACCGGGCCGGGCGGGTACACCGCAAAGCAGATGGCGCGCGGGGCAGAGCTGGTCGGCTTCGGCGCTTGCAACGATTGCCACACGCCGTGGGCGTTCCGCGAGGACCTGGGGATGCCCGTCCCGGACATGAGCCGCATGCTCTCCGGACATCCCGAGGGCGCGCCGGGCCCGAGCGGACAGGTCGGTCCCACGGACATCGTGTTGATCGGCCCCACCTTCACCAGCTTCCGGATGCCGTTCGGCACCGTCTATTCGGTCAACTTGACGCCCGACATGGATACCGGCACGGGCTCCTGGACCGAGCAGATGTTCGTCGACATCTTCAAGAAGGGGCGCCACCTGGGCGGCGACGGGCGCGGGATCCTGCCGCCGATGCCGTGGGTCTACTACCGCACGCTGCCGGAAAAAGACCTGGTCGCGATCTTCGCCTACCTGCGCTCGATCCCCCCGATCCGCAACAGCGTGCCGAGCCCCGAGGTGCCGGAAGAAGTGATCTGGGCGCTGCGCGACAGCTTCGACAAGCTGGTGGCGGAGTCGAGCGGGCAGCCCTGACCTCGGGCGAGCTCACCGTCGCTGTCTCGAATCCCTGCGGCCGGCTCCTCGCGGAGACTTGCGTCGCGCCCTATTTGCAGCGAGATAGGAGGTCACCGGCTCCCGGATCTCGGCTGCCAACGGAACTTGGCGCTCGATCTCGGTCCCCACGGCGAGCCTCGCCCGCCGCAGGTCGTGCTCGGCCTGGAGGCCCAGCCAGAGCTCGGCGCTGGTGCCAAAAAACCGCGCGAGGCGCAGCGCCGTGTCCGCCGTGACGCCCCGTCGCCCGCGGAGGATCTCCGAGACGCGCGTCACGGGCACTGCCAGGACGCGGGAGAGCGCATTGGCCGAGAGCCCGAAGGGCTTCATGAACTCCTCGGCCAGGATCTCGCCCGGATGAATAGGGTCTAGTCGTCGCGGCGTCGTCATTCAGTCCTCAGTGGTAGTCCACGATCTCGACGTCGTACGCATCGCCGTCTCTCCACACAAAGCAGATGCGCCACTGGTCGTTGATGCGAATGCTGTGTTGACCTCGCCGATCTCCCTTGAGCGCCTCGAGTCGGTTTCCGGGCGGTACACGCAGATCCTCGAGCGACGCCGAACGATGAAGCAGCAGCAACCTACGGCGCGCCGCCCGCTCGAACGCCCGGAAGCGCCGCACGTCGCGGTCGCCAAAGAGGGCCTCGACGTCCCGCGACCGGAACGAGCGGATCATTGACGATTGAGTATATCGCTTAACGGAAAACGGAACATGACCGCAGAAACATCAGAGGCCTTCGTTTGACGCCTGCCGGGCGCGCGCCTAGGATGGTCGCGCAGAAATCCAGAAACGGAGATCGGGCTTCGCGGAAAGGCGTCGCCGGATCTCAGGTTCAGGCGCCGCCGGCGCCGGAAGGAGGGAGTCATGAAGTCGAAGTGTCTCGCCCTGTTGCTCGTTCTCGTCGGGGTCGCCGCCCTCGCCCAGCCGCTCGCCGCGGCGGACACCGCGCTGCGCATCATCATCGTCGAGACGGACGACGTGGGCGCCTACGTCGCCGAGGTCGGCCGCGGCAGGGCGCTGATGGCCGCCGCCGGCTCACAAGCCACGGTCCGGATCTGGCAGGCTCGCTTCGCGGGCGTTGAGGCCGGCACGGTCGTCGTCTCTGTCGAGTACCCAACCCTCGCCGCCCTCGCCGCGGACGACGCGCTGTTCTCCGGCAACGCCGAGATCCGGACCTGGTTGCAGGGCCTCGACGCGCTCCGCACGATCGTCTCCGACAGCCTGTACCGCGAGCTCACGCCGTAGGGCGCGCCGCGTCACGTGGGAACACGAAAGGAGCAAGGGATGTCCAAGCTCGTCAGCCTGTTGTCGCTGTCGTTGGTGCTGGTCGGCCTCTCTGCGGTGCACGCCGAGATGTCTCCCGACTCCACCGTCGCCGACCCCGAAGCGCACCAGGTCATGCTGGAGAACGACCATGTGCGCGTCCTCCGGGCCATGGCCTCGGCGGGGCACAAGAGCCCCATGCACTCGCACCCGCCGACCCTCGTCGTGAGCCTCGGCACCGCTCGGGCCCGCCTGACCCTGCCGGACGGGTCGCAGCAGATGATCGATCTCTACCCCGGCATGATCCTTTGGTTCGATGGCGGCGCGGAGCACTCCTGGGAGCTTCTCGCCGGCGAGTTGAACGTCATCGGCGTCGAGGTGAAGGCGGCGAAGGCGGCCCCGGAGCCGTAACCTCGGAGGTCGCGAGCGGTAGAGCCGAAAGGACGTCGAACAGTTCGCTCGGCCGGAGCCCC
>CAYXXN010000099.1:0-11446 GCA_964469055.1 uncultured Thermoanaerobaculia bacterium
CGACAGCCCCGCCGGCCAAGAGGCGCGGCGGCGCCTCGCGGCGTCGGAGGCGCCACCCTAACCGTCCTAACTACTCGAGCAAGGAAACGAGTTCCGGGTAGGCAGTAGCGCGCGAACGCAGATTCGGTGCGGCCGCCAGCGCTTGGGCAAGCGCTTCACGCGCCGCCGCGCGATCGCCCCGCTCGAGCTCGCCCAGCGCCAGCGCCCACTTGGCCTCCGCGAACTCGGGCTCGGTAGGCCCTGCCCGACGCAGCCAGGGCAACGCGCTCTCGCCCTCCCCCAGCTCGACCAGGATCAAACCCAAGGCTCCGGAATGTGGAAACCCTTCCCCGAGTAGGTCGGCGGAGTCGCGGAAGTGCTGCGCGGCGTCGGGCAGCCGACCGGCGGCGAACTCGCCGAAGGCCAGGCGCGCGAGCCGCTCGGGATTCCCGGGCTCGAGCTCGCAGGCGCGTTGCAGGGCGGCGACGGCCTCGGCGGGCCTCCCCGAGCGCCCCAGCTCGGCGCCGAGGTTCGACCAGTAACGCGCCGCCCGTGGCAGCCGATGGACGACCTCCATCCATTCCGCAGCCGCTGCAGCGTGCTCGCCGGCGATCCCCAGGGTCTCGGCGAGCAGGACACGAGTCTCGACCTGCTCGGGAGAGGCGGTGACCGCCCGCCGGAGTCGAGCGACGGCCTCCTGCCCGCGCCCGAGCCGTAAGAGAACGGCGGCGGAGCGCGACAGGGCGAAAGGGTTTTCGGACTCGACGGCGAGGACGGCCTCGAACTGGGTGAGGGCGGCGGTGAGCTCGCCGCGCTCCGCGAGTTCCTCGCCGGCTGTCAACAGCTCACGTAGCGAAAGACGATCCTTCGGGTCCGGTTCCTCGCCGGTGGGCGCCGTCGGCTGGCCGCCGATAGCGACGTAGCCGAGTGCCGCCAGCCGGCGCTGCGTCTCCGCATCCCCGATCCGCGATGCCTCGGCCTTCGACCCGCGCAGGACCCCGCGCAGCAGTCGATCAAGGTCCTTCGCCGCGGCCGGCTCGCTCGCGGCCAGGTTGCGGGTCTCTTCGCCGTCGTCCGCTAATCGGTAAAGCTCCGGCCGCGGCGCCGCGATCCACTTCCAGTCGGCGCTGCGCATCCCGACCAGCGGCGCCCAGGCGTAGGAGTGCCAAGGCTGGTAGGTCTCGAGGTAAGCGGGTGGGATCTCCAGCGCCTGGCCGGCGAGCAACGGCGCGAGGCTGATGCCGTCGGCGTTCGGCAAGGGCGGCAAGCCGAGCAGGTCGAGCACGGTGGGCGCGACGTCGACGAGTCGCGCCGGCGCCGTGCTTTGCCGGGGAAGAACGACTTCTGGGTAATGAAGTACCAGGGGCACCAGCACGGTACTGTCGTAGATGAAGTAGCCGTGCGTGGCCTCGCCGTGCTCGCCCAACGACTCACCGTGGTCGCCGGCGAAGACGGTGAATAGGGCGCCATCCGCGGCGGCGCGCGCTCCGCGCAGCAGCTCGAGGACCGCACGATCGACGACTGCGACCTCGCCGTCGTAGGTGGCGCGGGGGGCGTCACCGACACGCCCCCCACCCTTCGAGTAGGGCAAATAGGGATAGTGGGGCTCGTAGTAGTGGATCCAGAGGAACCACGGGCTCGCCACATCATCGAGCCAGGCCAGGGCAGCCGCGGTGGTCTCGGCCGCCGGCCGCTCGAGCCAGGCGCCGCTGCCCGCCGTCAGCGTGTCGTCGTAGTGCGAAAAGCCGCGGTCCAGCCCGAAGGGTCGCGACAGCGGAAAGCCGCTGACGAAAGCGGCCGTCGCGTAGCCTGCCGTCCCGAGCGCCTCGGCCAGCACGAAGGACCCTTCACCGAGCTGTTCGCCGTTGTCCCTTACCCCGTGCCTGGGAGGCGTCAGGCCAGTCATCAGCGAGGTATGAGAAGGCAGGGTGAGCGGCACCGGCGCGACTGCCGCGGGAAATCGGAACCCTTCCACCGCCAGGCGGTCGAGGTTGGGAGTGCCCTCTCGTCCCGAGACCCAGCCCAGGGCGTCCGGGCGTAGCGTGTCGACGGTGATCAAGAGCACGTCCGGCCGGCGGGCCGCCGGAGGCGCAGCCGCGGCGAGGGCGGCCGCGAGCGCCATGCCGACGAGCGGCGTCACCGCGCCTGCACCTCGTGCGCCCCATGATCGTTGGCCGCGGGCCACACCCCCGCGACGATCGGCTGGCCGTCGACGAACAGCTCGGGTGGGCGAAGCCAGCGCAGCACCTCGACGCCGACGACGACCAGCGAGCCCACGAGCGCGATCTTGAGCCACTTCCTCGAGTCGGCGGCGGCGGGCAGCCAACGCCCAGCGGCGAGGACGAGCAGCAAGGCGATCACGGGGATCGTCGAGGCCCCCTGGCGTGCGTAGCCGTAGAAGGCCAGGGTGACGAGCACTTTGCACCCCAGAAACAACAGCCACGGCATGCCTCCCGGACGCCGCCACGCCACAGTCAGCCCGACCGCCGCGCCGAGGAGCAGAACGACCCGCCAGCTCGTCGCTCCCGCTCCCCGCGGCACGACGAGGTCCACCGGCTCGCGCCGCCCGGAGGCGCCGAGCGGCAGGTCGTAGCCGGTCCAGCCGAGCGCGGCGCCGCTCCAGAAGCGCTGAAGCTTCGCGCCGAGCAAGGCGCCGGCCCGCGCCCCACGCGTCGTCAGCCACTCCCAGCCCAAGGCGTAGCCCTCGTTGACGAGCTGCAGGTGCGGCGGGTAGGTCAGCGAGAGATCGGGCGGCGGCAGGCCGGCGACGAGGAACGGCGGATAGAGCCCCGGTCCACCGGTCAGCGGTGGCGGCGCCTCGAGCGTCGCGCGCGAAAAACCGCCCGTCGACGAGACTTGGTTGGCAAGGGCGAAATTGAGTCCTCCGGACGACGCAATGAACGGGTAAGAGGAAAGGGCTCGCGGTCGGTATCCGAAAGCGTCCTCCAGGATGCCGAGGTCGTCAGCCTCGACCCGAGATCGTCCGCGCTGCGCCACCGTCGCGGTGACGAAGTCGACGGCGGTGCGACGAGCGAAGGCCGGCAACCTGGCGGCCTCGGCCCGTGCCGCCTCGCTCCAAGCGATCTCGGCCAGCGAGTCCTCGAGCGCCCGTTGGGCCTGTTCCACCCCCGGCGGCAGAGGCGACGGCTCCTCGTTGAACCTGGCGACCGAGCGCCAAGCCGCCAGGTTCCAAGGCAGGAGCGCCAAGCCGAACATCATCCCTACCTGAAAGCTGTTGGCCACGGCCCGCCGCACCCCAACCGATCGCAACCAGCGACCGCCCAACCACAGCGACGTCAACCCGAAGAAGATCGCATGCTCCACCCGGAACAAGCACGCGAGACCGTTCAAGGCCCCCCAGCCGAGGAGACCGGCCACCCGCGGTGCCGTCACCACGCTGGGCGCCAGCCAGAGCAGCAGCCCGACCAACAACAAGTAAGGGGTCTCGTTGTTGAGCGAGCTCGACAGCATCAGCAAGCCGGAGGAGGCCGCCGTCCACAGGCCCACACCGACGGCGACCGGCAGGCCGAAGGAGCGCAGCGCTGCCAGGTAGAGGATCAGAACGGTCGTAGCTCCTAGGAGGCACCAGAAGAATCGCAACCCGGTGACGTCGATCCCACCCTCCGACACCCCGGCGATGAGATAGGCCGTCGCCGGCGGCCGCAGCGGTAGACCGAGCTCGAACGGCTCGCCGCGTTCGAGGGCGCCCGCGTATTGGAGCCACAGGGCGGCATCGCCCTGGTACGGAGCGCTCCCCGGCCAGTCACGGTCCGGCGTCGCCTGCCAGAAGAGGGTTCTCGCCGCCAGGGCGGCGAGGAAGATCGCCACTCCGGCGGCCCGCGCCGTCGAGGCGACCGGCGATCCGGGGGGGCGGGTCCGGCCCGGCGTGGGCGATCTCACAGCGGCGCGCAAGCGGTGTGCTACGGTACCGGAAATCGATCGCGCCTCGAGACGGCGCAGCTCCGAAGTACCGGCCCCGGAGGATTCCCGCCGTGAACTCGAACCAACGATTCGTTCTCGCAGTCGCCGTGGCGCTCCTCGCCGCGGCCGAGGCATCGGCGGTCGTGGTACCGCCGCAGCGGAAGGACTTCGCCGAGTTTCGCGACCCCCGCTTGACCATCGCCAACGCCTACCAGCCGCTGGGCGCCCTCGAGGGCGCCACGGCGCTCGCCGCCGAGGCGGACCTGGCGGCGCTCGGGATCGGTGCCGACAGCGCCTTCCTCGACCTGCGCAGCGACCGCTGGGGCACGCTGCTCGACGCTCGGCCATTGGTTCCCGGCAGCGGAGTGGGCAACAGCCTGCACTGGGAGGGGATTGCCGACAGTGTGCCGCGCGACGAGGCGGCGCTGCGAGGGGCGATCTGGCAGGCCTTCGCCGACTTCCTGCGCTTCAACGCCGCGCCGCTGCGCATCGATCCACGGGAGGTTCCCAACGGGCTGGTCACGGTCCACGAGGACGGCGCGCTGGCGCAGATCTACGCCCGGCGAGTCGTCGACGGCGTGCCGGTGCGCGACGCTCGGCTCACGGCCGTCGTCAATCACGGCAACTTGGTGCTGTTCGGCGCCGACCGCTGGGGCGACGTCCGTCTCGCCACGACACCGTCGATCTCCGCCGCGGACGCGGCGGCCTCGGTCAGTGATTTCCTGGGCGGCCGGGCGACCGAGCCGCGACGGGCGCCCTACCTCGAGATCGTCCCTCTCGCCGCCGGCGAGACGCTGGACGATGTGCAGGTCGGCCGCGGCTACGACTATCGCCTCGCCTGGGTGCTGAGCCTGCGAGTGCCGGGCGACCGCGGCACCTGGGAAGGGCTCGTCGACGCCCACAGCGGCGAGCTGCTCGCCTTCCAGGACCGCAACCAGTACGCCACCCAGCGGCGCGTGCAGGGCGGCGTCTACCCGATTAGCAACGACGGGGTCGCGCCGGACGGGGTTGAGCAGGCCGGCTGGCCCATGCCCTGGGCGGACCTCGCGGTCGGCGCCGACACCCTGTTCACCGACGGCGGCGGCAACCTCGGGGTGTGCGCCGACGGCACGGTGACCACCCACCTCGACGGCCTCTTCGTGCGCATGGCCGACGTCTGCGGCGCGATCAACGAGTCGAGCACCGGTAACGTCGACCTCGGCACCAGCGGTGGCGACGACTGCACCGTGCCGGGCGGCCATTCGGCCGGCGACACCCACTCGTCGCGCTCCGGCTTCTTCGAGGTCAACCAGGTCAAGGCGCAGGCCCGCGGCCAACGCCCAGGCAGCGCCTGGCTCGAGGATCAGCTCACCGCCAACATGAACATCAACCAGAGCTGCAACGCCTTCTGGGACGGCTCGACGATCAACTTCTACCGCTCGGGCGGCAACTGCGCCAACACCGGCGAGCTGGCGGGAGTCTTCGATCACGAGTGGGGGCACGGGATGGACAACAACGACTCCGTCCCGGCGATCTCCTTCCCTGGCGAAGGCATCGCCGACGTCTACGCCGCCCTGCGGCTCGGCCAATCCTGCATCGGCCGCGGCTTCGCCATCAACGGCTCGAACTGCAACGGCTACGGTGACCCCTGCACGATGTGCGATGGCATCCGCGAGATCGACTGGGCCAAGCACGTCTCGGGTCAGCCACACGACATCGACTGGGGCAACGCGAACTGCGGCGGTGTGGTCCACTGCCTGGGCCACATCCATTCCGAGGCGGCCTGGGACCTGGCCAAGCGGGATCTGCCTGGCTTGTTCGGCTTGGACGCGAACACCTCCCTCGAGATCACGACTCGGCTCACCTACCTGGGCGGCGGCAACGCCACCAACTGGTTCACCACCGGCGGCAACTGCCAGGGCACCACGGGCTGCGGCTGCAACGCCGACGGCGGCTACTTGAACCACTTGGCGGTCGACGACGACGACGGCAACTTGAACAACGGGACGCCGCACATGACCGCGATCTTCGCGGCCTTCGACCGCCATCAGATCGCGTGCACCTCGCCCACGGTGCAGAACTCAGGCTGCGCCGGAGCGCCGGCCACGCCGTCGATTGCCCAGCTGACGGCGCTCGACAAGGGAGTCCTCGTGGAGATCAACACGGTGGCCAACGCCTCCCGGTACGACGTCTACCGTACCGACGGGGTCCTCGGCTGCGACATGGGCAAGATCAAGGTCGGCGAGGTCGACGTCACGACGCTCGGGGAGGGAGTCTCCGTCAGCTTCCTCGACGACGGCGCCCAGAACGGACGCCAGTACCGGTACACCGTACTGGCGGTGGGCAACGACCAGGATTGCCGCAGCGCGATGAGCAGCTGCAGCGCCGCCACGCCAGTCGCCGGCCCCAACGTCTTCGTCGACGCCGCCCGAGGCACGACGACGGTCGACCTGGGCGACGACGATCCGTTCATCGACAACTGCGAAGAGGCGACCGTCTCCTTCGACATCACGAACAACGGCACGGGCACGCAGCACAACGTCCGCATCGTCGAGGTCGAGCCCCTGTCACACCCCAACACCCTGATCGGCAGCCCGGCCGTGAACGGCGGCGCGACGCTGCCAGCCTGCGGCACGGCGCAGGGACGCTTCACCTTCCAGGCCCGCGACGTCGCCTTCGACGACACCATGGAGTTCCGCGTCAGGGTGACCAGCGACGAGCTCGATCCGATCAGCAAGACGGGCACCCTGCGGATCGCCGCGGCCGAGAGCGACCTCGAGCCCCACGCCTCCTTCATCTTCGACTTCGAGACCGATACCGACGGCTGGCAAGTGATCCGGGGCACCTTCAACCGCTCGAGCGCCGGCGGCGGCGGCAACGGCACGACCTTCTACGAGGCCTCCTCGGCCTTCCTCGACGGCCAGTGCGACCAGATCCGCTCGCCAGTCGTGGTGCTCAACTCCAACTCGACGATGTCGCTGTGGAACAGCTTCGACATCGAGCCGCTCTTCCCTCCCTGGTACGACCGTGCCAACATCGGTATCTTCGACCTGGCGACCGGAGAGCGTACGCCGGTGAATCCGGACGGCGGCCGCCTCTACAACGCGACGGGTGTGAACGGCACGTGCGGCACGGCGAACCAGGACGGTTGGGCAGACGCCATGACGGCCTGGGACGACAGCACGTGGAGCGCGGCGGCGCTGCAATCGGCGACCTTCGCCGGCAAGCTCGCTCAGCTGCACGTCTACTACGGCACCGATCCACTGGTCAACGGCTTCGGCTTCCACTTCGACGAGGTGCAGTTGACGAACTTCGACCTGCAGGTCGCCGACGGTCAGTCGGATACCTGCGACGATCCGGTGCTGCTCCACGCCGACGGCTTCGAGTCGGGCGACACAGGCGCTTGGTCGCAGACGGTGAACTGACGACGGTGCGGCCGTAGGTCAGCGGGCGGCCAGAAGACGGCAGGCCTGTGCCTTGCACAGCAGGTAGACCGGAAGACCGACCTCGAGGCCGAGCTCCCGGATCGCCTCGTCGGTGAGCAGCACGACGAGGGGAGGCCCGCCGCCGGGCTCGAGCGTGGCGACGACCGCCGGCGCCTCGCTCTCCTCCACCCCTCCCGGTCGCACTTCTCGGATGACCGCTGCCAGCGCGTTGCGAGCGGAGAGCCCGGCCGGCTCGCGTAGGGAGAGGATCAGGTCCTCCGCCCGCACCCCGATCGACACCTCCTGGCCGACGGCGAGGCCGGCAGCGGCGAAGCTGAGGCGGGCGCCGTTCGCGAGCGCGGCGACTGCGACCGCCGGCCTCGCCTCGACCACGCGGCCGCGCAGCACGTTCTCGAAACCGTCCGCTCGCGAGAGCGGCAGGACTCCGGCGGAGGCGAGGACGCTGGCCGGCGCTCCCTGCGCAGCGACCCGCCCCGCCTCGAGCACCAAGACCTCGCGGGCGAGCATCTGAATCTCGGTCGCGTCGTGCGAGACGTAGAGCGTGGGAATCTCGAATTCCTCGCGCACGCGCCAGAGGTAGGGCAAGATGCGCCGCCGCAGGGCGAGGTCGACGCCGGCCAGCGGCTCGTCGAGCAGCAGCAGGAGCGGCGCCGAGCACAAGGCTCGGCCCAGGGCGACCCGTTGGCGCTCACCCCCCGAAAGCGAGGCGACCTCCCGGCTCCGCAGCGACTCCAGCTCCAGGACCTCGAGCACCCGGCCGGGATCCAACCGTCGGGCTCCCGGCCGCTCGGCCCGCCGCCGTCCAGCTTGGAGGTTGCCCTGCACGTCGCGGTGCGGGAAGAGGAGCACGTCCTGGGGCACGTAGCCCACACCCCGGCGCTCCGGCGCGAGGTCGATGCCGCGCGCCGAGTCGAGCCAGACCTCGCCTTGGACGACGATCCTGCCGCGAGTGTCGCGGCGCAGGCCGGCGACCGCCTCGAGTAGCGTCGTCTTGCCGGCGCCGGAGGGGCCGAACACGCCGAGAGAGGTCTCGGCGGTGGCCCAGCGCACGGCCAGCGTGAACGGCGCGAGCGCTACCTGAACATCGAGAAGGAAGGGTGCGGTCATCGCCGTGTTGCACGCGGGCGCAGCAGGTGTTCGACGCTCCACAAAGCGGTGAAGGCCAGGATCACCGTGATCCACACCAGGACGAGCGCCTCGCGCTCCCGTCCCGACTGGATGTCGGCGAAGATCGCGAGCGCCAGGGTTTGGGTGCGGCCCGGGATGCTCCCGGCGACGATCACGGTGGCCCCGAACTCGCCCACGCTCCGGGCAAAGCCGAGCAAGGCCGCCGCCGCCAGCCCGCGCCGGGCGAGCGGCAGGCTGACGGTGAAGAAGGTCCGCACCGGGCCCAGCCCGAGCGTGCGCGCCATCGCCTCCAGGCGAGGGTCGACCTCCTCGAACGCCGACCGCGCGGTGCGCACCACCAGGGGCAGGGCCATCACGGCGGAGGCCAGCGCCGCGCCCTTCCAGGTGAACAGCAGATCGAGGTCGAGCCCCAGAGTGCGCGCGCCCAAAAGACCATCGCGGGACAACAGGGTCAGCAGGAGGTAGCCGACCGCCGTCGGCGGCAGGACGAGCGGCAGGTAGAGGACGGTCTCGAGGAGGCTCTTGCCGGGGAACGACCGGCGCGCCAGGAGGCGACCCAGCAGGATCCCCGGCGGCAGGATGAGCGCCGCCGCCAGAGCGGCGATCCCCAGGCTCAGCCGCAGCGGGACGAGGATTTCAGCGCTCAACGACGGGCTCGCGCGCGGCGGCGAGCACTCCGAAACCGTAGGCCTCGAAGACCGCAGCCGCCTGCCCTCCAGCGAGCCAGTCGACGACCTGGCGGGCGGCGCCGAGGTGAGGGCGACCGGCCAAGGCCGCGATGGGATAGCGAATCAGGGGTGCCTCGCTCTCGGGGACCGAGAAGAGCACCGCGACCCGGCTGGAGATCGCGGCGTCGGTCGCGTACACGATGCCCACTTCGATCGCTCCGCTCTCGACGGCCGCCAGCGCCGCGCGCACGTCGACCGCCGGCACCACCCGGTCCTTCACGGCGTCCCACTGGCCGGCACGCTCGAGCCAGGCCTTGGCGTACTTGCCGGCGGGCACGGCGTCGGGATTGGCGAGCGACAGACGCCGCACGTCGGCGGCCGCGAGATCCGCGGCCGAGCCGACGCGCAGGTCGGAGTCGGCGGCGCCGATGACGACCAGGCGATTCGACAGCAGGGCGCGAAGCGAGGCGGCGTCCACCAGTCCGGCCGCCGCGACGGACTCCATCCAGCCCTGGTCGGCGGAGATGTAAACATCGGCCTTGTGCGCCGCCTGGATCTGTCGCGCCAAATCGTTCGAGGCGCCGAAGTTGAAGACCAGACGGACGCCCAGCTCCCGCTCGCAGGCCGGGGCCAGCTCCTCGAGCGCGTCGCGGAGGCTGGCGGCGGCGTACACTGTCAGCTCCGCGGCAGCCGAGTCGCCGGCCGACGGCCGGGCAGCCGCCGCGAGGACTTCGTCGGGCCGGCCCCAGAGGGTCCCGAGCGCCAGCCCGAGACCGAGGAGGGTGCGGGTCGAGCGTCGCATCGGTGGGCTCCTCGTCCTGCGACTCTATCGGGGAAGGCGCCCCAGCGAAGGATTCCTGGCGGCCGGGCATCCAACTCGAATGAAGACGCACCGCAGGCAGCTCGCCGGCGGCTGCAACCTAGCCCGCAGGAAGCGGGCGGAGGCAGGCGATGAGAAACAGCATGGTCCGGTTCGTGGTCGCAGGAGCGGCCGTGGCGCTCTTCTCCGGGATGGCCGCCCCGCAGCTGTGGGCGGCTCGCTTGAGCGCAGCGAGCATCATCATCGAGCTCAACGACACGGCTCAGGACGTGGGCGTTCAGGTCTTCTTCGACGGAGAATGGAAGAGGATGAGGGTCTTCGATCCCGATGGGCACAAGATCTTCGACGTCAGGGGCAGGGGCAGCGTGGGGGCCCTCGGCCTCACCGAGCTCTTCTTCGAGAGCGTGGAGCCGCCGCTCGACGAGCTCCCACTCGACGATCTCATGGCGCGGTTCCCCGAGGGCAGGTACGAGTTCGTCGGCAAGACGGTCGATGGCAGGGACGTCACGGGCCATGCGAGGTTCACGCACGCGATTCCCGGGGCACCCTTCATCGTCCAACCGGTGGCGGGGGACGTAGTCGACCCTAACCATACCGTCGTCGAGTGGCAGGCCGTCGCCGACCCCCCGGGAAGCGCGATCGTCGGCTACCAGGTGATCGTCGAGCGGGATGACCCCCACCTCGTCATCGACATCAAGCTCTCGGCCGACACGACGAGCGTAAGGATTCCCGCAGCGTTCATGGACCCGGGCACGCCGTACATCTTCGAGGTGCTGGCGATCGAGGAAGGCGGCAACCAGACCATCTCGGAAGGCGAGTTCGAGACCGAGTAGTCTCTGCCCGGCGTGGCGAGACGCGGGCGCGCGCAGCGGTTGGCCCTGGTCGGCCTCGGCGCTCTCCTCTTCGGGGGAGCCTGGGGCCTCGCCAGCTGGCGCCGCACCGACGGCGAGCTCGTCGCCGCGGCGCGCGGTCGCTTCACGCGCGCGGTGGTCGTGGCGAGCGAGCCGACCGACCTCGGGCGGGTCGACCAGCTCGCGCTCCACAACGAGCGCGGCGAAGTGACACAGGTCTTCTACCGCCGGCCGCAGGCTCTCTCCCCCGACTACCGTGTGGTCGTCATGTACGCGGGGCTCAAGACCGAGCGTCGAGTCCTGGAGCTGCTCCCCGAGCGAGGGGACCTCGCTCTGCTCGTCATCCAGTACCCCTACACCCGCCCGCAGTCGCTGCTGGGAAAGCTGCGCTGGCTCGCCGACGTGCGCCGTGCCGCCGCCGCCACGGTGGCCGGCGGCATGCTCGCCCTGAGCTACGTCGAAGCGGTGGAGGGTCTCGATCTACAGCGCGCCGTGGTGGTGGGCACCAGCTTGGGCTCGATCTTCGCCGCCCTGCACGGCGCCCTCGACGAGCGCGTGCCCCGCGTCGTGCTCGTGCACGGCGGCGGCGACTTCCTGCGACTCGTGCCGGCGCTGGCCAGGACCTGGTGGGAGGTGCCCCTCGGCTACGGACTC
>CAYXXN010000100.1:0-11422 GCA_964469055.1 uncultured Thermoanaerobaculia bacterium
GAGCGCCGCTGCCAGGGCCCCGAGCTCGCCTTCGGCGAGCGCGTCCTTCACCTGGAACGTCGTGCGCCCCTCCTGCCGGCGGGCGGCCAGCACTCCGGCCGCACCATGCTGGCGAGCGAGCACCGCCCAGTCCTCGAGCTGCTTGCGACTGGCGCCGGCGGCGCCCGGCACCGCGAAGCCCCGGATCACGCCGCCGGCCTCGGCGGCCGCGCGGAAGGCTCGGAAGCCGCTCGCCGCCAGCGCCGCCGTGAGGTCGACGATCTCCGACCCGAAGCGCAGGTCGGGGCGATCGCTGCCGAAGCGGCGCATCGCCTCCGCCCAGGTGAGGCGAGGGAAGGGGTTGGGCGTCGCGATCCCCACCAGGCCGAAGAGTCGACCCAGCAGCCCCTCGATGAGCTCGAAGATGTCCTCCTCGCGCGGGAACGACAGCTCCACGTCGATCTGCGTGAACTCGGGCTGACGGTCGGCCCGCAGATCCTCGTCGCGGAAGCAGCGCGCCAACTGCACGTAGCGCTCGAGCCCCGCCACCATGCAGAGCTGCTTGAAGAGCTGCGGCGACTGGGGCAGGGCGTAGAAGCTGCCGCGATGCACCCGGCTCGGCACCAGGTAATCGCGGGCCCCCTCCGGGGTCGAGCGCGTGAGGATCGGCGTCTCGACGTGCACGAAGCCTTGCTCATCGAAGTAGCGGAGGGTCTCTAGGGTCGCCCTGTGCCGCAGCATCAGGTTGCGCTGCAAGGTGGGGCGGCGCAGGTCGAGGTAGCGGTAGCGCAGCCGTGTGTCCTCGGAGGCGTCGACCTGATCGGCGATCGCGAACGGCAGGGGATCAGCGCGCGCCAGCACCGCCGCACGCTCGACGACGACCTCGACCGCACCGGTCGCCATGTCGGGGTTCACCGCCTCGGGGGCGCGCTCCGCGACGACGCCTTCGAGCTCGACGACCCACTCGAGTCGGGCGGGCTCGAGCTCCCGCGCCGTTTCCCCGTCCGCGCGCAGCACGGCCTGCACGATGCCGCTACGATCGCGTAAGTTCAAGAAGGTCACCGCGCCGTGGTCGCGGCGCTGATGCACCCAGCCCTGCAGCAGGACGCGCTCGCCCACATTGGCGACCCCGAGCGTGCCGGCACCTCGCCGCTTCATCAACCTGTTCCCTTTCCGGTCAAAACGGTCACGAGCTCCGCCCTGGGGACGGTTCGCTGGCTGCCGCTCCGCAGGTCCTTGACCGTGACGGTGCCGGCCGCCAGCTCCGACTCCCCGAGGAGCACGGCGAATCGACGGCCCTGGTCGCCGGCTCGCCTGAGTGCGGCCTTCAAGCTGCGCTCTCCGAGCTCACTGCTCACCCGGAGCCGTTTCTCACCCATCTCCCTCGTCTGCTCCCGTAGCTCCTCGGCCAGGCGAAGAGGTTCCGCTGGCGGTAGGCCGATGCCAATGACATGAATCTCCGGGTAGCCCGGGACCGGCCATTCCGCGAAGCTGCGCAGGGCTTCGATCAGTCGGTCCTCGCCGATGGCGAAACCGATGGCGGGGTAAGCCGGGCCGCCCAACTGCTCGAGTAGGGTGTCGTAGCGACCGCCGCCCACGATGGCGTCCTGCGCGCCAAGGCCGGAGGCGCTGACCTCGAAGACAGTGAGGGTGTAGTAGTCGAGGCCACGCACGAGCCGGGGCTCGACGCGGTAAGGGACGCCACACCGTTCGAGGGCGCTACGCACGCTCGCGAAGTGGGCCCGGCTGAGCTCGTTGAGAGAGTCCTCGATCTGCGGGGCGTCGCGCAGCAACTCCCGTTCCTCGGGGTCCTTGCTATCGAGGATGCGCAAGGGGTTGGTCTCGAGTCGCCGCCGGCTGTCCGCGCTCAGCCGCTCGCGCAGAGGTCCGAGGAAACTCCGCAGCGCCTGCCGGTAGGCTGCGCGCGACTCACCGTCTCCCACGCAATTCAGTAGGACGGTCAGGCCGGTGAACCCCAGCTCGGTCAAGAACCGCACCAGCATCAAGAGCACCTCGGCGTCGGCGGCCGGGCCCCCTTCGCCGATCAGTTCGGCGTCGATCTGGTGAAACTCCCGGTAGCGTCCCTTCTGGGGGCGCTCGTAACGGAAATGGGGGCCGATGGAGAAGAGCTTCACCGGCAGGCCGAGACCCTCCATGCCGTGCTGGATGAACGAGCGCGCCACCGAGGCCGTGCTCTCGGGACGCAGCGTGAGGCTGCGACCCTTGCGGTCGGTGAAGGTGTACATCTCCTTGCCGACGATGTCGGTCGTCTCGCCCACGCTGCGCACGAAGAGCTCCGTGTCTTCGAGGATCGGCGTGCGGATCTCCCCGTAGCCGTAGCTCTGGAACACCTCACGCGCCTTGGCCTCGACACGGCTCCAAAGGTAGGTCTCCGGCCAGTGGAGATCCCGCGTGCCCTTGACGTTCTGGTAACGGCCGAGTGGCACCGGCGGATGATACCGTCATCGCCTCGCGCGCCGGCAGGGTGCCATGGACCTCGTCGTGGACGTCGTCATCCCCGCGCGCAACGAAGAGCGCTCACTCCCCCTCGTGTTGGCGGCGATCCCGCGGCCGCCCGTGCGACAGGTCGTGGTTTGCGACAACGCCTCGAGCGACGGCACGGCGCGAGCGGCGGCGGCGGGCGGCGCCGAGGTGGTGGGCGAGTCACGGCCAGGATACGGCGGCGCGTGCCTGCGCGCCCTGGCGCACCTCCGGAAGCACGACCCGCCCGACGTGGTCGTCTTCCTCGACGCCGACTTCTCGGACCATCCGGAGGAGCTGCCGCGGCTGCTCGCTCCGATCGCCGCCGGTACTGCCGACCTGGTCATCGGCTCGCGCATCCTCGGGGAGCGGGAGCGCGGCGCGCTGCTGCCGCAGGCGCGGGCGGGCAACGTCGTCGCCTGTTGGCTCATCCGCCTCCTCTACGGCCACCGCTACACCGACCTGGGGCCCTTCCGGGCGGTCGCCTGGCCGGCTCTGGAGCGGCTCGGGATGCGGGATCCCGACTTCGGCTGGACCGCCGAGATGCAGGTCAAGGCTCTGCGCCGCGGGCTGCGCGTGGCCGAGGTGCCGGTGAGCTATCGCCGTCGTCTCGGCGTGTCGAAGATCACCGGCACCCTCTCGGGGACGCTGCGGGCCGGCGTCAAGATCCTGTGGACGGTGCTGCGCTACAGTTGGCCGACTCGATGAGCGGTCCGCTGCGGCACGAGGTCGAGATCGAGGTGCGCTACGCCGAGACCGACCAGATGGGCGTCGTGCACCATGCCAACTATCTCGTGTGGTTCGAGCTGGCGCGCACCGCTCTCTGCGCCCGCTCCGGGCACCCGTACCCCGAGATCGAGCGACTCGGCTACCTGCTGATGGTCGTGGGGGCCCAGGTTCACTACCGGCGCGGCGCTCGCTACGGCGATCGCGTCCGAGTGGCGGTCTGGATCGAGCGTCTGCGCACTCGCCATCTCGCCTTCGCGTACGAGGTGCGCCGCGGCGAGGAGCTGCTGGCCCACGGCCGCACGGAACACGTCTGGGTGCGGCGCGACGACGGTCGGCCCACGCGCATGCCGGCGACGCTGCGCGAGCCCTTCCTGGAGCTCGCGGGCGGGGTGCCGCCCACCCCCTGATAGCCTGCGCGCCGTGCCGCAGCGCCTCGAGCTGACGACGGCGGGCGAGAGCCACGGGCCGGGCCTGACGGCCGTCCTGCGCGGCTTCCCGGCTGGCCTCCTCGTCGATCTCGAGCTGTTGCGCCGGGACCTGGAGCGCCGCCAGCACGGCCACGGACGCGGCCGCCGGATGCAGATCGAAAGAGATCACGTCGAGATCCGCGGCGGCGTGCGGGGCGGCGAGACGCTCGGCTCCCCGGTGGCGCTGGCGATCGAGAACCGCGACTTTGTCAACTGGGGTCCAGTGATGGACCCACTGGTCGTCGACCCCGAGCGCGTTGCGCAGCGACGTTTGCACGTACCGCGACCCGGCCACGCCGATCTGGCCGGCGGTCTCAAGTTCCTGCGCGACGACCTGCGCGACGTGCTCGAGCGCGCGTCGGCGCGAGAAACCGCGGCACGAGTCGCGGCCGGGGCCTTCGCCAAGATGCTGCTCGCCGAGTTCGGGGTCGAGATCCGCAGCGGCGTCCTGGCCCTCGGCCCGCTCGGCGCCGACGCTCCGACCCCTACCTGGAAGCAGTTACTGGCCGTCGACGACACTTCGCCTCTGCGGGCCATCGATCGCTCGCTCGAGCCCGCCATGGTCGCTCTCGTCGACGAGACTCGCGAGGCCGGAGACACGCTGGGCGGCGCGGTCGCCGTCATCGCCCACAACGTGCCGGCCGGCCTCGGTTCCCACACCCACTGGGACGAGAAGCTCGACGGCCGCCTGGCGCAAGCCGTGATGTCGGTGCCGGCCGTCAAGGCGGTGGAGATCGGCGGGGCCATCGCCGCCTGCCGCGGGCCGGGCAGCGCGGCCCACGACGCCATCGAGCGCGCCGCAGACGGACGTTGGCGGCGGCCGACGAATCGGGCGGGCGGCCTCGAGGGCGGCGTCACCAATGGCGAGGATCTGGTGATCACCGCCTACAAGAAACCGATCTCGACGCTGCGCCGGGGACTTCCCTCGGTCGACCTCGACACGCTCGAGCCGGCCACCTCGCAGTACGAGCGGAGCGACGTGACCGCCCTGCCGGCGGCTGGCGTCATCGCCGAGGCCATGGTGGCCTGGGTGCTGGCGGACGCCTTGGTCGTCAAGCTGGGCGGCGACTCGATGGCCGAGCTGCGAGCGCACTGGACCGTCACCCTCGAGCTGCAGCAGCGCTGGCCGGCTCGCTGAGCGGGCCGTCGGCCTGCCACCCGCTCAGCCGAGCACGAGGGCCACGCCGAGCGTCATCAAGGCCACCGCGGCGAGCCGCCGCCAACCGACCCGCTCGCCGAACAGCTGCCGACCGAAGACGAGGGCGAGAGTCGAGCCGACGGCACGCTTCACCGTCTCCAGGACGCCGACCGCGACCCCCTGGATGGCCAGCAGTTGGAGGGCGATGGCGGCTGCCGCCGTCGCCGGCGCGGCAACGGCCAGCCAGGGTCGGCGGGCGGCGGGGCGCAGCTCCGACCACCGTCGGCTCGCCGCCAGGATCAGCGCGGCGCTCGTCGCGACGCCGAGGTTGAGGAGCAGAGCGTGGACCGCCAGGCTCGACCGCGCTACCGCGAGCTTGTCGAGCGGCAGGGCCGCGGACCAGCAGAGCGCGACGGCCAACATCAGCAGCGTCCCTCGGGCCCCGGCGACCGCGGCCCTCGCCGGCCCCGACCGCTCCGGCCAGCTCTGGAGCCAAGCGCCGGCGACGACCAGTGCCGTGCCCACGACGTCACCCGCCGACGGTCGCTCGCCGAGCAGGACCGCGCCCATCACGGTGGTGAGCGCGGGCGTCAGGGACAGCAGCGGAACGGCCAACGAGAGCGGAGCGATCCGCAGCGCCTCGAGGAAGGCGAGGTTGGCGAGCACGTTGAGGACGATCGAGCCCAGCCCGGGCGGGAGGTAGTCGAGTCCGGGCCACCCGGGCGCGCCGGCCAGCGCCCAGACCGCGAAGACCGGCGTCTGGCCGGCGGCGAGCAGGAGCAGGAGAGCGGCGGGCGAGAGCTCCGCCGCCAGCCGCTTGCGCGCCAGGTCGAGTACCGACCAGGCCAGCGCGCAGGCGACGACCAGGGTGAGGCTCACCTCGACCCGAGGCACCGCGGGATTCTAGGCGAGACGGCGTCGGCCATCGCGTTTGAACCTCCTGTCGCTGCTACACTTAGCAGCCGAGCACGGCCGATGAACCTGAGCCCCGAGCTGGTCGCCGAAGTCCTGGCCCGTCAGGGCGTGCTGAACGCCCAACAAGTGGCGGACGTCCGCAAGGAGGCCCGCGCCCTGCCGCAGCGCAACCGCAACCCGCGCGCCTACGAGCAGCGGGCCCTCGCCTACGAGGTGATCGAGCGGCTCAACTTCCCCTCGCCGGACGGCGAGAACGGTCGCTTGAACGAGCTCGACATCGCCAAAGCGATCGCCCGCGACGCTCGTCTCGAGTTCGTGCGCATCGACACCCTGGCGCTCGACGCCGAGCTGATCGAGTCCAAGGTCTCCCGGCCCTTCGCCCGGCGTCATCGCATGATCCCGCTGGAGATGCAGGGCGGCCGGCTACGGGTGGCCTGCGCCAATCCTTACGACATCGAGGGCATCGACTCCTTCCGCCGCATCGCCGGCCGCGACATCGAGCTCGTGCTGGCCTCGGAACCCGACGTGCTGCGCGCCCTCAACGAGTTCTACGGCCTACGTCACGCCGTCAAGCGCGCCGAGCGGGATCTCTCCGGCGGCATCGATCTGGGCAACCTCGAGCAGCTCGTCCGCATGAAGAGCGAGGCCGAGATCGAGTCGAGCGACCAGCACATCGTCAACGCCGTCGAGTTCATGCTCCAGCACGCCTACGACACGAGGGCGAGCGACATCCACATCGAGCCCAAGCGCGACTTCTCCCTCATCCGCTTCCGCATCGACGGCGTGCTGCACGACATCCAGAGCATCCCGAAGATCGTGCACAACGCGATCGCCAGCCGCATCAAGACGATGTCGCGTCTAGACATCGCCGAGAAGCGGCGGCCGCAGGACGGCCGCGTCAAGACGACGCGCGCCGGAGCCGAGGTCGAGCTGCGCGTCTCCACCCTGCCGGTCGGCTTCGGCGAGAAGGTCGTGCTCCGGATCTTCGACCCCGGGGTGTTGCTGCAGGATCTCGGCGCCCTCGGCTTCTACCCCGAGGAGCTGGATCTCTTCAACGACTTCATCTCGCGCCCCCACGGCATCGTGCTGCTGACCGGCCCGACCGGCTCGGGCAAGACGACGACCCTCTACTCGGCCCTGAAGATCATCGCCGGGCGCGAGGTCAACGTGACCACGATCGAGGACCCGATCGAGATGGTCTACGAGGACTTCAACCAGGTGGCGGTCCAGCCCAAGATCGGCATCACGTTCGCAGGCGCCCTGCGTCACGTGCTGAGGCAGGACCCCGACATCATCATGGTGGGCGAGATCCGCGATTCGGAGACCGCCGAGTACGCCGTGCAGGCCGCGCTGACCGGCCACCTGGTCTTCTCCACCCTGCACACCAACGACGCGCCGTCCGCGGTGACGCGGCTGCACGACCTCGGGGTCGAGCGGTTCCTCATCGCCTCGACGGTGGTGGGCATCGTGGCGCAGCGACTCGTCCGCAAGGTCTGCCCCCACTGCGCGGTCGAGACGCACTTGACCGACGCCGAGGCCCAGATCTTGCGGCTCGCGGTGCCGCCGGGCAAGCGGGTGAAGGTCAAGGTCGGCCAGGGATGCTTCGACTGTCGCGAGACGGGCTACTACGGCCGCTCGGGCATCTTCGAGATGCTGCCCATGGAGGAGGGCATCCGCCCCTTGGTGGCGTCGGGCGCCGACGCCGCGAAGCTCAAGCGCGAGGCCGTCCAGCGGGGGATGAAGACGCTGCGCCAGTCGGCGCTCCGCAAGCTGGCCGAGGGCGTCACCACCTTCGAGGAAGTGGTCCGCGTCACGGCGCTCTAGGCTCCGCTGCTAGCGCCCGACGGCGCCCCGCACCAGGTCGAAGGCCCGCCGCACGTCCGGCCCCGGGTCGACGACGCGGTGAAAGAGGCCGCGATAGGTGAGCCCGAGGGTCTCGACGTCCGGCTCGCGCAAGAGCTTGATCAGCTCCTCGAGGGCGCGCTGCGAAACGGGACCGTACGCCGAGCGGGCGAACTCGCGCTCCAGGAGGATGAGGGCGAAGAAGAGGGGGTCCGCCGCTTCGCCGCTCGTCGCTGCGGGCTCGACCGCGGCGACCCGCGCCTCGAGCCGCTCTCCCTCCAGCTCGCGGACCGGCTCGGCCGCGAACTGCCCGAAGAGCGGCAGCGAGCGAATCTGCCGCGCGAAGCGCGACAGGAGCACGAAGAGCTCCTTCTCCGACTCGAAGTTCCCCACCAGGCGGGCGCCGCTCCCGATCTCCAGGCGTCCGGCCTCCTGCAGGACGATGTTGGCCCGCGCCGCGTCCTCCAGGTGGATCTCCTTGGCGGCCACGCGCCAGGCGGTGAGGCTGCCTTCGATGTAGCAGGTGCTGGCGCAGCGCACCTCGACCGCCTCGACCTCGGCCTCGGGCTCGATGCGGATCGAGCCATGCTGCGACTCGAGCGTCCGGTAGTTGCCCGAGTTCTGGATGACCAGGTTGCCCGGCGTCCTGATGGAGAGCTGACCGTGCCCGTCGACCTGGATGTCGGCGCCGCGCGGGATGATCATGGTCGGCGACCGCTCGGTCATCACGACCCCCCGATCACGCGCGGCAACGGCTCGAACTCCTGGAGGCTCGGCGCCTGGCGGCCCCGGATCAGCAGTTGCTCCTCGTCCCGCCAACGGTGGTCGAGGATGTAGACGCGGGGATCGATGGGCACGAACGCGGACCGCGCCTCGTCCCAGAGACGGACCTCGTAGTGCAAGTGCGGGCTCGTGCTCCACCCGGTGTTGCCCACCGTCGCCAGGACGTCGCCCTGCTCGACGCGCTGGCCGGCTCGCACCAAGATCTCGTCGCAGTGCCCGAAGACGGTGACGAAGCGGATGCCGTGGCGCAGGGCCACCAGGTTGCCGTAACGCCACCAGGTGACGTCCTCGCGCAGCGGGTAGCGGCCGGCGAAGGCCACGACGCCGTCCGCCGGCGCCAGCACGCGAGTCCCGATGGCGGCCGCCAGGTCGATGCCGGCGTGCACGTCGAATCGCTTGGTGAACGGGCTCACGCGCTGGCCGAAGGGGCTGGTGAGCACGAACTCGTCGCGCAGGGGCGAGAGGGACGGCGTCGTCGCGACGCGCTCGCCGTTGACGGCCTCGAAGCTGCGCACCTCCTCGAGGAAGGTTCCCAGGACCCCCACCTCCTCGGCGAGCCGCGCCTCGGCGGCATTGGCCCGGCGCACGGCGGTGGCGTAGATCGACTCCGGCACCGGCCGGCCCGCGAACGGGAAGCCACCCTGCCCCGCGGCGGTGTCGGCCTCGAGGCCGTAGGTGAGGTAGATCCTCTCCAGGCTGCGGCGCAGCTCCGCAGCCCGCCCCTCGAGGGCCGTCAGCCGCGCGGCGTGGCCCTCCATCTCGCGCCCGGCGGCGCTCCGGGCCTCGACGGCCACCTGGTAGAGGTCCCGCAGCATCAGGTCGCGCACGACACGGGGCGCCACGACGAGATTGGCGAGGACGAAGAGGGCCAGGAGCGCCGCGGCGCCGACGACGACCGCGACACCGCGGCGGGCGAGAAACACCGTGCGCATGCGCCAACGGATGTCGCTCGGGTGGAACTGCACCTCGAGCACGGTCGGAGGACCGCGGCGCCGGCCGGCGGGGGTCATCTCGGAGGCACGTTAACACGCCTCTCCCCCGGGTCCCGGCGGCTCAGCCGACAGGCCGGGCGGTCAGGAGGTCGAGGCGCGCCTCGTCGGCGTGCCGGTGCAGGACCCGTCGCAGCTCGTCCTGCACCCGCGGCGAGCCGCCCACGACGTTACCCGTCTCGAGAAAGGCCGCGCCGCCGTCGAGGTCGGTCACGATGCCCCCGGCCTCGCGGATCAGCAAGGCGCCCGCCGCGATGTCCCAGGGCGAGAGCCGGAACTCGAAGAAGCCGTCGAACACCCCGGCGGCCGTATAGGCGAGGTCGAGCGTCGCCGCGCCGCAGCGACGGATGCCGCGCGCCAGCAAGAACACGTCGCGGAACGCCGCCAGGTAGGGCTCCAGAGCCTCCTTGGCGCGAAAGGGAAAGCCCGTGGCGAGGAAGGCTCCCGCCAGGCCGGCGCGCCCAGAGACGGCCATGGGCCGCTCGTTCCAGCGCGCTCCCCCGCCCCGTTCCGCCAGGAAGAGGTTTCCACCGAGCGGGTCCAGGACCGCGCCGGCCACCAGCTCCCCGTCGCGGCGGCAGGCGACGGACACGCCCCAGACCGGCAGACCCTGCAGGAAGTTGGCGGTCCCGTCGAGCGGGTCGACGAGCCACTCGTGGCCGGAGCCAGCGCCACCGATTCGCCCACCCTCCTCGGTCAGCACGCAGTGCTCCGGAAAGGCGCCCCTCAGCACCGCGAGGATCGCCGCCTCGCTCGCGCGGTCGGCGCTGGTCACGAAGTCGTTGCGCGCCTTCTCCTCGGCGACGAGGGACGGGCTCCGAAAAGCGCCCCGCAGCACTTCGGCCCCTGCCTCCACGGCGGCGCGCGCAGTTTGCAGCAGCGGAGCTGGCACGGGCGGCATTATGCCAACCGCCGTGACGCCCTGCGGTTCCAGCCAGCTGTGCTAGCCTCCCGGTCATCCAGCTCGCCAGTCGACGGCGCTCGGACGGCTTGCGCCGCGTCCCAGGCCCGGCGATAACGCCTCACTTACCCAGACATTTACGGAGGACAGATCATGAAGAACCGCAGCCTTCTCGCCGTGGTCGCCGCAGCCTGTCTGGTCGCGAGTCCGAGCCTCGCGCAGAAGAGCCCCCCCGAAAATCACTGCACGGGAGGCGAGATCACCGACATCGGCCCTCTTTTCCCGGCCCAGCCGAACAACGACTTCGTCAACGCGTCGCGAAACTGTGCCGGCATCTTCGACTGTCAGGATTTCTTCGACATCACTTGCGCCGGCGGGGAGTCCGTACTCGTCACCTTCTGCCAGGGCGGCGGCTTTTTCGAAGGTGACC
The DNA here is from genome assembly GCA_964469055.1 of uncultured Thermoanaerobaculia bacterium. GTDB lineage: Bacteria > Acidobacteriota > Thermoanaerobaculia > Multivoradales > JAHEKO01 > CAYXXN01. The sequence goes on from CAYXXN010000100.1 coordinate 10,655, forward strand.
CCGGGCTGCGGGCCTTCAACCCGAGCGACGTCGAGATCATCTGCAATGACGACACCTGCGGCCTGGGCTCCGAGATTCAGTTCACGGCTTCGACACCCGGCACGTATACCGTCCGACTCGACTCGTTCTCCGATGTCGGCTACCCCTACACCATCGCCGTGAACGCTCCACCGACCTGCGACATCGTCGGCGCGGTGCCGGTCGAGCTGCAAGCCATCGACGTCGAGTAGAGACGGGGCGTCCATCTCAAACCGTCACCAGCCGCCCGGCCAGGTACGTGCCGGCTGCCCGGCCGCGTAGCTCCCAGCCCTCGAAGGGCGTGTTGCGCGCCTTGCTCCGGAACTCGGCGGCCCGCACCGTCAGAGGGGAGTCGAGGTCGAGGAGAGTGATGTCGGCGACGCTCCTCGGTGCCAGGTTTCCACCCGGGGCGTCCAAGATCCGCGCCGGCTTTGTCGAGAAGAGCTCCACGAGCCGGGAGAGGGTGAGGTGACCGGGGCGCACCAGGCGATCGAGGCAGAGGCCGACGTTGGTCTCGAGCCCGATGACGCCAAAGGGAGCCACCGAGAACTCGACATCCTTCTCGTCGGGATGGTGCGGAGCGTGGTCGCTGGCGATGGCGTCGATCGTGCCGTCCGCCAGGCCCGCAAGCAGAGCCTGTCGGTCCTGCTCGCCGCGCAGCGGCGGGTTCATCTTGGTGTGCGTCGAGAAGCCGGTCGTCGCCACCGCCTCGTCGGTCAAGAGCAGATGGTGCGGCGTCACCTCGCAGGT
>CAYXXN010000101.1:0-11345 GCA_964469055.1 uncultured Thermoanaerobaculia bacterium
GACCGAGGTCGGCGTAGTGCCGGAAGCTCGAGCCCGCGGGCAACGCGAGCTCGTGCTCGGCGAAGGCCGTGATCTCGCGCACCCGCGCCAGCCGCTCGGCGAGCGAGGGCGACGTTTTCGGGTCGGCGAGGAGCGCGTCGATCGAGCGCCGCGCCAGGAGCATGCGCGCCCCGCCGGCGATGGCTTGCGCGGTGTAGCCCGCCGTGGCGCAGCCCTGCACCAGCAGCGCCAACACCCCGAGGCCCGGCAGGGCGCCAGCGCGACCCGGCGCCCTACGCGTCACGCCGGTCGGCCCCTAGCGCGAGCCGCCGGCCGCTGCTTGCTTGGGCCGCGTCAGCTCCGCCTCGATCTCGAGGGTGACTTCGTCGGCCGCCACCAGGCCGCCGTTGTCGAGCACCCGGCTCCAGGAGATCCCCCAGTCCTTGCGGTTGATGCTGAGCTCCGCCGAGGCGCCCATGCGCAGGCTCTCGCCGAGGTCGATGGGCCCCGCCAGGGTCACCGGGAGCTGCACCTCCTTGGTCACGCCGTGCATCGTCAGATCGCCGGTCACGAGGTATCCGCCGGCGGCCGTGCGGGCGATCGACTTGCTGGTGAAAGTGATCTGCGGATAGGTGGCGGCGTCGAAGAAATTCGGGCTGCGCAGGTCGTTGTCGCGCATCTCGACATCGGTGTCGATGCTCGCCGTCTCGATCGCGATGGCGATCGACGAGCGCGTGAGATCGGCCTCGTCGATGTCGATCTGGGCGTCGTAGTCGTGGAACTCGCCGCGCACCGTCGAGACGGCCATGTGGCGCACGGCGAAGCCGATGCGCGTGTGGTTGGGATCGATCTGGTAGGGCGTCGCGAAGGCGCCACCGGCGGCGAGCAGGGCTGCGACGGTGAGCATGAGGATCTTGGGACAGCGCATGGGGTTCTCCGTCGGGATAGTGGGTTCGTCGGGGTGTCTTATTCTACGGACGATCCGGAAACGCGGTTCAGGGCCTCGACGAAGGCGCGTCCCTCGGGTGTCATCGGCGGCGCCTCGTGCTGGAACAGCACCTCCTCCGGCCAAACCCGCTCGCCGTAGTAGTCGCGTGACCAGTCGAAATCGGGCGCCAGCCGCGCGCCCTGGATGGCCGCCCCGGCGAAGAGGCCGCGCGACTTGGCGTAGGAGTAGATCTCCGCCTTGAGTTTGAGGTCCGTGCTGGCCTCGGCCGTGCGGCCGAGGGGCCCCGCGGCGACCGTAGCGTCGCCGCCCAGGATGAACCGCGTCTCGAGCAGGGAGCGGGCGCCGCGCTCGGTCATGAAGAAGAGGACGAGGTCGGTCGCCTCGCCGCCGGCCTGGAAGCCGACGCTGCCGCCGGAGAGCTCGAGAAACATGATGGGGCTCCATGTCGCGTCCTGGCCGCGGCAGGTCAGAACGCCGCGACCGCGACGGCCGCCGACGATGAAGGCTCCCCCGGCGACGCTGGGGATCACCGCTACGCAACGGGCGTCGGCAAGCAGCGACGCCGGCACGTCCTCACGAATGTCCAGCAGCTCGCTCAGGACGAGCCGGGCGGTGTCGAGCTTCTTCGCGAAGCGGTCCTCGGCGCGGGCCGGCGGCGCCCCGAGAGCGATGAGTGCCAGCAGGGCCAGCGCTCGGTGGACGATCTTCGATCTCTTCACGATTCCCTCCTTCATCCTTCGAGCACCACTTGGCTGCGCAGCCGCTCGGCGGCTGGCGACAGCGGAGCGTGGCGCAGAATCTCCTGGATCCCCCGCACGGCCTTGGCGTCGTCGCCGACCGTCTGGTAGAGGACGACCTCCCCGTAGCGGTTGTCGGCGATGTGGTTCAGCCGCTCGCGCACCGCCGCGGCGCGCTCGCCTGCAGGAAAGGCATCCAGGTAGGAAGCCCCTTCGGCGAGCTCGGTGAAACTGCCGGCGCGCGCGTCGAGTCGCTCGGCGGCGAGGCCAGCGAGCGCTGGATCCTCGTCCTGGTCGGCGAGCCGCTGCAGCGCAGCGAGATCGTCGAGGGAACGCGCCAGGGCGTGGAGGCCGCGTCGCGCCTCGGCGGCGGTCGCGCCGCCCTGCGGCGATTCGGCCAGGGCGGTGAGGAAGCACGGGACGGCATCGGCCTGCCGGCCGACGCGGCTGTAGACCTCGCCCAGGGCCAGCGCGACGCTCGGCGACTCGGCAGCGTGCGGAAAGTTGGAGACGAAGGTCTCGAGGAAATCGCTCTCGTAGACCCCCTTCTCGAAAATCGCGGCAAAGCGCTCGTGCAGGGCGTCGCGCCGGGCCTCGAGCTCGGCGATCTCGCTCTCGAGCGTACCCACGAGAGAGCTCTCGGGAGTCAGCCTCCGGACCTCGTCGAGATGCTTGCGGTAGAGAGCGAGCGCGCCACCGTAGTCCTGGGACGGCTCGGGCTCGGCGAGGACGGCGTCGCGCCGTTCGTGCAGCCGGGCGAGGCGCAGGGCCTCGGCATCCTCGCCCAGTGGCCACACGGCCAGCGCGTCCTCCTCGAGGAACGCGGCGAGCTCGGGCGGCTGCGCCTCCTCGGCGAAGGCGAGCAGCGCCCGCTGGGTGTCGCGGCGATAGACGTCTACCGCGCGCGGCTCGAGGCGCGTCAGCAGCTTTTCCCGGGTCTCGGCGGCGCGCACCCGGTTGTCGAAGAACGGGTGGGTGCGCCAGTAGCCGTATTCCTTGGTCTGGGGTATGCGCGCCTCCATGGTGGCCATGAGCGCGCCCGTGCCGCCCGCATCGAAGCCGGCCCCCGCCGCCAGGCGCTGGCCCTCGGCATCGGCCTCGTCCTCGAACTCGCGGCTGTAGCTCCGCAGCAGCAGCTCGCTGACCACGACGCCGGCGGCCGCCGCGCCCTCGATGTGCGAGGAGCCCGACGAGCGGGCATAGGGATCGTAGGGGTCGGTGCTCCGCCCGCCGTCATCGCTCGCCGCCACCATGACGCCCACCAGCAGGGCGCTGGAGAGGACGTTCAAGAGCGTCGCGCGCCGCTGCATCCGCAGACCGTGACGCTGGGTGACGTGGCCGATCTCGTGGCCCAGGAGACCGGCCAGCATGTCGTCGTCGAGTCCCAGGTCGAGCATGCCGCGGGTGACGAAGATCTGGCCGCCGGGCAGGGCGAAGGCGTTGGGCACGGGCATGTCGATCAGGTAGAACGTGAAGGGGACGTCGCGGTAGCCGGAGCGCTCGGCCAGCCGATAGCCGATGTTGAGCAGACGGGTCGCCTCGGTCTCGTCCTCCCAGCGCCCGTAGAGCTCGAGGGCCTGCTGGGCCGCCTGCAGACTCTTGCCGTAGAGGTCGGGGTCGGCGACCTGCTGGGCGACGAGCGGCAGCGGCGCGAGCAGCGCCCAGGCGACGAGTGCGGGGCGGAGGAGGCGGCGGAGCACGCGCCGGCTAGGGTAGCAGGAAGCGTGCCAGGCGTTGCGCTGTGATAATTTGCCGGCCTTCCTCCGCGATGAGCGACGCCGCGCCGGCCCTGCCACCGCCGAACGACGCCACGGCCCGCGAGGAGATCTCCCGTCGCGCCGACACGGTGTGGACGCGGCCCGAGGGTGCGCCGGCACCGGCACGCGTCGTCTCGCGCTCGCCACGGGGCGTTGGTGGGCGGGTCGCCATCGTCGACGGCTGTCGCACGCCCTTCGCCAAGGCGGGCACCGTCCTCCAGGACATGGACGTCGTCGATCTCGCGGGGGTCGCCGCCGGCGAGCTGGTGACGCGGACGGCGATCGATCCGGAGGCGATCGACCTCTCCGTCTTCGGCGTCCTCGTGCCCGCCCTGTACGCCCTCAACCTGGGTCGCGAGGTGGTCTTCCGCGCCGGCCTGCCGGCCACCATCCCCGGCACGACGGTCAATCTGGCCTGCGCCTCCTCCAACCGCGCCATCACGTCGGGCGCCGAGGCGATCCTCTCCGGGCAGTGCCGGGTCGTGCTGGCCGGCGGCGCCGAGTCGCTGTCGAACGTACCCATCCGCTTCTCGACGCGGGCGGCGCGCAAGCTCGGCGCCGTCGCGAAGGCAAAGAGCCTCGGCCGGCGGCTGTCGGCGCTCGCCGCCCTGCGGCCGCGCGACTTCGCTCCCGTAGCGCCGGCGATCGCCGAGTACACGACCGGCCTGACCATGGGCCAGTCGGCCGAGAAGATGGCGCGCGAGAACGACATCTCACGGCGAGCGCAGGACGAGATCGCCCTCGCTTCGCATCAGCGAGCGGCCGCCGCCACCGCCGAGGGTCGCTTCGCCCGCCAGCTCGTCCTCACCTTCCCCCGGCCTTCGTACGACGGACCGCTCGCGGCGGACAACGGCATTCGCGCCGACACCTCGCTCGCCGCGTTGGCCGCCCTGCCGCCGGTCTTCGACCCGCGTTACGGCAGCCTGACCGCCGGCAACTCGAGCCCGCTCACCGACGGCGCGGCGGCCGTGCTACTCATCGCCGAGGATCACGCCCGCGCCCTGGGCTATCGGCCGCTCGGCTACATTCGCTCCTGGGCCTGGGCGGCGCTCGACCCGGGGACGCAGCTCCTTCAGTCCCCGGCCTACGCGGCGCCCGCCGCCCTCGACGCGGCCGGTCTCACCCTCGCCGACATCGACTTGGTCGAGATGCACGAGGCCTTCGCGGCGCAGGTGCTCTCCAACTTGAAGGCCTTCGCCTCCCGCAAGTTTGCCCGCGAGGAGCTGGGGCGCGCCGCGCCCCTGGGCGAGGTCGACTTCGAGCGCCTCAACGTCAACGGCGGCTCGATCGCCATCGGCCACCCATTCGCCGCCACCGGCGCGCGGGTGACCGTGCAATTGTTGCGCGAGCTCGAGCGGCGCGGCCTCAACCTCGGCCTGCTGACCGTTTGCGCCGCCGGCGGCGTCGGCTTCGCCATGGTCGTCGAGCGCGAGTAGGCATGTCCGAGGCCGCAGCCTCGCTGCTGGTGACCCTGCTAGGCGCCTATCTGGCGTTGGGCCTCCTCGTAGCGGTGCCCTTCGTCGTGCGCGGGGTCGGCCACGTCGATCCGGCGGCCCGCGAGGGAAGCTGGGGATTCCGCCTCGCCATCCTGCCGGCGGCGACGGCGCTGTGGCCACTCGTCCTCGCTCGCTGGCAGCGGGGCGGCCCGCCGCCCCAGGAGCGCAACGCGCACCGCAATCTCGCCCACCGCGGGGGTGCCCGGTGATCCGTCGTTTGCGCCGCCGGCACCGCTGGCTGTGGGTGGTTCTCGCTGTTCTCCTACCCGTGCTGTTTTTCGCGTCGCTCACCGCCCGGACCGAGCCGCTGGCGCCGGTCGAACTACCCGAGTGGGTAGAGCCGGCGGCGACGGAGTAGAGAGCGATGGGACACGCCTACCGCGCCGTGGGCTGGAACCGGCAGAAGAGGATCTACGACGCGATCCTCGCCGCCGGCGTCCTCCTCTACCTGACCGCCTTCGTCGGCGTCACGCTTTGGCTGCGGCCGCAAGCCACGTTCGAGACCGTCTCGATTCGCGCCCTCGGCACCTGCGCCTTCCTTCTCCTGCACGTGATCCTCTCGATCGGCCCCCTCGCCCGGCTCGACCGCCGCTTCTTGCCCCTGCTCTACAACCGCCGCCACCTCGGCGTCACCACGTTCGCCCTGGCGGCGGCCCACGGCTCCTTCTCACTCGTGCAGTTCCACGCCCTGGGCAACATCAACCCGCTGGTGAGCCTCCTGTCCAGCAACGGCCGCTACGAGAGCCTGGCCCAATTCCCGTTCCAGGTCCTCGGCGCCGGCGCGCTCGCCGTCCTCTTCCTGATGGCGGCGACGAGCCACGACTTCTGGCTCGCCGCCCTGACGCCACCGATCTGGAAGGCGCTGCACATGTCGGTCTACCTGGCCTACGCCCTGCTGGTGGCGCATGTGGCGCTGGGTGTCCTCCAAGCCGAGCGCAGCCCGGTGCTGGCGGCGCTCCTCGGCATCGGCGTCGTCTGGGTGGCGGGGCTCCATCTCGTCGCCGGATGGCGAGAGCGCCCCGGTGACCGCGAGCTCGCCGGCGCTCCGGACGCCACCGGCTTCGTCACCCTCTGCCGGGTCGAGGAGATCCCCGAGCGACGCGCCGTCGTCCGCACGCTTTCGGGCGAGCGAGTGGCAGTCTTCCGCTACGACGGGCGAGTGTCGGCGGTCTCCAACGTCTGCCAGCACCAGAACGGGCCGCTCGGGGAGGGCCGCATCATCGAGGGCTGCATCACCTGTCCCTGGCACGGCTTCCAGTACGACCCGGCGACCGGCGCCTCGCCGCCGCCGTTCGACGAGCGCGTGCCGACCTTCCGGGTGAAGGTGGAAGGGGGACGGGTGCTGGTCCATCCGCTGCCCTGCCCACCGGGAACGCGCGTCGAACCGGCGCGTAGCTGACCATGGCCGACGAGCTCTACATCGGGTATCGGAAACAGGCGCCCCCGGCGACGGCCCACTTCGTCCGGCGCATCGTCGTCGCGCTCGGTACGCTGGCCGCCGCGATGGCGGCCCTCATCGCCTCGAGCCAGGCGAGCTTCGATCCAGGAACTTTCGAGTATGGTGTCGATCGCGGTTTCGCGGGCCAGGTGCTCGAGGTCCCTTACCCGATGCTGTTCGTGGAGCCAACCGGTGGGACGCCGACCCTCTACCTCCTCGTGGCGCGCGGCAAGCACGGCGCCAGCGACCTCGTCGCCGGTCTCGAAGGGCGTCGAGTCCGGCTCACCGGATCCTTGATCGAGCGCGGCCGCGGCCGGATGATCGAGATCTCGCCCGGCACCGTCGAGGTCGACCCCGCTGCGCCCGCGCTCGCCGACCTGGCCCCCCGTGCCCTCGGTCGAGTGCGCTTGCGCGGCGAGATCGTCGACGGCAAGTGCTTTCTCGGCGTGATGAAGCCCGGCCGAGACAAGCCCCACCGCGACTGCGCGGCTCGCTGCCTCGCCGGTGGCGCGCCGCCACTCTTCTGGGTGGCGGGCCCCGAGGGCGGCTACACTTTCTTGCTCGTGGACGAGCGCGGCCGGGCCCTGGCAGCCGATCTCGGCGACTGGGTCGGCGAGCCGCTGGAGATCGAGGGTCGCGTCGAGCGCCTCGGCGAGCTGCTGCTGCTGGCCGGCGACCCGGCCACCTGGCGACGGGCCGCGTAAGCGATGACCGAGGCCGATCCGCTCCCGCCCCGGCCGCCCGGACCCCTGCTGGCCGGCACGCCGCCGGTCGCTCCCCGGCGGTCGGGGCGCTACGAACTGCGGGCGGTCGCCGACGAGGCAGCGCTCGACGCCGTCCTGCGCCTGCGCTACAGGGTCTTCAACCTCGAGCTGGGCGAGGGCCTGGAGAGGTCGCGATCGACCGGCCGGGACGAGGACCCCTTCGATCCCCAGTGCCTCCATCTCCTGGTGGAAGACCGCGAGGCGGGCGAGGTGGTCGGAACCTACCGCCTGCAGAGCGCGGCGATGGCGGCGGGCGGACGGGGCTTCTACACGGACGGCGAGTACGAGCTCGCCGCCCTCCCTGGGGCAGTGAGGGCACGCTCGATGGAGATCGGGCGCGCCTGCATCGCCCGCGAGCACCGCAACCACGCGGTGCTGTTCCTGCTCTGGCAGGGCCTGGCCGCTGGCCTCGTCGCCGCTCAGTGCCGCTACCTCTTCGGCTGCTGCTCGCTGACCAGCCAGGATCCCGCCGTCGGCGTCGCCGCGGCCGCCGAGCTCGAGCGCGCCGGCTGGCGGCATCCGTCCTTGTGGGTGCCGGCACGCGCCGGCCACGAGTGCGAGGCGCCGCCGGTCGCTCGAACGAGCGTTGCGGTGGAGCTCCCCACGCTCTTCCGCAGCTACCTGCGCTACGGCGCGCGGGTGGTGAGCCCGCCGGCGATCGACCGCGAGTTCAAGACCATCGACTTCTTGGTCCTCCTCGACGTCGAGACGCTCGACGAGTGGTCGCGCCGCCTGTTCTTCCCGCCCTCCGCGTGAGGGTGCTGGCGCGGTCCCTGCTGCGGGCCCTGCGCCTGGCCGCCTGGACGAGCTGGTGCGCGCTCGCTGCCGCCGCTGGCAGCTGGTGGTGGCGTCGGCAGAGCGAGCGTCGCTGGGCGTGGCGCCGTCGCTGGACGCAGCGCTGGGGGGTCGGCTGCTGGCCGATCCTCGGCTTGACGGCGACGATCGAGGGCGAGCCGCCGCGGCCGCCGTACCTCCTGGTCGTCAACCACCTCTCCTGGGTGGACGTCCTGTTACTGGCGGGTGCGGTAGGGGGAGTGTTCGTCGCCAAGGCGGACCTCGCCGGCTGGCCGTTCGTCGGCGCCGCCTGCCGCACCGCCGGCACGATCTTCGTGGTGCGCGAGTCGCGACGCGACGTCGTGCGGGTCAACGAGGAGGTCGAGCGAGCGATGGCGACGGGCGCCGGGGTGATCCTCTTCGCCGAGGGCACGAGCAGCTCGGGTGCCCGTGTGGAGCCCTTCCGGGCCTCCCTCTTGGAGTACCCGGCGCGGGCGGGTGTGCCGGTGCACTGGGCCGCCCTGACCTACGCCACGCCCCCGGCCCAACCGCCGGCCCACCTGGCCATCTGTTGGTGGGGCGGCATGCCCTTCCTGCCCCACGTCCTCGGCCTGCTGCGTTTGCCGGGGTTCAGCGCCGAACTGCGGCTGGGCGGCGAGCCCGTGCGAGAATCCGATCGCAAGGTCCTGGCTTCCAGCCTGCACGGCGCGGTGAGCGCCCGTTTTCGGCCGATCCTGGAAGGGGAGAACGCAGCGTGGCCCGCAGCTCCCAGTTAGCGCTCGACAGCGTACGGCTCCTCTCCGAGGGCCGCGCTCTCCTCGAACGCCTCGACGACGCCGTCTTCGTTGGCCTGCCGGCGGTGCAGCTGGGGGCGGTCGGCAGTCACTTCCGGCACTGCCTCGACTTCTATCTCTGCTTCCTGGCGGGGCTGGAGGGTGGTCGCGTCGACTACGAAGCGCGAGCTCGCGACCCGCGGATCGAGGGCGACCGCCGCCGGGCGAAGGCGCTCGCCGCTGAGCTCGAGGCCCGGCTCGCCGCCCTCGCCGCAGAGGCCGAGGAGCGCGAACTGGCGGTCGCGGGCCCGAGCCGCGATGGTTCCAACGGCGGCTACCGCTCGACGGTGGGGCGCGAGCTGCAGTTCCTGGCCAGCCACACGCTCCACCACTACGCGCTGATCGCGGCCCTCCTGCGGCTGCAGGGGGTGGAGCCCGGCGAGGAGTTCGGGGTGGCGCCCTCGACCCTGGAGCACCGCCGCCGCCTGGCCGCGCAGTGACGGTCGCTGCTCCCCGGCGCCGGCGGTGGCTCGGGCGCGTGCGGCGCTGGCGTCGCTGGGAGTTCTGGCCCGCCTGGGCGGTCTATCCGCCCATCGTTCTCTACGTCCTCGGCCTGGGCTTGCGCCATCGCGGGCTGACCGCCTTCACCGCCGCCAACCCCGGTATTCCGGGCGGCGGCTTCATCGGCGAGTCGAAAGCCGGGATCCTCTCCCGCCTCGGGACCGCTCCCGGCTGGAGGGTGCCGGCCTGGCGCTTGTTGCCGGCGGCGGACCCCCTGTGGGAGCGACTCGCGGCGCTGCGCGCTTTTCGCGCCGCGGAGGGTCTCGACTACCCGCTGGTGCTCAAGCCCGACGCCGGCCAGCGCGGCTCCGGCGTGTCCATCGTGGAGAGCGACGCCGAAGTCGAGGCCTACTTGCGGCGCGCCCAGCGCGACACGCTGGTCCAGGAGTACGTCCCCGGGCTCGAGTTCGGGCTCTTCTACGTGCGCTTCCCCGACGCGCCGCACGGCCGACTGGTGGCGATCACGGAGAAGCGGTTGCCGGAGGTCATCGGCGACGGCCAGAGCACGGTCGAGGCGCTGATCCTGGCCGACGACCGCGCGGTGTGCCTGGCGGACCTCTACCTGGCTCGGCAGGGCGAGGGACGAAGCCGCGTGCCGGCGGTCGGCGAGCGGGTCCCCCTGGCGCAGCTCGGCACCCATTGCCGCGGCGCCGTCTTCAGCGACGGCTCGCGGCACGCCACTCCTGCCCTCGAGGCCGCCGTCGAAGCGATGAGCCGCACCTTCGAGGGTTTCCATTTCGGGCGCTACGACGTGCGCGTGCCTTCGCTGGCGGCGCTGGCGGCCGGCGGGCCGCTGACGCTGATCGAGCTCAACGGGGTGACCTCGGAGCCGACCCACACCTACGACGCCCGCTACGGCGTGCTGGCCGGCTGGCGCGCGCTCGCTTGGCAGTGGAGGACGGCGTTCGCCATCGGCGCCGCCAACCGCGACCGGGGGGCGGTGGCGGCCGCGATCGCGATCCTCGCCGCCGCGCTCGCGGAGTACCGGCGGGGCGCCCGCGGTCATCCGCCCGAGGGCGAGCTGGCGGGGGTCGTGAGGCGAACGACGAGCCCCGAGCGGACGGTCCCGTGAAGGAGCTCGTCTCCGTCGTCATCGGCCTGGGCTCGAACCTGGAGCCGGAGCGCCACCTGCCGCTGGTCCTCGTGGAGTTGGCGCGCGTCCTCGAGGTGACGGCGGTCTCAGCCATCTATGCCAGCGAGCCAGTCGGCGCGCCGGGCTCGCCGCCTTTTCTCAACGCGGCGGTGAAAGCCGCCACGGACCTGTCTCCCGAGCGCCTCAAGTCCGAGGTGTTGCGGCCGCTCGAGACCGCCCTCGGCCGCCGCCGCACCGGCGATCGCAACGCGCCGCGCACGATCGATCTGGACCTGCTGCTCTACGGTGATCTGGTGGTCGAGGATCTCGGGAGCGGCATGCGAGTGCCGGATCCGGCCCTCCTTGCGCGCGCGCACGTCGCGATTCCCGCGGCGGAGGTGTGGCCCGAGGCCGTCCATCCGGTGACCCGCGAGACCTTGGCGGCGATCGCGGCGCGGCTTTCCGTCGAGGTGGGGTTGGTCCGCGTTCCCGGCATTGCCGGCTGGCCCGCCGGCGGCTAGTGGCTCGGGGGCTCCCCCGGCGGACCACGCGGCCGCGTTCCGAGTCTGCAAAGGGGGCGGCCGCTTGTGCGCGCGGGCGCGCCATCGTCTGAGGCCTGCGGCGGCCGTGCGCTCGCGCCCGTGCTCAAGGTCCGCCCGGGGGAGCCCCCGAGCCACTAGCCGCGGGCTCCGCTGTGCCCGGGGGAGGGCTCTCTATAATCCCGGCGCGATGCTCGTGCGGTCGCGACGCGGCAAGATCCCCGGGCTTGCACCCCCCTTACTCGATCTGTTTCTGTTTCTCGCCGTTCCTTTTCTCGCCGGCTGCTCCGTGCGTGGCCTCGCCGTGCGGGCGTTGGGCAACGCGCTCGCCGGAGCCGGTGATGTCTTCGCTTCCGACGAGGACCCCGAATTGGTGCGAGAGGCGGTCCCCTTCGCTCTCAAGACGATGGAGGCACTGCTGGCCGAGCAGCCGGACAACCGATACTTGTTGCTGGGAGCCTGCAAGGGATTCGTGCAGTACGCCTACGCCTTCGTCGAGACCGACG
>CAYXXN010000102.1:0-11062 GCA_964469055.1 uncultured Thermoanaerobaculia bacterium
GCTGCCAATCGCCGGCGGCATCGTGGCAGCGGTGATCGACGTCTATGCTGTTCTGCTCGCCCCACACCTGCTGGGACTCGTGCTGCGCCGCCACATGAGCGCCGTCGAGGATCTCTACGGTGGGGTCTAGCTAGGGCTCGAGCCCGAAGCGCCCGAGCCGGCGCACCAGGCCGAGGTACGTACCGCGGGCCTCGCCCAGCTCGTAGCTCGCTTCGAAGTAGCGGCCGGCCACACAGGCCTCGGCGCCACGTTCGAGGCGGTCGAGGAGGGCGCCGACGTCGCGGGTGAGGCCGTACTCCGGCGCCGGGATGAGGGCCGCGGGCTCTACCGAGGCGAGGGTGCGCGCCAGGGCCCGGCAGCCGGGGGCGTTGCCGCGGTAGTACCAGCGCTCGAGGTCGCGGCCGGCCCCCTGCCAGGCGGCGAGCACGGGGTGGAGCGCCAGCGCCCAGCGCCCGCGCCAGTGGCGCATCGCGGCCACCTCTGCGGCGGCGGGTGGATCGGCTGGCCGCACGAGGATGGTGGGCTCCTGCGCCGCGGCGGGGGCGGCGGCGAGCCTGTAGGCAAGCAGCAGGGTGGGGACGAGCGTCGAGGGTCTCATGCTCCTCTCTTGACGCGCTCCGGCACGGGAATCTGACGCCGCTCTAAGCTCCTGTAGAATCACGATTTCGCCGATGTCACGCTCGAAGCCGTCGCGCCCCGCCGCCCATGACTGGGCCCCCATCCGCGCCGCCGAGCGGCCGGTCGAGCGCTTCTCGCCGCACGGGCGCTACTCGCTCGCCTTGACCTACGGCAACAGCTATCACGTAGGAATGTCGAGCCTCGGGTTCCAGCGGGTGTACGAGCTGGTCCATCGCCTGCCGGAGTGGTCCTGCGAGCGCTTCTTCACGGACGGCGTCGGCATGCCGCGCTCGGTCGAGACCGACGCCCCGCTCACCGCCTTCGGCGCCGTCGCCTTCTCGATCTCCTTCGAGGAGGACTACGTCAACGCCCTGCGCCTGCTCGACCGCGCTGGGATTCCTCTGCGCCGCACGGCGCGCACCGACGGCGATCCGCTCATCATCGTCGGCGGCTCGTGCGCGATGATCAATCCGCTGCCGCTCTCCGAGTTCGCCGACGTCTTCGCCCTCGGCGCGGCAGAGAATCTCTTACCCGAGCTGTTGCCGGCCCTCGCCGAAGAAGGGCGCCGCGAGGCGGTATTCGAGCGCCTGGCCGAGCGCCCCGGCTTCTACGTTCCGGCCCACCACCGGCCCGAGGAGGACGGCTGCTTCACCAAGTTGAAGAAGCTCGAGCTTTCCGAAGAGCAGATGCGCCAGCCCGGCGCGCTGCCCACCACGGCGATCGTCACGCCTGCGACCGAGTTCGCCGACAAGTTCCTGATCGAGATGTCGCGCGGCTGCCCGGAGAAGTGCCGCTATTGCTGGGCGACCTTCGGCATGGGCCGCTTCCGCTGGCACCCGACGGAGTACATCCTCTCCTCCCTCGAGCGCGCCCGTCCGGTGACCGACCAGTTGGGCTTCGTCGCCACGGCGGTCGGCGACCACCCGGACGTCGAGGCGATCCTGACGGAGGCCAACCGACTGGGGTTCCGCACCTCGGTCTCCTCGATCCGCATCCCGGCGGTGACCGAGGGCGTGCTCGAGGCCCTCTACGCTTCGGGCGACCGCTCGATCACGCTCGCCCCCGAGACGGGGAGCGACGAGCTGCGCTGGAAGTTGAACAAGCCGGTCCCGAACTCGCTCCTCTTCGACAAGGTGCGTCTCATCTTCCGCCAGGGCTTCACGCAGTTGAAGCTCTACTTCCTGCTCGGCCTTCCCGAGGAGACGATGGCGGACGTCGAGGCGATCCTCGAGGTCGCCAGGCGCTGCCGCGCGATCATGCTCGAGGAGCTGGCGCCGCGCGGCATCGTCGGCCACGTCCACCTGGGGACCAACATCTTGATCCCCAAGCCCTACACCAGCTGGCAGCGCGAGCACCTGGAGGACGTGGCGACTCTGAAACGCAAGATCACGCACCTCGAGCGTGGGGTGGCGCGCCTCCCCAACGTGTCGATCGGCTCGATGTCGATCCGCCAGGCGATCTGGCAGACCTACCTGACCAAGGCCGGCTCCGACGCCGCCGAGGTGATCGAGCAGGCGGCCCGCGGCGTCCCGATCGCCGCCCTGCTGCGCGAGCACCGCCCGCGCATCCACCCCGAGGTCTTCCAGCGCAGCGAAGGCGAGCTGCGCTGGCATTTCCTGCGGGCGGGGTAGGGGCCCTCGTCGCCATGTCTTCCATCGGCGTCCGCGAGGCCAAGACCCATTTCTCGCGCTTGCTCCGCCGCGTCGCTGCCGGCGAGGAGATCGTCATCGAGCGGCGCGGCAAGCCGGTCGCGAAGCTCGTCCCGGTGGCGCAGCCCGTCAAGCGCCAGTTCGGCACCGACCGTGGCAAGTTCGAGGTCCCAGAGGATTTCAATGCGCCGCTGCCGGACGAGATCGTGCGGCGGTTCTATTCGTGAGGCGCTTGCTCGCGCCTCACGACGTCGAGATCCTCTGGGCGGGCTGAGTCCTACGCCCCGGGCGTCACGTCCTTGATCGGCGGCTTCTCGCCGGGGAGCTCGCGCTTGCGCCACGAGCCGAGGAGCAGGGTGGTCAGGGCGAGCAGCGCCTCGTCGATGAGCGGGATGAAGTCCGGCACGATGAGGTCCAAGAGGAAGAGCCCCAGCGTCAAGAGAAAGAGGTGAGGAAAGCGCAGCCGCCGGGCGAGCCACTGGATGAGCTGGGTCCACATCGCCGACGATGATAGACGAACCGGCGTCGCGAAACCCTCGCCCCGCACCGATCGTAGATCGTGGCGGAGGAAGGCCTATGGACCCAGCGATGACCAGCACCACCTTCGAGCTCGACGGCTACCGCGTCACCCGCAACCTGGGCGTCGTGCGTGGCATCACAGTGCGCTCGCGCTCGATCTTCGGCACCATCGGCGGCGCGCTCCAGACCCTGGCCGGAGGCAACATCACGCTCTTCACGGAGCTCTGCGAGAAGACCCGCGACGAGGCCTTCACGATGATGCTCACCCACGCCGGCGAGCGCGGCGCCAACGCCGTCGTCGGCGTGCGCTACGACGCCACCGAGGTCATGGACGGGGTGACCGAGGTGCTCTGCTACGGCACAGCGGTCGTCGTCGAGCCGGCGGCCTGAGGGACCGTGAGCTACTCGGCGAGGCCCGGGGTTGCGGCCTCGACGATGGCCGCCGCCAGTTGCTGCGCCCGCTGCGACTGGGCCTCGCCGAAGGCTTCCGCCGGCGTTCCGCGATCGAGGCCGTTCGGGTAGCGGGCCGGCAGGTAGAGGAGATCGAGCTCGCGGGCGGCGTCGAGGAGCGCGCGCAGCGCGGGAGCTGCCGGCTCGAGCTGCTCGATGAGGGAGCGCACGTTGTGGCCGAGCACGGCGCGGGCGCCGCGCGCGTAGTGCAGCGCCTTGACCGCTTTCTCCGCGGCTTGCTGGCTGTGAAAGCAAGCCGGAGCGTGGAAGCCGCCGGTGGCCAGATGCCGCGCGGCGGCGAGGTCCTCCCGGGCGGCGCCGAGGCAGCGCTGTGCTTCAGCGAGCGCTTCGCTCATAGATCGTCACCCCCTCGCGAGCGATCGCATCGAAGACGCCGAAGCCCCGCTCGAGCCCGCGGTGGAACTCTCCAGGCGTGAACACGAGGACATCCATCGCGAGTGGCACCGCTTCGACGATCTCGCGAGCCAAGACCCCACGTTCGTGCCGCGGCAGATCGGTCGGCAGCACCACCGCGAGGTCGAGGTCCGAGAAGCCGTCGGCCTGGCCGCGCGCGTAGGAGCCGAAGGCCACGGCACGCTCGCAACCGGCGCGAGGCTAGTCTGCGGAACCCGTTCGCGAGGGGCCGGTATTTCCGCCCCGCCGCGCCTCCAGCTCCTCGAGCGTCTTCGGCCAGTCGCCCTTGAGCAAGCGCGAAAGGGCGCGGTCGGCCAGGAGCTTGCCGCCGGTCTGGCAGCGCGGGCAGTAGTTGGTCTCGTTCTCGGCGTAGACGAGGCGCTGCACGGGGGCGCCGCAAACCGGGCAGGGCTGGCGAAAGCGGCCGTGCACCGCCATGCCGGGGCGGAAGGCGGTGACCTTGTCGGGGAAGGCGTCGCCGGCTTCGGCGATCAGCCGCCCTGTCCACTCGGTGAGAACGGCCTGCATGGCGTCGTAGAGTTGTCGTAGTTCTTCCTTACCCAGATTTGTTGTTTGACGGAAGGGCGACATCCCCGCCCGGTGCAGGATCTCGTCCGAGTAGGCGTTGCCGATGCCGGCGAAGAGATGGGGGTCGGTGAGAGCGCGCTTGACGGTGTGGTTCTCGCGGGTGAGGGCGGCGGTGAAGGCGGCGAGGTTCGAGGAGAGGGGCTCGATCCCGCCGGGATCGTGTGCCGCGAGCGCCGTCTCGCCGCACACCACGTGCAGCGAGGCGCGCTTCTTCGTTCCTGCCTCGGTCAAGAGGAGGGTGCCCGAGTCGAAGTCGAAGGCCGCGAGCCCGAGCCTGCCCGGCACCTTCGCACCGGCCGCCTTCCAGCGCAGCCGGCCGGCGATCATCAGGTGGAGAACCAGAAAGAGGCCCTCCTCGAGCCCGAAGACCAGTCGCTTGCCCAGCCGGGAGAGCGCCAGGACCGCCTTGCCGTGCGCGGCCGAGAGCGGGGGCTCGACCGAACGCAAGAGGAACGGGCTCGCCAGGCGCACCCGCTCGAGAGTCCGCCCGAGGAGGCGGGGACGCAGGGCCGCCAGGTAGAGCTCGAGGTCCGGCAGCTCGGGCAAGCGCCGCCCCTCGGCCCGGCCTTACTGCGGGCTCGCGCCGGAGCTCGCCGCTCGCTGCTCGGCCATCACGCTGTGGTGGCGGCCGTAGAAGAAGTAGATCAGGAGGCCGATCCCCAGCCAGGCGAAGAGCCGCCACCAGTTGGCCGTGGGGAGCGAGAACATGAGCATCAGGCAGCTCGCGATCCCGAGCACCGGCACGACCGGCACCCACGGACAGCGGAACGGCCGCGCCACCTCCGGGTGCATGCGGCGCATGATCAAGACCGCGGCGCAGACGATGACGAACGCGAGAAGCGTGCCGATGTTGGCGAGGTGGAGCAGGAAATCGATCGGGCCCAGGCCCGCCATGATCATGACGCCGGAGCCGATCAAGATCGTCGACTTCCAGGGGGTGCGGAACTTGGGGTGCACGGCGGCGAAGAAGCTGCGGGGCACCAGACCGTCGCGGGCCATCGCCAGGAAGACGCGCGGCGCCGAGAGCATCATCACCAGCATGACCGAGGTGATGCCGGCCACACCGGCGATGGCGATGATCGCCTCCGCCCAGCCGAGGCCGACCTGCTTGAAGGCCTGACTCACCGGAGCGGCGACGTCGATGTTGCTGTACTTGACCATCCCGGTCAGCACCGCCACCACCAGGATGTAGAGGACCGTGCAGATCAACAGCGAAGCGACGATGCCGATCGGGACGTCGCGCTGCGGGTTCTTCGCCTCCTCGGTGTGGGTCGAGACCGAGTCGAAGCCGATGTAGGCGAAGAAGATGATCGCGGCACCGGCGAGCATGCCGATGGGCGCCCCCCCCGGGTCGGTCTGGCCGGCGAGGTGGTAGCCGAAGATGTTGACGCCGCTCCAGCCGTAGGGCGCGAAGGGCTGCCAGTTCTCGGGATTGATGAAGAAAGCGCCGACCAGGATCACGAACAGCACGGCGGCCACCTTGATGAAGACCATGGCGGCGTTGAAGTTGGCGCTCTCCTGGATGCCTTTGACCAGGACGACGGTGATGATGGCGACGATGATGATCGCCGGTAGGTTGATGAACGACCCGGTGCGCACGAAGTCGCCGATCGTGACGTCGTAGCGCCAGGGCGACTCCCGCAGGGTCTCCGGCAGGGTGATCCCGATCTTGTGGAGCACGTTTTGAAAGTAGCCCGACCAGCCGGTGGCGACGGTGGCGCTGCCCACGGCGTACTCGAGCACCAGGTCCCAGCCGATGATCCACGCCCACAGCTCGCCCAGGGTGGCGTAGGCGTAGGTGAAGGCCGAGCCGGCGACCGGCACCATCGAGGCGAACTCGGCGTAGCACAGGGCCGCGAAGACGCAGGTGATGCCGGCCACGCAGTAGGAGAGCATCAGGGCCGGGCCGCCGACGTTGTGGGCGGCGGCACCGGTGGCGACGAAGATGCCGGCGCCGATGATGGCGCCGACCCCGAGGCTGGTGAGCTGGACGGGCCCCAGGATCCGGCGCAGGCGGTTGTCGCTCTGCATCTCCTCGATGAGCAGCGCCAGCGGCTTCTTGGCGAACAGATTGCGCATGTCACACCACCTCGCCCGGAAAAGGGTTGGCCGGCCCCGAAAGTTCGGCGCAGTGTAGCAGCCTGCCGGTGGCGGGCCAACGGCGGGTGGGCTCGATCGCCGACCGCCGAGCCGCCTAGGCTCGATTGCCGGGACCGGCCGCCGCCGCCCGCCCGCGGCGGGCGCGCAGCACCTCGACCACCGCGGGCACCAACGAGACCACGATGATGGCCAGGATCACCCAGCTGAAGTGCTCGCGCACGAAGGGCAGGTTACCGAAGAAGTAGCCGCCGAGCGCGCAGACGAGGACCCAAGCGATTCCGCCCACCACGTTGTAGCTCATGAAGCGGCCGTAGGTCATGGTGCCCACCCCAGCCACGAAGGGCGCGAAGGTGCGCACGATCGGCACGAAGCGCGCCAGGATGATCGTCTTGCCGCCGTACTTCTCGTAGAAGGCGTGGGTGCGTTCGAGGTGGGCGGGCTTGACGAAGGGGAGCCGCCCCTGCTCGGCCAGCCGGCGCCGCGCGGCGTAGCCGATCCAGTAGTTGGCGGTGTCGCCCAGGATCGCCGCGGCGGTCAGCAGGACGAGGAGCCACGGCAGCTCGAGTACGCCGGCCGCGGCGAAGGCGCCGGCTGCGAAGAGCAGCGAGTCGCCGGGCAGGAACGGCGTGACGACCAGGCCGGTCTCGCAGAAGACGACGGCGAACAGGATGAGGTAGGTCCAGACACCGTAGGCATCGACGATCTGGAGCAGATGCCGATCGAGATGCAGGGCGAGATCGACGAGCTGGCCGAGCAGGTCCATGGGCTCACTCCGGCCGCCAGAGGCCCGTGCCGGCGAGCAGCATGCTCAGGCCTTGCCGGACTTGCGGTGCGAGGTCGTCCGGGAACTCCAGCCCCACCCGGTAGACGGGTGCCTGGCCCACCTTGGCGGGGTGCGGTTGCTGCTCGGACCAGCAGACCTCGCCCTCGACCTCGACGCGACTCGGTCCCCGAACGAGCGTGCCCCGCACCCGCTCGCCCACCGCAAACGGACGCGAGGTCTCGAAGGCGATGCCGCGGTCGTTGAAGTCGCGGAGCCTGCCCAACTGCCCGTCGGCGAGCTCGAATCGCACCGCCGACGCGCGATAGCGTCGCGGGCGCTGTCGCTTGGTCATCGCGAGTCAGTTTACCTTCGCCGACTCCCGGTAGTGCCGGCGCAGCACTTCCTCCGCCGGCTTGCCCTGCGGCGTGAAGTCGATCTCCCACGCCGCTTCCCAGCGCGGCTTGGCCGACGGGTACCACTTCCAGAAGAAGGCCCCGGCGAGCCAGGGCTGCGGCCAGACCGCCGCGAAGAAGGCCTCGTAGCAGTGCGCTTGGGTCTCGAGGTCGGCGGTCTCCGCCGCGGACTCCTCCGGCCAGCGCCAGGGAGCGATCGCCGCACCGGCCACCGAGCGGTAGCCGATCTCGGTGAAGAGGATCGGCTTGCCGGTGCGTCGGTGCAGGGCCTCGAGGGCGGGCAGGTGGCGCCGCCAGGCGGCCGTCAGCTCCTCGAGCGGCGGCCGTTCGCGCTCGGCGAGCGGGAAGTAGGCCTGGATGCCGATCCAGTCAAGGGCGTCCCAGAAGGCGATCTCCTCGAACTCGGCGTTCCAGTTGGCGGCGTAGGTGAGCTTTCCCGAGTAGACGGCGCGCACCTCGGCAATGAGCTGGCGCCAGGCCTCCGGCCGCGCCGTCGCCGCCCGGTGGAGCTCGGTGCCGACCGCCAGGGCCTCGATGTCCAGGCGCTCCGCGAGCCGCGCGTAGTGCAGGAGGAACTCTCGGTAGCTCGCGAACCAGGCGTCCCAGTCGGCCTCGCGCGTCATGGCGATGGCTCCCGGCCACGCCTCGGGCCCGCCGTGGCGCACCCACAGGTGCGGTTTGAGGAGCGTATGGATGCCCTGCGCGCGGGCGAGGAGCGTCGTCGTCTCGAGGCCGGCGTCCCGCTCTCCCCACAGCACGTGGCCCTCGGTCGCCAGGCGCACGGCCGGCGAGTCCACCGCTTCCTGCCAGCCGAACGGCGTCTGCACGATCCAGTCGACGCCCAAGGTGGCGAGACTCTCGAAGTCCGCCTTCTCGACCTGCTCGCCGGCGACCCAGGAGACGCCGCGGTGGCGAGCCCCGGCCGGCGGAACGGTCGACGCTGCTGCTGCCAAGAGCAGGCCGGTGGCGATCCACCTGGGCGGCAGGGAGGAGTTCACGGGCGGAGCATAGCCGCCGCCGGCGCCGCCCTACGGCACCAGCATCCGCAGCCGCTGGGGCGCGAGGCGGACGGTCGCGTTCTCGACCTCGCGCCAGTCGCCGTCGAGCTGCACGAGGTGGCGGCCCGGGAGGCGCACCTCCCTGACCGGGAACTGGGCGACGTCGCGGCGCCGCAGGTGGCCGCCGCGGGCGAGGTCGAGGGCGAAGCCCAAGAGGGCACGGCGTGTGTCGCCATGGAAGAGGACGAGGTCGAGGCGACCGTCGTCGGCCCGGGCGCCCGGCGCCAGCGTGAAAGGGCCGGCGTAGAGGGGCAGGTTGCAGACGGCGAAGAAGGAGGCGGTCAAAGCGTGCTCGTCGGCAACGAGGTCGAGGGTGGGCACACGCCAGCGCAGCCACTCGGCCAGGCCGTAGGCGCCGACCAGCGCCCGGCCGAAGACGCGCTTGGCGCCGGCCGGCACCCGGCGCAGCACGCTGGCGTCGAAGCTCCCCGAGACCATCATCAAGAAGGGCTCCTTGCCGCAGAGGCCGACGTCGAGCTCGCGGTGGACGCCGTCGGCGAGCGCCCGCGCCGCGGCGCGTGGAGTGAGCGGCACGCCGAGCGCCCGCGCCACGACGTTGGTCGTGCCGCCCGGCAGCACGCCGAGCGCCGTGCGGCTGCCGAGAAGGCCCGCCGCCGCCTCGCGCAGCGTGCCGTCGCCGCCCAGCACGTAGACGGCGGGGGCGCCCACCGCCGCCGCCCGCCGCGCCAGCTCCGTGGCGTGCCCCGGCGCGCGGGTGGCCTGCGCCTCGGCCTCGACCCCGCACGCCGCCAGCTCTGCCAAGACCGGGTCGACGAGCGCGGCGATCCCCCAGCGACCCGCGCGCGGGTTGTAGATCACGATCGCCGGCTGAGACACGGGCGCGGACGCTAGCAGAGGCGCCGGCGTGGGCCCGACCCGACGGCCTAGAACAACGTCGCCGTTCCCGGGGGCAGCTTCAGCCCCAGGTGCTCGTACGCCCGCCGGGTCGCCACCCGCCCCCGCTGGGTGCGCTGCAGGAAGCCCTCCTGGATGAGGAAGGGCTCGTAGAGGTCCTCGATCGTGCCCTCGTCCTCGCCGACGGCGGCGGCGATCGCCTTCAAGCCCGCCGGGCCGCCGTGGTAGTGCTCGATCAGGGTCGCCAGGATCTTGCGGTCGACCTCGTCGAAGCCGTGCTCATCGACCTCGAGCATCGCCAAGGCCCGCTGGGCGGTGTCGCGGTCGATGATCCCACCGGCGTGCACCTGGGCGTAGTCGCGCACCCGGCGCAGCAGGCGGTTGGCGACGCGCGGCGTGCCGCGGCTCCTGCCGGCGATCTCGAGGGCGCCCTCGGGATCGATGCCGATCTCGAGGAGACGCGCCGAGCGGGTGATGATCCGCGCGAGATCCGCCGGCTGGTAGAAGTCGAGACGGTGGACGATGCCGAAGCGGCCCCGGAGCGGCGCCGAGATCAGCCCCGCCCGCGTCGTCGCCCCCACCAGCGTGAAACGCGGCAGGTCGATCTTCATCGTGCGCGCCGCCGGCCCCTGGCCGATCACGAGGTCGAGCCGGAAGTCCTCGAGAGCGGGGTAGAGGATCTCCTCGACGGTCGGCCCCAGCCGATGGATCTCGTCGACGAAGAGGACCTGCCCCGGCTGCAGGTTGGTCAAGATCGCCGCCAGATCGCCCGGCCGCTCGAGCACCGGCCCCGAGGTCTGGGAGAGAGTCGCCCCCATCTCGTGGGCGACGATATGGGCGAGCGTCGTCTTGCCGAGGCCCGGCGGCCCGAAGAGCAGCACGTGGTCGAGCGCCTCGCCCCGCTCGCGCGCCGCCTGGATGAAGAGGCGCAACTTCTCGACGACGCGCTCCTGGCCGACGTACTCGGCGAGCGAGCGCGGTCTAAGCGACGCTTCGACCTTCAGGTCGTCGTCGAGCGGGCCGCGAGAGAGGAGCGAGCGGTCGAGGGACACCGGCGCGGATTCTAGCCCGGCGCCTGGGACGGCCGGCCGGGGTCGGAAGCGCGCCGGGACAGTCTGTCCTCGCGCTCAGGTTGATGGCCTAGGGGGGAGTGTTAGCCACCTGCTTGTGTAAGTAGTCGAGCATTTCCTGGTCCGGGAACGCCTCTTTGGTGAGTTCCTTGGCGCGCTCGAGCAGTTCAATCGCCTCGGGGTACTTTCCTTGACTGGCGTAGAGCCGACCCAGCCCGATCGCGGCGGCACCGTCCGTGGGGTCCTGGGCGAGAGCCGCCTCGAATGCCGAGCGAGCGTCCGCAAGGCGATCGGTGGCATAGAGGGCGGTCCCGAGCAAATTCTGGGCACTCGGGAACCGCGAATCTTGGGCAACGACGGCCTGCAGTTCCACGATCGCCTCGGACGAACGCCGCTGGTTCAAGTAGAGGACTGCCAGCAACATGCGTCCTTGCATGTCTTCGGGGTGTTCGAGAACGTACGAGGCGAGCAGATCAGTGGCCTCGTCGACGTGCTAGCCTTGACCGGGCAAGGCGGCGATCAAGTCCTTGACCTCTGCTTTCTGCGGAGAGAACTCGAGGGCTCG
>CAYXXN010000103.1:0-11043 GCA_964469055.1 uncultured Thermoanaerobaculia bacterium
GTGCTTCGGCGACTGGCCGCAGAACTGGTACAACCAGGGCGTGACCGTCTCGCCTAACGATCCCAACGACGTTTTCATCAGCACGGTGGACCTCTTCCGCTCGACGAACGGCGGCCAGACCTTCGTCGACCTCACTTGCGGCTACGCCGGCGGCGAGGTGCACGTCGATCATCACGCTCGGGCCTTCGTCGGCGGCGACGCCGGCCAACTGCTCGTCGGCTCGGACGGCGGTGTCTACTACACGGACAACGCCGACGCCTTCGACCCCGACGCCGTGACGTTCATCGATCTCAACGCCTCGCTCTCGACGATCGAGTTCTACTCCGGTGACATCACCGCCGACTTCGCCATCTCGGGGAACGCCGCCATCAACGGCGGCGCCCAGGACAACGGCTCCTCGGTGTTCGTGTGGAACGGCACTCCCGGGCCGGCGGCGTGGGTGGAGACCCTCGGCGGCGATGGTGTCTACGCCCGCATCGAGCCGGTCCTCGAGCTGCGCTGGTACCAGGAGTTCCAGAACGGGGAGCTCCGAGTGTCGACCACCGGGCCGTTCGGCAACCACGTCAACGCGGAGGGGGCGTGGGGCGCCGACCGCCTGAGCTTCCTCATGCCCTACGAGCTCTACCGCTACGACTGCCCGCCCTCCGGGTGCGAGCGCATGATCGCCGGCACCCACCGGGTCTGGGAGACGATCCAGGGCGCCGTGCCGGCGAGCAGCTGGTACGTCAACAGCCCGGATCTGACCAAGGGCGTGTTGGGCGATCGCTCCTTCATCAACCAACTGGCGCACGCGGTGTCCGATCCTTCGGTCGCCATCGTCGGCACCAACGACGGCAACGTGGCCTATGGCTTCGACCTCGGCTTGGGGGTGGCGAACAGCGCCACCTGGGTCGATGTGACAGGCGGCAACGCCATCCTCCCCAATCGGCCGATCCTCGACGTGGCGACCGACCCCGAGACGCCGACCATCGGCTACGCCGCGGTGGGCGGCTTCACGGAGAACACCCCCTCGACCCCAGGTCACGTGTACCGCGTGGTCTGCACCCCGGGCTGCGCCGGCTTCACATGGGAGGACAAGAGCGGCAACCTGCCGAACATCCCCGTGGACTCGATCGCCGTCAACCCGCACCTGCCGCAGCAGGTCTTCGCCGGCACCGACTGGGGGCTGTACTTCACCGACGACGTCACGGTCGCCTCGCCCCTTTGGCAGAAACACCAGGGCCTCCCCAGCGTGATGATCTGGGACATGGCGATCGACCGCGGCTTCACCACTCTCGCCGTCTTCACGCGGTCGCGTGGCGCCTGGGCGTGGCCCCTGCCGCTGGCGGCGAGCCAGCTCTTCGCCGACGGCTTCGAGACCGGCGACACGGACGCCTGGGACCAGACGGTCCCCTAGCCACGGCGCGCGGACGGGCTGCCGAAACCGATCTGCTACATTCCGCCGCCATGAAGAAGCTGGTGGGCGTCGTCATGGGCTCGCGATCGGACTGGGCGACGATGGAGCACGCCTCGACGACCCTCGATGTCCTGGGCGTGCCGCACGACGTGCGCGTGCTCTCGGCGCACCGCAGCCCGGAGGCGCTGACGACCTGGCTGCGCGAGGGCGAGGCGCAGGGCTTCGAGGTGGTCGTCGCCGCCGCGGGCGGCGCCGCGCACCTGGCCGGCGTCGTCGCGGCCCACACCCGTCTGCCCGTCCTCGGCGTCCCCATGGAGTCCAAGCTCTCCGGGCTCGACTCGCTGCTCTCGACCGTGCAGATGCCGGCCGGGGTGCCGGTCGCGACCTTCGCGGTGGGCCGGGCGGGGGCGGTCAACGCGGCCCTCTTCGCGGCCGCCATCCTGGCCCGCCACGACCCGGCGATCGACGCCGCCCTGCAGCGCTACCGCGCCACGCAGACGGAGAAGGTCGTCGCCGAAGGCGATCCGCGGAAGCCCTAGGCGCCGCGCCCGCCCGGCGACTCGGTCTTCCCTTCGCCAGTCGCCCGCGCCGTCGGCGCCTTCTGAATTCGTTCGGCCAGTTCCGCCATCTCCTCGAGCGCTTGGAGCTGGTTGCGGAGCGGCAGTGCCGCCCACCGCCGCAGCTGTTCGCGACGGCCACTCTCCCAATCGGGCGTCGCGACGGTCGGCTCCTGGCTCTTCATGGCTCGCCTTGCCGCAGCTCGAGTTGCTCGGCATCCGCCAGGTCCTGCGCGCGGCCAGCGCGGCGCTTCATGTGGATCAGGGTCGCCCGGCGCACGAAGCGGACGGGCAGCCCGGGTTGGAGCTCCTTGGCGAGTGCCGCTTCGTATTCCTCGTCGAAGGGAAACGGTTCCGCGACGAAGACGTCCACTGGCGTCTCGCGGTGCAGGTCGCTGTAGAAATTGAGGACCACGAGGCCCTTCTCGGCGATCCATCGCTCCCGCTCGCGGGGATCGGCAAAGCCCCGCGGATCGACGGGGACATGGGGCCGATAGCCCAACGCGGCGAGGGCCTCGAGGGCGCGCACGACGTTATCCTGCCCCAGCTCGATCACGAGGTCCACGTCCTTGGTGAAGCGCAGATACCCGTGCGCGACGACGGCTAGTCCCCCCGCGACGAGATAGCGAACCTCGGCTGCGCGCAGCGCCTCGACGAGGGCCTCGAAGCTCGTGGCCTTCACTCTCGCATGCCTCCCCTAGGGGTTGGCTTCCCGCCGGATTCCCGGCTGGAGCAGCTCCGTCACTCCCGCCTCGGTCTTCGCCGCCCGCACCATCTCCCGCACGTCGGCCAGGAGCTCCTTGGCGTCGTAGACGATGCCGTCCTTGATCGTGGTGCCCACGCCGCCCACCCTGACCACCTGGTTCTCGCCGTTCACCCGAATGGCGCCGGTG
The DNA here is from genome assembly GCA_964469055.1 of uncultured Thermoanaerobaculia bacterium. Lineage (GTDB taxonomy): Bacteria > Acidobacteriota > Thermoanaerobaculia > Multivoradales > JAHEKO01 > CAYXXN01. The sequence goes on from CAYXXN010000103.1 coordinate 2,847, forward strand.
CCGTAGAGCACCTTGAAGTCGGTCAACGGGTTCTCGTCGACGATGAGGAGGTCGGCGAGCTTGCCGGGCTCGACGGAGCCGATCAAATGGGCGAGGCCCAGGGCTTCGGCACCGGAGAGCGTAGCCGCGCGCACTACCTCCAGCGGGTGGAAGCCGGCCTCCTGCAGCAGCTCGAGCTCGCCGATCAGCCCGAAGCCGTAGAGCTTGAAGATGTAGCCGGCGTCCGAGCCCGTGGTGACTCGACCGCCGCGGTTCTTGTAGTCCTCGAGGAACGCCATCCACAGGCGGTAGTTCTCCCGCCAGGCGATCTCGTCGGCGGTCGTCCAGGCGAGCCAGTACGAGCCGTGGGAGTCGCGATTCGGCTGGAAGAACTGCCAGAGCGAGGGGAGGGTGTACTCGTCGTGCCACTCGTCGCGGCGCGCCCGCATGAGGTCGCGGCTGGCGGCGTAGATGGTGAGCGTCGGGTCGAGCGTGAAGTCGAGCGCCAGGAGCTCGTCGATCACCTCGTTCCAGCGCGCGCTCCCGGGCGCCGCCGCCTGCCGCCAGAGCCGGCCGGCCTCAGCGAAGCGGTGTTGCTCGTCGTTGTAGTTGTAGGCGAGGGGATAGTCCTGCACCGTGCGGTCGACGAACAAGGCCTCGGGCAGCCCATACCAGTGCTCCATCGTGGTCAAGCCCCAGCGGGCGCTGTCGAGCACGTCCAAGCGCGCCACGGAGAGCTGCGCGTGGTGACAGGCCGTGCGCAGACCCCGCGCCGCGGCCTCGCGCACGGCGGCCTCCATGATGTCGGGACGGTGGCCGAAGAATTTGATGCCGTCGCCTCCCCGGCGGGCGAGGTCGCGCACCCATGCGCGCGCCTCCTCGGGGTCGGTGAAGGGCTCCTCGCGGTCTTCGCCGAAGGTCAGGTAGGCCTCGATGCGGGGCGCCGTGATCTCGTTGCGCTCGCTCCGGGCCTTGTGCTCGAGGCAGAAGTCGAGGCCGTTGCCGCAGCCCGGATCGCGCACCGTGGTGATGCCGTGCCCGAGCCAGAGCTTGAAGACGTACTCGGCGGGCGTGCCCTGCTCGACGCCGCCGATGTGCCCGTGCATGTCGATGAGCCCAGGCAGCACGTACTTCCCCGTGAGGTCGAGCTCCTGGCCCCCGGCGGCGAGCTCGGGACGCTCCTCGGGGTCGATGGCGATGCCGGGCGCGCCGACGCCGACAACGTCGGCGATGCGGTTGCCCTCGATCACGATGTCCACCGGCCCGCGGGCGGGCGCCCCGGTGCCGTCGATCAGGGTGGCGCCCCGGAGGATGAGCTGGCTGTAGGGCCCCTGGCCCTCGGCGCGCGGCGGGGCGGCGGGGATCGACTCGGGCTCTTCGGCCGGCGCCTCGGGAGCGCCGCTCGCCGCACGTGCGGCGACGGCCAGGCAGAGGGCGAGGAGGCAAGCGCCGCGACGCATCTAGATCTCCTTGCGCACAGGGGCCCGCGCGGGGACGCGCAAGCCTAGCAGCCCTGTGGTCAGCGCGGCGCCCGTGGCCGGTAGCGGAGCCGGGCGCCGGAGGGCTTGTGGGTGAAGCTGCGGATGGGCTCTTCCCGCTCCAGCCGCGCTCCGTGTCGCGCCACCAGGGCCGGGATGGCGACCAGCAGCGCCGTGAGGTCGCCGGCGTCCGCTGTCGTGAACCCCTCCGGTGGCGGGTGGCTCGTCCACAGCATCGGGTACGCGGTCGGGTCGACGACTTCCCAGCCCGCGGCGCTCACTTCCTTGCGCATCGGCCGCGGGAGGGCCGACCCATCGGAGAAGAGCAGGTAGAGGACGACGCCGCCGACGGTGGCACCGCGGGGCGCCCCGAAGAGGCCGATGCCGCGCACGCCTTTGCCCAGGAGCCCGACCGCCCAAGTCTGTCCCGAAGGCCCCTCCGCCTCCAGGATCTGGTCCTCGCGCAGGCAGCTCCAAGGGGCGGCGCGGTAGAAGGCGGCTGCCTGGCGGTGCAACTCGGCGCAGCGCTCCGCTGCCAACCCCCAGCCGGCCCAGGTCTCCGGCCACGCCGCGCGGGGGGCGGCCAGCGGCTCCTCCTCCTCCTCGGGCTCTGGCTCGACCTCCGCCGCGCGCTCCTCCGAGGGCGCGGATCCTCTCCCGAGCGAGGCCCGCAAGTCGGCCGCCAGCACGTCGAGCTCGGCCAGCGGGCGCACCTCGATGCTCGCCAAGCGCTCCCGGTCGGCGAGGCCGCGGGCCAGCCACCGCGCGATGGCGCGGCGGCGGACGAACAGGCGGGCGGGAAAGGTCCGCAGGCGACGCCCGAGCCGGTCGAGCGCGTCGGCCAGCTCCTCGCCGGCCTCGGCGGCGTCAGTGGGGCAGTAGTGGACGACCTCGACTTCGAGAGGTTGGTCGCCGGCGGTGACCAAGATGGCACCGGGCCTGGCCTCCGGAAGGTCGCTCAGCTCAACGCCCAGAGGCACGAGATCCACCTGCCACTCGGGGGTGGCGGCCGCGATCCGGCGCAGGCGCAACTCCAACGGCCGGCAGCAGCTGCGGTAGCGCTGGCGCGAGCCGCAGGGGCAGGGATCGTCGAGGCGCGTCGGCATGAAGGGACGGGAGCGCGCAGTCACGCGAGACGATCTTACCCGTCAATCGGCGGCCGGCCTTTGCTAGATTCGGCGGCCGATGGGCCGACGCCTCGCCGCCGTGGGTCTCGCCTGCGGCCTGGGCGCGGTGCCGGCCGGCGCCGGCGACCTGCCGGACATCCTGCTCCTCTCCGTCGACACGCTGCGCGCCGACCGCCTCGGAGCCTACGGCTGCGCGCGTGCCACCTCACCCCGCATCGACGCGCTGCTGGCCGAGGGCGCGCGCTTCACCGAAGCCCGCACCGTCGAGCCGCTGACCGCGCCGGCCCTGGTCTCGATGATCACCTCGCTCCATCCGCACGACCACGCAGCGACGCGCAACGGCCTGCGCATGCGCGCCGACCTGCCGTCGCTGCCCAAGGTGCTGGCGCGGCGCGGCTACGAGACCGCGGCCTTCGTCGGCAGCTGGACGCTGCGCGACAAGCTGGTGGGAATGGCCGAGCATTTCGGCCTCTACGACGAGGTGCTCGAGCGCCGGCGGTGGCTGGGGCTGGTACGGGGCGAGGCGACGGCCGAGGACTTGAACGCCCCCGCCCTGGCCTGGCTCGAGGAGCGCCTGCAGCAGCCCGAGCGGCGGCCGTTGTTCCTCTGGGTGCACTACGTCGAGCCGCACGCGCCGTATGCCTTCCAGGCTGAGTTCGCCGCCCAGCTCGGGCTCACCGCCGGCGGTCCGCACGCCGCCGTCGATCGCTACGACAGCGAGGTGGCGTTCGTCGACCACTACCTCGGCCGCCTGCTCGACGAGGTGCGGCGCCGGGTCGCTGGCGGCCGCTGGATCGTCGTCTTCGTCTCGGATCACGGGGAGAGCCTCGGCGAGCACGGCGAGTGGGGGCACGGCCGTGAGCTCTTCGAGCCCGGCCTGCGCATTCCCATGGGCTTGGCCTGGCCGGGTCGGGTCCCTGCCCGTAGCCTCGCGTCCCCGGCCACCATCCTCGACCTGGCGCCGACCCTCCTGGGACTGGTCGGTCTGCCTGCGCCGGACTCGTTCGTCGGCTTCGATTGGTCGCCCGTCCTGCTGGGCAGCGAGGCTCCGCCGGCCGAACGGACCACTTACTACCAGACCCATCGCGGGGCGGTGCTCGACCGCGACGCGCCGGAGCGTGTGCGTCGCGTGGGGCTCCTCGAGGTCGGGCTCTTGAGCGCCGGCCGCAAAGAGACCTTGCGGCTCGAAGGCGAGCGGCGCTCGCTCTTCGACCTGGCGCGGGACCCCAGCGAGACCGGCTCGCTCGTCGAAGGGCGGTCCTCTCCGAGCGCTGAGCTGGCGGGCTGGCTCGAGCGCGTGCGAGAGGGCCTGGCCCTTGCGGACACCCTGCCGCCGGCCTCTCTCGAGGCCGAGGACGTGGCCGCCCTGCGCGCGCTGGGCTACCTGGACTGATCCGGTAGGGTCCACCGGCCGGTAGGATTTCTACTGGTTGGTCACCATATGGTAACCAATTGGTAACCAGATGGTGACCAAACGGTGACCACTGATCGCCTCTCAGCGCTGCCGGTGGATCGACCAGACGTCGACGACCTCGCCACCCTTCACTACGTGGTAGCGGTCGAAGCAGGCCGCGGCGAGACAGGAATGGTTGGGGAGGATGCGCAGCCGCTCCCCCAGCCGGCGGCGCCCGGAGAGCACGCCGTGCTCTTGCGAGAGCGAGACGAGGCGGAGGTCGGGCGCGAGCGGGCCGCCCTCGACGTCGGCGAACACCTCGCCCAAGGAGGGCGGCTCGGCGAACGGGAGACCGGGGTCCTTCGAGAGGGCGAGCGCGCCGGCGTCGACGACGCTGTGGTCGGCCCCCGGAGGCGAGGAGACGACGCTGGCCAGGACGGTCAGCGCGCAGTCCTCGACCCGGCAAGCGCCGAGCCCGACCTGCATGCGGTCGTAGAAGACGTAGTTGCCGGGCCTAGCCTCGGTCACACCGTCGAGGTGGGTGGCCGCCGACAGGGCTGGCGTCGAGCCTACCGAGACTTCGGGCACCGGCAGCCCCTCGCCCCGCAGTCGCTCGGCGAAGCTCGCCATGACGCTGCGCTCCTGCTCGGCGACGGCGGCGAGCTCGGCGCGGCCGCGCGCCCGGTAGGCGTGCCCGGAGTGAGTGAGCAGGCCGGCGAAGCGCAGGCGCCGCGACCGCGCGAGCCGTCGAGCGAGCTCTAGGGCCTCCGGTCGCGCGGGGTCGACGCCTGAGCGGTGATACCCGCAGTCCACCTTGAGGAAGACGTGGAAAGGGAAGCCGGCGGCCTCGAGGGCGTCGACGGCCTCCGACGTGTCGACGAGGAGGCGCAGCGTGACTCGCGCCGCCAAGGTGCGGGCCTCGGCGAGACGAGAGAGCGGAACGGGAAGCGCCCAGGTCAGGTCCTGGAACCCCGCGGCCTCGAACGCCGCCGCCTCCTCGAGCGTCGAGACGGTCAGCCCGACGGCGCCCAGCTCGCGCTGCCGCCGCGCGATCTCGACGCACTTGTGGGTCTTGACGTGCGGCCGCAGGCGCACGCCCAGCCGGCGACAGCGTTCCGCCATGGCCACCAGGTTGGCTTCCAAGCGGTCGAGGTCGAGTAGCAGGGCGGGTGTCGCGAGATCGGCGGCGCGCATCACGGTGCCCCCAGCGGCCACACGCGGTCGGGCCAGAGGAACCAGAGCTCGCCGCGCGGCGGCGCCGGCAGGGCGAGCGCCTCGCGGAGGGCGCGGGCGTAGACCGCTTCCTGCGCGGCGTAGACGGCGGCGCGGGCGGCGAGCTCCGCCTCGTCCTCGACCTCGTCGGTCTTGAAGTCGACGATGACCAGGCGGCCGTCCGGCTCGCGGTAGACGAGATCGATGGCGCCGGCGACGAAGCCGACGCAGCCCTCGTCGGGTGGCAGCAGCACCGGCAGCTCGCGCGCCACGATCCGCGCTCCGAGGGAGGCGAACCGGCGCAGCAGCTCGCCGCGACCGAGGCGGTCGAGGAGGGAGTCGGCGCGGCGCTGCGCCGGCTCCACTTGAGCGGCGCGAGCGGCGAGCCAGGGTCCGATCCAGGCCCGCTGACGGGCGAGCTCGCGCTCGGGCTCGGCGGCGAGATCCCAGGTTTCGAGCAGGCGATGGACGGCGCTGCCCACCAGCAGGGCGACCTCGCGCGAGCCGTGGCGGGGCAAGTCGTCTTCTTCGCCGCGCGCCGCGGCGAGCGAGGCGAGGCCGGCCGCCGCCTCGGCCGAGGCCGGCCGCGAGGTGGGCAGCGCCTGCCGCGCGTTGGCCGCGGCCCGACAGGCGGCGAGGCGGCGCTCGCCGGCCACGATGTCGTCGAGGGTGAAGGGCAGCGCCGGAGCGCGGCGCCGCCGTGACGCGGGTGCCGATGGGGCGAGGCCGAGGAAGCGCCAGCGCGCTCCGCCGACGTCGACGGCCTCCCGGCCGGCCTGCCGGCACTCCTCGGCGAGCGCGGTGAGCGAAGGCGGCAGCTCGCGCCGGTGCAGCAGCAGATCGAGGTGGCTCTTGGCGCGCGGTAGGGCGCCGGGCTCCTGGCTCGCCGGCCAACAGCCGGCGAGCACGAGGCGCTCCTGGGCGCGTGTCAGGGCGACGTAGAGGGTGCGCACCCGCTCGGCCGCCTCCAGGCGCCGCCGCCGGCTGGCGACGGCGTCGAAGCCCGGGGTCCACCAATCGAAGAGCTCGTACTCCTCGGGACGGCTGGGGTCGAAGAGCACCTCGGCGTCGCGGCCGCCTTCGCCGTGCAGGCCGGCGAGGTAGACGTGGCGAAACTCGAGGCCCTTGGCCTTGTGGATGGTCAGCACCTGGACGACGTCCTCACCGGCGTCCTTGGGGAGTGCCTGGGGAGCGTCGGGGGCCTCCTTCAGGGTGCGGCGCAGGGTGCGCACGATGGCGGCCATGTCGTGGCCGCGCTCGGCCAAGGCGGTCTCGACGCGACGGAAGAGGCGGTCGAGGTTGGCGAGACGGAACTTGCCCTGGTAGCAGGCGGCCTGGCTCGCCTCGTAGAGCGTGCGCTGGCGGAGTGTCTCGATGAAGCGGTCCGCCGGCAGGCGAGAGAAGGCGTCGCGCAGCTCGGCCAATGCCGTGAAGGCGTCCGCCGCCGTCCGCGGCCAGCCCGGGATCCGCTCGAGACCGGGGACGCCGTGGGGGAGGCTCCCGGCGACCTCCTCGATGAGTCGGTGGATGGCCTCGAGAGCCGGGCTCTCCCCGTGGCGCAGCCGGGCGGCGAGCCGCGGCAGACCGCGCCTCCAGAGCGGCAGCAGCGCGGCGTCCGGCACCCCCGCCACCGCCGAGCGCAGCACGGTGGCCAGGGCGAGGGTGTCGAGCGGGTCGACGACGGCTCGCACCAGGGAAGCGGCCTCGATGACCTCACGGCGGCGGTAGTAGAGCTTGTCGCGGGTGACGACGAAGGGGACCTCGGCGGCGCGGAGGGCGTCGAGGTAGCGGTCGACCCAGGTGAAGCTGCGCAGCAGCAGGCACATGCCGCTCCACGCGACACCTTCCCCCTCGTCGTGCAGGAGCGCGAGGTCGGCGGCGATCGCCTCGGCCTCGATCTCGGCGGCGCGCTCGGCGCGGGTCGCCGCGGGTGGATCGGCGGAGAAGTCCCACGAGATCCAGTGCTCTACGGCCGCCCGCCCGGCCCCGTGCCGCGGGGGCAGCGGGTCGGCGCCGACGGCCAGCGGCCGGTAGGGCGGTTGCAGTTCCGCCTCGGGGACCATCACCGGCTCGACGCTGCGGTCCACCTCCGCCAGGACCTCCGGCTGCGAGCGGAAGTTGACGGCGAGCTCGCACTCGACGCCGCCGGCGGCGAGGATCTCGACGCGGAAGCGCTCGAACACCGCCAGGTCGGCGTCGCGCCAGCCGTAGATCGACTGCTTGGGGTCGCCGACCAGGAAGAGTCCCGGCCGCGCGCCCGGGCCGAAGGCGAGGCTCCTGACCAGGTCGCACTGCAGGGGATCGGTGTCCTGGAACTCGTCGACCAGGAGCTGCCGGATGCGGGAGCTCTCGCGCGCCGCCACCTCGGGGTGATCCGCCAGGAGGTCACGCGCCCCGCGCAGCAGGGCGGCGAAGGTCAGGATGCCGCGCCCGCGGCAGAGGGCCACCGTCTCGGCGAGCAGGGGAGCGAGGGCACGGCGCGCCGTGTCGAGGCGGCGGGGCGCCAGCGTCGCCAGGTGCTCCAACAAGCGGCGCAGCACGCGTGCGGCCTCCTGCACGGCGGGAGCCGCCTCGCCGAGCGCCTCCAGCTCGCCCTTGCTGAAGGCGCTCTCCGCCGACCCTCGGGACCAGGTGGTGAGTGCCTTGAGCGGGCTGCCCTCCCAGAGCCGGCCTAGCTCGGCGAGCCAGCGCTCGAGGTTGAGCAGGTCGGTGGGCCGCCACGGGCGCAGGCGGGCCGTCGTCTGGCGCCAAGCGGCGAGCACGGCAGCCGCCTTGTTCCCCGAGCGGACGGCGGCCAGCCGCTCGCCGCCGGCGGCCTCGAGGCGCTCGAGCGCGGCCCCCAGCCGGTCGCAGAGAACGGCGATGCCCGGCGCCGTGAAGGGGTCGCGGGCCAGGGCCTCCGGCGGCACGCCGGTGGCCACCAGCCGCTCGAGCTGCGCCGCCAGCCGGTCGGGCCCCACACCGAAGACCGCCAGCTCGGTCAGTGGGTGCGAGCGGGGCGAAGCGTA
>CAYXXN010000104.1:0-10402 GCA_964469055.1 uncultured Thermoanaerobaculia bacterium
GGTCGGCCGGGCTCTTGCCGAGCGCGACGGCGATCTTGTCGAGCTGCACCTCCTGCGCGAAGCGCGGCTGCGGCGTGCCGTGCCCGCGCTTGGGGCCGCAGGGCGGCTTGTTGGTGAAGGTGCGGCAGCCGCGGAAGCGGTAGCGGTCCATCCGGTAGGTCACCGTCTGCAGCGCGCCGGTGTAGTAGGTGGAGGCGACGCCGTAGCTGCCGTAGGCGCCGCCGTCGAGGAGGGTCTTGAGATGCTGACCGAGGATCCGACCGTCCTTGGCGAAGCCCGTCTTCAGCTCCATGAGCACCGGATGGCGGCCGCGGTGGCAGTAGAAGACCTCCTCGCGGTCGAGGGTCACCTTGACCGGCCGGCCCAACTTCAGGGCCATCTTGGCGACGACGATCTCGTGGCTGAAGGGATCGCTCTTGCCGCCGAAGCCGCCGCCGTTCGAGCAGGCGATGACGCGGATGCGCGAGGCCGGCAACTCGAGCACCTTCTCCAACGCCCGGTGCACGTAGTGAGGCGTCTGGGTAGAGGAGTAGACGGTGACCCGGTCGTCGTCCTCGGGCACGGCGACCGCGGCGTGCTGCTCCATGGGCAGGTGCGTGCTGCCCTGGTAGAAGGCGGTGTCTTCGAGGACGAGGTCGGCGTCGGCGAAGGCGCGCTCGACGTCGCCGAAGGCCAGCGAGACCTTCTTGTGGATGTTGCCCCCTTCGCCGTACTCGTGCAGCCGCGGCTCCGGCGTGTCGAGGGCCGTCTCGACACTGTCGATCGTCGCCAAGGGCTCGTAGTCGACCTTCACCGCGAACGCGGCCTCCCATGCCGCGTCCTCGCTAGTCGCCGCCACGGCCGCCACGGGATCACCGACGAACCGTACGACCTCGGGGCAGAGGGCGTGCTCGTCCTGCGACACGGGCAGGATGCCGAAGGGGATGGGCAGGTCGGCGCCGGTCAGGAAGCCGAGCACCCCGGGCACGCGCTCGGCGATGGAGAAATCGATGCCCCGAATGCGAGCGTGCGGCAGGGGCGAGCGCACGAGCCGCAGGTAGGCCATGCGCGGGAAGACCAGGTCGTCGGCGAAGCGGGTGACGCCGGTGACCTTCGCCCGGCCGTCGACCCGGCGGAACGGTTTGCCGACCAGGTTGCGTGGCTCGCGCACCGGCGGCGGAGCCGCCTCGGGCTGGTGGATCGGCTCGGCCATGGCGGTTCAGCGCCTGGTGACCAGACGGTAACCAGATGGCAACCAGCTGGTTACCAATTGGTGACCATCGGGTAACCCACGGGATCGACTCACGTCGCTGCCTCGCCCGGCGGCGGCGCGCCGTAGAACACCTCACGGGGTGGCGGGGCGGCATCGCCGCGCAGGATCGCCGCCGCCCAGACGACCGCCTGGACGATCTTGTGGTACCCCGTGCAGCGGCACAGGTTGCCGGCCAGGGCCTCGGCGATCTCGCGCTCGCTGGGCGCCGCGTTCTCGGCCAGCAGCGCCTTGGCGGTCATCAGGATGCCCGGCGTGCAGTAGCCGCACTGCGCGGCACCGAGGTCGGCGAAGGCGGCTTGGAGCGGGTGGAGAGTGTTGCCTTGCTGGAGACCCTCGACGGTCTCGATCCGACGCCCCTCCATCTCCGCCGCCAGCGTCAGGCAGGAGAGCACGGGACGGCCTTCCACCAGCACCGCGCAGGTGCCGCACTCACCGAGCTCGCAGCCGTGCTTCGTGCCGGTGAGCCCGCACTCCTCGCGCAGCACCTCGAGCAGGGTGTGATGGGTGGGGAAGACGACCGGGTAGGACTGGCCGTTGACCCGCAGCGTCAAGGAGGTGGTCTCCGGACCGGGCACGAGGTCCATTGTATCCATGGCCCGGACGCCGGCCGTCGCACTACTCGGGAACGCGGTCGTTCGCCCGGTCGACGCGAGCCGGGCGCGCGCTCGACGGCGGCCGGTCAGTTCTCGCTCGGTTGCCAGCTCGCGGTCGGCGGCGCGAAGAACACGGTGAGGTAGCCGGTCGCCGGCGCGCTCGTGAGGTTCTCGAACAGCCCGTAGACGACGGTGGCGTTCGGGCCCCGTTCGAGTCGCGGCGGCCCAAGCCAGCGTCCAGCGCCACCGTCACACTCCCGATCGGGCAGGCATGCGGCAAGACCCGACTCGCCGGCGACCTCGTACTGGAAGCCGGAGAAGCGGGAGCCCACCGGCAGCACGACGCCGGCGACGACGCAGTGGGGCGACCCTTCGCCGACCGCGGCGCCGACCTCGCTCGCCATCGCCGCCGGCGCCACGGCTCCGACCTCGGCGAGCGAGCCCGCCCAGGAGGCGAGCTCGATCTCGTCGGCGTCCGCCAGGCGGCGCAGGGCCGGGGCGAGCCCGTCCAGGCGCTCGGTGGCGCAGCCCGGGCCGGCGGGGGCGGCGGCGGCGGTGGCCGTCGCGGCCCATTCGCCGGGCTTGCACTCGAAGCAGGTGCGGTTCGAGTAGGAGCGCAAGGGTAGCGCCGGGACCGAAGGCGCGGCCGGCACGGGAGGCGGGGTCGGTGGAGCTGAAGGTGCTGACGAGACAGGCGGCGGAGAGGGTGGGGGCAAGTCGGGTTGTGGCGGCAGCGGCGGCGCGGGAGCCGGCGGTGCGACCACCGCGGGTGTCGGGAGCGTCTCGGGCGTCGGGGCGAGTTCCGGGGGCGCGGGTGGCACCGGCGCCGTCGGGCTGGGTGAGGGTGAGGGCTCGGGAGGGGCCGGGCTCGCGGGCGGCGTCTCAGGCGGCGCGACCTTTTCAGGGGGTAGAGGCGGCGCAGGCGGTCGGGGCGAGGAGGCGCCGGTGAGCGGTGCGGGCTCCGGGGCCGGCGGTGGCGCCGGAGCGATCGGCTCTACCAGCGGCGCCGGTGGAGAGGCTGACGGAGGCGGCGGGGCGAGCAGTCGCGCGGGCTCGGCCGGGACCGTCGGCGCTGTCGGTGCGGGTTGCGGCGCCGTGGCGGCCAGGAAGGGGCTCGCCGGTCCGCGGGCTCGCCCGAAGCGCACCTTCATGGCCTCGATCGAGGTCTCCGTCGCTTCGAGGAACGATGCGCTCACCTCGGGCTTGCCATCGGCGCCGAGCAGCACGACGGCGACGTAGCTCATGTAGTCCGGGTGGGCGATCTCCACTTGCCAGGTGCCCGTGGTGATCCCGAGGATGACGGCGCGGCCGTCGGCGTCGGTCGCCACCGGCGGCGGATCCTGTGGCAGCGCCCGGTCGCGATAGGAGAGGGTGACCCGCGCGCCGGCGATGGGTCCGGAGTCGCCCGTGGCGCGCACTTCGACACCGGCCGCGCCCGACCACGGCTGGGCGACGAGGGGCAGCGCCGCGAGCAAGCTCGCGCTTACCGCCAGAAGGACGCCCCGCGTCGCCATCAAACCCTCCCCGTCCCGCTCGACCGCGGGTCAGCTTAGCAAGAGCGCCGGGTCCTTGCGCGCGGGCTGCGGTAGACTACGTCCTCGAGACGTCAGGACGCTCGGATCGGTCCGCTGCCTCTCGCCCCGGACACCGCCACGGAGGGCTCTCGATGACGGCAAGCTCCCGACACCCCTTCGTCTGGATGGACGGCCGACTCATCCCGACGGAAGAGGCCCAGGTCCACGTCCTCACCCACACGCTGCACTACGGCGTCGGCGTCTTCGAGGGCATCCGCGCCTACGAGCAGACCGACGGCGGGTCGGCCATCTTCCGCCTCGACGAGCACCTGGAGCGCCTATTCGGCTCGGCGCGCATCTGCGACCTCGAGCTGCCGTACGACTTCGACACCCTGCGCCAAGCGACCCTAGACCTGGTCGTCGCCAACGGCGCGCCGTCCTGCTACATCCGGCCCCTGGCCTTCCTCGACGAAGGCACCATGGGCATCTACCCGCGCGACAATCGGGTGCGGATCGCGATCATGACCTGGCTGTGGGGCGCCTACTTGGGCGAGGAGGGTCTGACGCGCGGCGTGCGCTGCCGGATCTCGAGCTACGTGCGGCCGTTCCCCAACTCGACGATGACCCGGGCGAAGATCTCGGGCAACTACGTGAACTCGGTGCTCGCCAAGCGCGAGGTCGCGGGCTTGGGCTACGACGAGGCGATCCTGCTCGACACCAACGGCTACGTCGCCGAGTGCAGCGGTCAGAACCTGTTCCTGGTGCGGCGCGGCATCGTGAAAACGCCGATGGGGACGAGCGTCCTCGAGGGCATCACTCGCGACTGCGTGCTCAGGATCGCTGCCGACCTCGGCTACGAGACCCGCGAGAGCATCATCACGCGGGACGAGCTCTACGTCGCCGACGAGGTGTTCATGTGCGGCACGGCCGTCGAGGTAACGCCGGTGCGCGACGTCGACGACCGCCCGATCGGCGACGGCAAACCCGGCCCGATCACCCGCGCCATCCAGGAGCGCTTCTTCCAGGCGGTGCGGGGCGAGCGCCCCGAGTACGCCGAGTGGCTGACTCCGGTCCCGGTGGAAGCCCGTGCCGCCGGCGTCGCGGCCCGCTAGGTCTACTAGGCCCGAGTGCCCGAACGCCCGGGCCTCGGGATCGACAATCTAGTACTCGCGGCCCGCCTATAATCGGCGGCGCTTCCGAGCGCGTCCATGGCCGAGCCGCTGGCGCAGCCCAGCCCGCCGCCGAAGTGGGCCAAGGTCATCGACCACGAGGCCTGCATCGGCTGTCACGCCTGCACGACGGCGTGCAAGTCGGAGAACGAGGTGCCGCTCGGGGTCACTCGCACCTACGTGAAGTACGTCGAGGTGGGTGCCTTCCCGCTGACGCGGCGCCATTTCCAGGTCACGCGCTGCAACCAGTGCGACGACGCACCCTGCACGCACGCCTGCCCGACCTCGGCGATGTACCGGCGGCCGGACGGGATCGTCGACTTCGACAAGTCGATCTGCATCGGCTGCAAGGCCTGCATCGCCGCCTGTCCCTACGACGCCATCTTCATCAACCCCGAGGACCACTCGGCGGAGAAGTGCAACTTCTGCGCGCAGCGCCTCGACGTGGGTCTCGAGCCCGCGTGCGTCGTGGTGTGCCCCGCGGAAGCGATCCTGGTCGGGGATCTCAACGACCCGCGCTCGAAAGTGGCGCAGATCGTCCACCGCGAGCCGGTGACCGTTCGACGCCCCGAGAAGGAAACCCTCCCCAAGCTCTTCTATCGCGGCGCCCACCAGGCCACGCTCGATCCCCTCGCCGCCCGGCGGCCGGCGGGAGGTCTCTTCATGTGGAGCGAGCAGACGCGGGGCGACGACCACGTGGTTTCCGGCCACCCCTCGCCGGGCAACTCCTCGGCGGCGGCCCTCCTCGCCTACGACGTGCCCCATCGCGCGCCCTGGGACTGGCGGGTGAGCCTCTACACCCTGACCAAGGGCATCGCGGCAGGCGCCTACCTGATGGCCCTCCTAGCCCTCCTCGCCGGCTGCGTCGGTGCGGCGGGTGCCCTGTGGCTCTGGGCCGCCCCCGTTCTGGGTGGGCTGTTCCTGGCGGCGACCGGCGCCCTGCTGATCGCCGACCTCGAGCACCCGGAGCGCTTCTGGATGATCTTCACCCGCCCGCAGTGGCGCAGTTGGCTGGTGCGAGGGGCCTTCGTGATCGCCGGCTACGGCGCGGTGCTCGCCGCGCACTTCCTGCTGGCACGGGGCGGTTCGGCGGAATCCCTGCTCGTGCTCGCCTGGCTCGGAGCGCCGCTGGCAGCGGCAACCGCGATCTACACCGCTTACCTGTTCGCGCAGGCCAAAGCCCGCGACCTTTGGCAGAGCCCTCTCCTGCCCGTCCACCTACTCGTTCAGTCTCTCCTGGCCGGGGCTGCCACGTTGCTACCGCTCGCCGCGTGGCTCGAGCCGGAGGCCGTTCCTCACTTGAATCTGTGGTTGGCCGGTTTCTGCGCCGCGCACCTGTTGCTCGTCGCGGGTGAGACCACGTTGACGCATGTCACGGCGCACGCCCGGCTCGCGATGCGCGAAATGGTGTGGGGCCGATATCGCCGCTGGTTCTGGGTAGGGGTCTTGGGGACGGGGCTCGGCCTTGCCGCGCCGGTGGTTGGTTGGCCGGCCGGGCTGGCTGCGCTGGCCGGGCTGGCCGCCTACGAGCACGCCTACGTGCAGGCGGGGCAGAGCGTGCCCTTGGCGTGAAAGGCCGATCGGGGACGATGAGCGACCCACGCGACCAGCGAGTGCCGGCCCACCGCACCGCCGTCGAGGCCCGCGGTGAGACCTTCTACCCCGGCCCGAGCGGGGTGGACCTCGCGGCCTTCCCGCCCAAGGAGCGCTGGGACGACTGGGTCGAGCTCGACTCGCGTGCCTGGCCGCGGCGGGTGGAGAAGCACTATCTCCTCGCCCCCACCACCTGCTTCAACTGCGAGTCGGCCTGCGGCCTCCTGGCCTACGTCGACCGCGACACCGGCGAGGTGCGCAAGTTCGAGGGCAACCCAGAGCACCCCGGCTCGCGGGGGAAGAACTGCGCCAAGGGGCCGGCTACCCTGAACCAGATCCAGGACCCGGACCGCATCCTCTACCCGCTGCGCCGAACGGGTGGGCGCGGAGACGGCAAGTGGGAACGGATCTCGTGGGACGAGGCGCTCGATCTCCTGGCGGCCCGCATCCGCAAGGCGCTGCAGGAAAACCGTCACGGCGAGGTCATGTACCACGTCGGCCGACCCGGCGAGGACGGCTTCACCGAGCGCATCCTGGCCGCCTGGGGCGTCGACGGCCACAACTCGCACACCAACATCTGCTCGGCCTCGGCGCGGGCCGGGTACGAGTTCTGGATGGGGATCGACCGGCCGAGCCCCGACCACGCGCGGGCGAAGGTGATCTTCCTGGTCAGCTCCCACCTGGAAAGCGGCCATTACTTCAACCCCCACGCCCAGCGTATCGTCGAGGCCAAGAAGAACGGGGCCAAGCTCGTCGTCCTCGATACCCGGCTCTCGAACACCGCCAGCCAGGCCGACTTCTGGCTGGCGCCGGCGCCGGGCTCCGAGGCGGCCATCCACCTGGCGATCGCCAACCACCTGATCCAGCACCGCCTCTACGACCGCGACTTCGTGCGCCGCTGGTGGAACTGGGAGGAGTACCTGGCCGAGGTCCACCCGGGCTTGCCGTCGAGCTTCGAGACCTTCGAGCTGCTGCTCGCCGCCGAGTACCAGGGCTATACCTTCGACGTCGCCGCCGCCGAGTCGGGTGTGGACGCCGAGACCCTGCGCCAGGTGGCCGAGCTGGTGGCGACCGCCGGCACGCGGCTCTCCACCCACACGTGGCGCAGCGCCACCGCCGGCAACGAGGGCGGCTGGCAGGTGGCGCGCACGCTGTTCCTGCTCAACGCCCTGTTGGGCGCCGTCGCCACCCCCGGGGGCACTTACCCCAACGCCTGGAACAAATTCGTGCCGCGGCCCATCCGCCTGCCGCGCCACCCCCAGCACTGGAACGAGCTCACCTTTCCCGGGGAATACCCCCTCGCCATGTACGAGCTCTCCTTTCTGCTGCCTCATCTCGTCAACTCCGGCCGCGGCAAGCTCGACACCTACTTCACGCGGGTCTACAACCCGGTGTGGACGAATCCCGACGGCTTCGCCTGGATCGAAATGCTCAGCGACGAGACCAAAGTCGGGATGCACGTGGCGCTCACGCCCACCTGGAGCGAGACCGCCTACTTCGCCGATCTCGTCCTGCCCATGGGTCACGGCCCCGAGCGCCACGACCTCCACTCCTACGAGCAGTACGACGGGCAGTGGATCGGCTTCCGCCAGCCGGTGCTCAAGGAGGCCCGCCAGCGCCGCGGGGAGACGATCACGGACACGCGCGATGTGAACCCGGGAGAGGTCTGGGAGGAGAACGAGTTCTGGCTCGAGCTCTCCTGGCGAATCGACCCGGACGGAGCGCTCGGCATCCGGCCGTTCGTCGAGTCGGAGAAACACCCTGGCCAGCGGCTCGGGGTGGACGAGTACTACGAGTGGATCTTCGAGCACTCGGTGCCCGGGCTGCCGGAGAAGGCCGCCGCCGAGGGCCTGAGTCCGCTCGCCTACATGCGCCGCTACGGCGCCTTCGAGGTGGCACGAGACGTCGGCCGGCTTTTCGAGTGGGAGGTCGAATCAGCGGAGCTGGAGGATGCCGTCGAGGATCGCTTCGGGCGGGTCTACAGCCGCTCGCCGGCGGGTCCGGCGAACAACCTGGCCCCGGTTGGCGCTCCCGATCCTGACGCCCATGGACGCCGTGCTGTCGGCGTGCGAGTCGACGGCCAGGTGCTGCGCGGTTTCCCGACGCCTTCGGGGAAGCTCGAGTTCTACTCCTCCACGCTGGCGCGATGGGGCTGGGAAGAGGTCGCCATCCCCACCTACATGCGCAGTCACGTGCATCCGGACGCTCTGGCGGCGGATCAGATGGTCTTGATCTCGACCTTCCGGCTACCGGTCCACATCCACACCCGCAGCGCCAACGCCAAGTGGCTGGACGAGATCG
Source organism: uncultured Thermoanaerobaculia bacterium (assembly GCA_964469055.1). Taxonomy (GTDB): domain Bacteria; phylum Acidobacteriota; class Thermoanaerobaculia; order Multivoradales; family JAHEKO01; genus CAYXXN01. Next base: position 8,423 of record CAYXXN010000104.1, read on the forward strand.
CCCACAGCAACCCGCTGTGGCTGCACACGGCGGACGCGGCGCGGCTCGGCCTCGAGACCGGCGACCTGGTGCGCGTGGAGACCGAGATCGGCCACTTCATCGTCAAGGCGTGGGTCAGCGAAGGCGTTCGTCCCGGAGTGGTCGCCTGCAGTCATCACATGGGCCGCTGGAAACTGCACGAGCAGGGACAGCGACAGATGATGGCGACGGCGGCGCTGCGGCGCGATGGCAACGAGTGGCGTCTCTCGCGCACGAATGGCGTGCACGCGTACGCCTCCTCCGACCCCGACACCGGTCGCATCTGGTGGACCGACGCCGGCGTGCACCAGAACCTCACCTTCCCCGTGCACCCCGATCCGGTGTCGGGGATGCATTGCTGGCATCAGGCGGTGCGGGTGCGCAAGGCCGAGCCAGGGGACCGGTACGGCGACGTGACCGTGGATAGCGCCAGAGCGCGCGCCGCCTTCGAGGCCTGGCTGGCCAAGGCGCGCCCCGCCACGACTCACTCTCCGGATGGCACCCGCCGGCCGCACTGGCTGATCCGCCCCCTGCGGCCGAGCCGTGAGGCCTACCGACTGCCCCAGGGAGGGTGACGCAGGGCGAAGACGGCGCGCCCGCGGAGCGGACCGCGGCCGACCGGATAGGCTTCGCCGGTGACCGTCTCGCCGCCGCTGGACACACCCGTCGTCCAGGCCGCCGACTTGGCGCGCCGCTTCGGCCGTCGCTGGGCGCTCGCCCACGTGGACCTGGAGCTCCGGGAAGGGGAGGCCCTGCTGCTGACCGGGCCGAACGGCTCGGGTAAGACGACGCTATTGCGGCTGCTCGTCGGCCTGCTGTCGCCGAGCCACGGCTCGCTGCGCGTCTTCGGGCTCGATCCCGCCCGCGAGCGGACCGCGGTACGGGCACGTACCGCGTTGCTCGCGCACGATCTTTGGCTCTATCCGAGGCTCACCGCCGCCGAGACGCTGCGCCTGTGGCGGCGCCTGGGTGGGGAGAGCGCGGGCGACGAAGAGATCGTCGGCCTGCTCGCTCGAGTGGGCCTGCCGGAATGGGAGTCCCTACCCGTCGGAGCGTTCTCGGCCGGCATGCGCAAGCGGCTCGCCCTGGCGCGACTGCGCGTCGAGCGCCCGCGCCTGCTGCTGCTCGACGAGCCGTTCGCGGCCCTCGACGCCGACGGGAAGGGGCTCGTCGCTGCCTGGCTCGCTACCCTGCGCGCCGAGCGCGTGACGCTCATCATCGCCTCGCACGCTCTCGAGCTGGCGGCACCCTTGTGTGACCGGGCCGTGCGGTTGGAGGGAGGCCAAGTGGTCTGGCGTGGCGCCGCGCGCGACCTGGCGGCGTGACCTCGGGGGAGCGGTGTCGAGCGTCCTTACCCAGACCTTCGTTCTCTTCCGCAAGGACCTACTGCTCGAGTGGCGGGGTCGGACGCGGACCGTGTCCGTGCTGCTCTTCGGCGTGGTGACGCTCGTGCTCTTCTCCTTTGCCCTGGGACCCGACACGCTCGCTCTCCGCCAAGGCGCGGCGGGATTCCTCACCCTGGCGTTGCTGCTCTCCTCGGTGCTCGGGCTGAACGAGAGCTTCCGCATCGAACAGGAGGATCGAGCTCTCGAGGGATTGCTGCTGCGCCCCGTCGAGCCGATGGCGATCTTCTTCGGCAAGGCGCTGGGCAGCACCTTCCTACTCGTGCTGTTGGCAGTTGTGCTCGTGCCAGCGGCTGTGGTGCTCTACGACCTGCGGCCCACGCCGACGGCGTTGGCGCGCCTGGCCGGCCTCTGGGCCCTGGCCGCCGCGGGACTCGCGGCGCCGGGAACCCTCTACGCAGCGATCACGGCGCGGCTGCGCAGCCAGGACGTCGCCTTGCCGCTCCTGCTCTTCCCGTTGGTCGTGCCCGTGCTGCTAGGATCCGTCAAGGCCATGGCGCTGGCGCTCGCCGGCGATCCCATGAACCAGCTCGGCTCCTGGGTCCTCCTGCTAGCCTCC
>CAYXXN010000105.1:0-10384 GCA_964469055.1 uncultured Thermoanaerobaculia bacterium
GAGACGCGCGCGCCCATCGAGGGCGGGTGGAGGCCATCGAGCGCCAGCAGCACGCCGGCCTTCTGCAGCGACTCGTTGTACTTCATCATCGCGGCCACGCCCTTGGCGTCGGGCATGGTCCCCGGCGCCGCCTGCTCGTAGCCCTTCGGGATCATCAGCATCATGACCCGCATCGTCGTGTCTCCTTCTGGGTTTGGTTTCGGAGCTCAGCTCCCGGGCGGTCTCGACCGCCGGTGAACCCTGGCTCTACTGTAACGACGAACGAGGGTGCGCGAGATCGACACGCCGGTGATTGACGATCCGGCGACCCTCGGCCGCCGCCTGTCAAGGCGCGGTACGCTCGAGCCAGGAGACCTGACCATGGCGCACTACCCCTACCTCATCCTCGGCGGCGGCATGGCCGCCGACGCCGCCGTGCGCGGCATCCGCGAGCTCGATGGCGACAGCCCCATCGGCCTGATCGGCGCCGAGCCGGATCCGCCCTACGCGCGGCCGCCGCTCTCGAAGGGCTTGTGGAAGGGCAAGCCGTTCGAGAGCGTTTGGCGCAAGACCGACGAGCTCGGCGTGGATCTCCAGCTGGGCCGCCGCGCCACCGCCTTGGATCTCGGCGCCAAGCTGGTGACCGACGATCGTGGCGCGGACACCACCTTCGACAAGCTCCTCCTCGCGACCGGAGGGACGCCGCGCCGCCTGCCCTTCGGCGGCGAGCAGGTGCTCTACTTCCGCACCCTCGACGACTACCGCCGGCTCCGCGCGCTGGCCGAGGAGGGCAAGACGTTCGCGGTCATCGGCGGCGGCTTCATCGGCTCGGAGATCGCGGCGGCCCTCGCCCTACAGGGCTGCAAGGTCACCCTGCTCTTCCCGGAGGACGGGATCGGCGCGCGCCTCTTCCCGGCGGAGCTCGCGCGCTTCCTCGTTGGCTACTACGCCGAGAAGGGCGCCGACGCGCGGTCGGGGCAGCAAGTGACGGGCGTCCTCGAGAGCGGGTCGCAGGTCGTCGTCGAGACCAAGAGCGGGTTGCGCCTGACCGTCGACGCCGTGGTGGCGGGTATCGGGATCCTTCCCAACACCGAGCTCGCCGCGGCCGCCGGCCTCGCGGTCGAGGACGGCATCGTGGTGGACGAACGACTGCGTACGACCCATCCCGACGTCTTCGCCGCCGGCGACGTCGCGCGCTTCAGCGCCCCAGCCCTCGGCCGCCGCATCCGCGTCGAGCACGAGGACAATGCCCTCACCATGGGGCGCGCCGCCGGACGTGCGATGGCCGGCGACGCGTCCTCCTACGCCCACCTGCCCTTCTTCTACTCGGATCTCTTCGAGCTGGGCTACGAGGCGGTCGGCGAGATGGACCCGCGCGGCGAGCTGGTTGCCGACTGGAAAGAGCCCTTGCGCCAGGGGGTGGTCTACTACCTGTCGGACGGGAGAGTGCGCGGCGTGCTGCTGTGGAACACCTGGGGACAGGTCGACGCCGCGCGGGAGCTCATCGCCCAGCCCGGCCCTTTCCGCGCCAGCGATCTCGTGGGTCGGCTGCCGGCCTGAGAGCCGGCGGCGCCGCGGCGGTCGCCCGGCCGGCGCGGGTCTTCTCAGGCGGCGCCGGGGCGCACGAGAGCCGTCTCGGTGACCACCGCCCGCATCGGCACGTCGTGGGGCTCGGCGGGCAGGCGGTCGCGCAGCTGGAGGTCGAAGGCGAGTCCGACGCCGGGCACGCGATGGCGGGCGAAGAAGCGATCGAAGTGGCCGCGCCCATGGCCGAGCCGGTAGCCGCGGCGGTCGAAGGCCAGCCCGAGCACGAGCGCCAAGTCGAGCGTCGCCCCGAGGGTCTCCTCAGCGAGCTCCGGGGCGGACCCCACCGGCTGGCGGAGCCCGAACGAGAGCGCCTCGAGGGCGCACGGGTAGCGGTGGGCGTGCAGCCGCCCGTCGCCGCGCTCCACTCTCGGCGCGTAGACCTCCCAGCCCCCGGCGAGCAGGCCCCCGATCAACACCTCGGTGTCGAGCTCGGAGCCGAAGGAGAGGCAGGCGAGAATCCGCCGAGCGCGGGCGAGCTCGGGGAGTGCCAGGACGCGCTCCGCGACGCGCCCCGCGGCGGCGCGGGCCACCTCCGGATCGAGCGCCGCGAGCTTGGCTTCGCACTCGCGGCGCAGCGCGGCCTTCGGCCCGTCCTCGGCGCTCGCCATGACGGCCCGATTGTAGTTGGCCCATAGCGAGAAGCCGGCGACCTCCGCGCGAACGCTACGTGCCCCGCTTGGCATCCAGGCTCCACGGGCCGGCGCCGGCGGCCGAGAAGTAGGGCCAGACGAAGCAGTACAACGCGGCGGGCACGCCTCCGTTCTCGATGGGCCAGACGCCTTGGGGGAAGTGAAACTGGAAGTACGCCACCGCCATCTCGCCCGCCAACAGGAAGGCGATCGGGCGAGTGAACCAGCCGAGGAGGAGCAGGCCACCGCCGAGCACCTCGAGGACGCCGCCCAGCCCGGCTTGGGACAGCAACGGAACGGTGCCGCCGTCCGGCGGGACTCCGATCGGAAAAGCGAAGAGCTTCATCGTGCCGAACATGATGAACATGAAGGCGGCCACGATGCGGAGCAGAGCCTGCAGATACGGTGTCCAGGCCGACCCCACCGCCCCGCGCTACCTCGTCACCGACGCCGGCGCCGGCTACCGGCTCGAGCACTAGGCCAGAAAAACCGAAACAGATCTGGGTAAGGAACGAAAGAAGGACGGAACTTGCGCTCCCTTACTCGAGCAGTTGTTCAACAGAACTGAAAAACGGATCTGGGTAAGTGGGTCAGGACAGGTCGAAGCTCGGCGTGATGACCTCGAGGTCGTGGAAGTAGCGGCGATAGAAGCCGCGGTCGCGAGTCAGCAGGCGTCCGCTCGACGTCAAGGCGTGAGCGCCGATCAGGAAGTCGGCGATCAGGCGGGTGCGCTGACCTCCGCTCTCCCGATAGCCCCGCCACAATCGGCCGGCTAGCTCGGAAGCCTCGCGGTCGAAGGGGTCGAACTCGATCCCCGCGGCGCTCAGGGCGCTCGCCATCTCGCCGGGAGCGGCAAAGAAGCTGGCGACCTCAGCCCAGACCGCGGGACAGGCGACGAGCGCGCCTCGCTCCCGCGCCGCCCGTAGGGCGGCGAAGGAGGCTCTCCTCTGGCGGGGGTCGTCGGTCAGGACATCCAAGAGGACGGAGCTGTCGACGGCGGTGATCATTCCACACCGTCGAGGTCGGCGCGCCAGCCGGGTCCGCGCGAGCGCTCGAGCTCACGGTCGACGTCCGCCCGCGCCACCAGGCCGACGAGCGCCTCGAGGGGGTCGCGCGCGACGACCTGGGTGGCGACCAGCTTGCCGCGCTCCTCTTCGAACTCGAGCTCGGTGCCGGGTCGGATGCCCAGGCTGTCCCGCAACGGCTTGGGGATCGTCACCTGACCCTTCTCGCCGACGACGCTCTTCATAGGTTCAGTGTAGGAATTCCTACTTGGTCTGTCAAACTTGGCTAGCGCTCGACCCGTCCCTCGGACGCCCATCCCACCCCCACTCCGATCGACCGTCCCGGTGCCGGGACGGCGAGCTCGTCGGCGGAGGGTTGGTAGGTCTCGTCGAGCAGGTTGGTGCCGTAGAGGCGCAGGGTGACGCCGCGCTCGAACCGGTAGCCGAGCGAGGCCGACGCCAGGTCGGCGCTGGCGATCGCCAGCTCGCCCGGTCCCGGGTCGTCCTTGGCGAAGCGGTGCTCGAAACGCGCGGCGCCCCGCCAGGGTCCCTGGGTCAGGCGCGCCCCGAGCGCCGCGCGGTCCCCGGGCACGTCGGCGAGCGGCGAGCCGGCGTCGCTCTCGCCGCGCACGCGGGTGCCCGACCAGGCGAGCGACCAGTGCTGCGTCATGGCGAAGGAGCCGTCGAGGTCGAAGCCCTCGAGGGTGCCCGAGGTGAGGTTGACGAAGGTCTCCACCCCGGGCTCGATCTCCACCTGCTCGGTGTAGTCGTCGATCTCGTTGCGGAAGCCGAAGACCTCGACGAACAGCCGCTCGCCGTAGTAGCGCAATCCCAAGTCGGCCGAGAGCGAGCGCTCGGGCTTCAGGTTCTCGTTGGCGATCACCTCGCCCCGTCCCGTCGAGCCGGAGAAGAAGCGCTCCGAGAGGCTCGGGAAGCGGATCCCGCTGCCGAGGTTGGCCGCCAGCTCGAAGCCCCCCGCGAGCGGCACCGTGGCGCCGATGAAACCGGCCCCGCCGGTGTCGTTGCTGGACACCCCGGAGCTCTCCTGCCCGATCCAGGTGAAGCGGCCTCCCCCCTCGACGGTGGCGCGGCCGAGGGCGTGGCGCAGCGAGGCGAAGGCCGAGGCCTCCTCCTCCGCGCCGTCGAGGCTGCGGACGACCTCCGTCGTGCCCTCTTCGAAGAGCTCGATGGTCTCCGTCGCCGTGACGTCGCGGCGACCGAAGTAGTCGAGCCCGACGACGGCGGCCCAACCGTCGCCGAAGGCGAACTCGCGCTGGCCGGTCGCCCCGAGATCCAAGGCCTCGTTCACGACCGAGTTGCGCTGCGTGCTCCTCAGGTTGTCGGTCTGCAGCTCGTTGGGGTGAACGAAGGCCTCGAATCGCCAACCGTCCGGCCAGCGGACGGCGAACTTGCCGATCAAATGGTCCTCTTCGGGGTACTCGGTGATCCGTTCCGGGTAGCGGGTGTTCGGCTTGCCGATGTCGCGGCCGACCGCCGGCAGGGCCAGCGCCTCGAACTGGACGCCGCTCGCCGTCTGCCATTCCTTGCGTAGCAAGCCCGACCACTGCTCGAAGTGACTGGGGAGGAGGGTCCCCTCCGGGGTCTCGGCGTCGCCGGCCTCGCGGCCTGCCAGGGCCAAGGTCCAGCCGTCACCTCCCCAGCCGGCAAGGACGTTGCGCTCGTCTCCCTGCGAGCCGTAGCCACCCTGGACGACCGCGCCCTCGAGGCGCACGGGAAGCGCCTGCAGCACGCCGCCCAGGGCGCCCGAGCCGTAGTAGGTCGAAGCCGGGCCACGCACCACCTCGACGGCCTCCAGCAGCGCCGGGTCGACGAACGAGGCCGTCGCTCCGGCGCGCCGCTCGCTCACGATCCGCGCCCCGGCCACCGTCGTGAGCAGGCGCAGGCCGGCGATGCCGCGCACGGAGTAGGCCTGGAACCGGCCGCCCTGCCCCTGCTCGGCCACTCCGGGAGCGGCCATCGCCAGGTCGGCGACGGTGCTGGTCGGCGCCGCCACGTCCTCCGGCGCCACCGCGGTAGTCGACCTCGAGAGCGGCTCGAGCACTTCGTCGCTCCCGGGCCCGGCGCTGACGACGATCTCCTCGTAGATCATTTGCTTGGGAGTCAAGGCGAGGACCGGTAGCACGCCTCCCTCCGGTGCCCCCACCTCGAAGCTCGTGCTCTCGAACCGCGGGTCCTCGACCCGCACCGTCGCCGGCGGGTCGACAGCGGGCAAGTGGAAGCGGCCGCGCGCGTCGGTGACGGCGCGGCCTCCCGAGGCGTCGTGGACGACCTGGGCTCCCTCGACGGGTCGTCCGGTCGAGGTGGTCACCACCCCGTCGAGGTCGGCGAGGGCCGGCGCGGTAGCCGCGAGCGCTAGCGCCAGCGAGAAAACTGCTCGGGTAAGACAGATCACGTGACTCCTCAAACCTTCTCCTTGCTCGTGGGAAGCCGGGCCCGCCCCAGCCGCGCTACGGGCGACGGGGAGGGGTGAACGGCTGACGGCGGCCGCTCAGCCGAGAGCGGCGAGGCGCGTCACTCGTTCCGGCGGCCGGTCAGAAGCAAGGGATCGGCGGAGGCGCGGGGTACGACGACAGCGCCGCGAGGCCGGGCGGCCGCAGTTTGCGGTGCGCGAGCGACAGCGCTCGCCGAAGGCGCGGCCGGCCGCAGGTCGACGGGAGCGACGCCAACGAGTGCCGCGCCCATCGCCCAGAGCTGCGCCGGCGCGGCGCCAGGCGGATCCGCCGCCCGACGGTGACTCAGGCCCCGGCCGTCCCGCCCGCCGGCGACCCAGGCGAGGACCCCGGGATCCCCCGGCCGCGCCGCCTCGCCGGCCGCCAGCACGGGCAGCGCGCTCGCCGCCGCCGGGGCCGAGCGCTCGCGCACGATCCGCAGGCGCGCCGGCAGCTCCACCCCGACCTCCGTGCGCTCGTCGCCGAAGCGCAAAAGGAGGCGGGCGTCCGCCGTGGGGAGGTCCGGAACCTCGAAGGCGAATCGCCAGCGGTCGAGGTCGAGGTGCGGGGTGAGCCGCACCGCGTAGTAGCGCCCGCCGTCGACGGAGAGGAACGCCTCCCACTCCTCGATTGCGGGATCGAGGTCCCCTAGAGGCTCCCAATCGAGCCAGGCGGTCGCTCCGGCCACCAGGGTCGCCCCGTCGGCGGGCGCCACGAGCCGCACCACCGGCGGCGCCACCGCGGCAGTGGCGCCAGCGGCGGCGAGGGTTGCCATGAGGACGGACGCCCCGACGCGCAGCACGGAAGCAGTCTAGCGCACCGCTGCGCCCGGGCGGGCCGGGTATCCTCTCCGCTTCGTGGGCCTCGAGCTCTTCCTCTCCGAGACGCTCGCCGTCCTGGTGGCGGCCGTGGCGGTCCTCCTCCTCTGCGCGCGGGTGCGCCTGCCGGCGGTCGCCGGATTGCCCCTCGCCGGGCTGTTGATCGGGCCCTCGGGGCTCGCGCTGGTCTCCCGCGAGCGGGTCGAGGTGTTCGCCGAGGTCGGCGTCGTGCTGCTGCTGTTCGCCATCGGCCTCGAGCTCTCGGTCGGTCAGCTCGCCGACTTGAAGCGCCCGTTCCTGGTCGGCGGCTCGCTGCAGGCACTGCTGACGGCGGTCGCGACGGCCCTCGCCCTGGCCGCCGGTGGCCAGGGGCCGCGGGTCGCCCTCTTCGTCGGGCTCGTCGTGGTCCTCTCCAGCACTGCAGTCGTGCTCAAGCTCTACGCCGATCGCGGCGAGAGCGACACGCCGCAGGCGCGCGTCACCCTCGGCATCCTCCTCTTCCAGGACCTCCTGGTCGTGCCGCTCATCGTGCTGGCGCCGGTGATCGCGGGCTCCGCCTCCGGCTCCTTGCCGACTTTCCTCATCCTCTTCGCCATCTCGCTCGCCGCCCTCGCCATCGTCTTCGTGACGGCGCGCTTCGCCGTGCCTCGGCTCCTCGACCGCTTCGTGCGCACCCGGGTGCGGGAGGTCTTCGTGCTCGGCGCCCTGACGCTCTGCCTGGCGATGGCCTGGCTCACCCAGTCGCTGGGGCTCTCGGCTGCGCTCGGCGCCTTCCTCGCGGGGGTGCTGGCGTCGAAGAGCGAGTACAGCCACCAGGTGGTCGCCGACATCGGCCCGTTCCGCGACGTCTTCGCCAGCGTCTTCTTCGTCTCGATCGGCATGTTGGTCGACCTGCCGCAAGCGCTCGGGCACTTGCCGGCGATCGCCGGCGTCGCCGCCGGCGTCATCGCGCTCAAGGCGGCGGCGGCCGGCGGCGCCGTGCGCCTGCTCGGCTACCCGCCGCGCATCGCGCTGCTGGCCGGCCTCGGCCTCGCTCAGATCGGGGAGTTCTCCTTCCTGTTGATGAGCGTGGGTCGCGACAGCGGTCTGCTCTCCGAGAGCGCCTTCCAGCTCCTGCTGGGCACGGCCGTCCTCACGCTGCTGGCGACCCCGGGAATCGTCCGCCTGGCCCCCGTCCTCGCCGACCGGCTGCGCTGGCGCGCCGACGCCGCCCCGGCCGCGGAGGCGGTCGTCGGGCACGTCGTCGTCGTCGGCTACGGAGTCAACGGCAGCCTGCTCACCCGCGTGCTGGAGGAGGCGCACATCCCCCACGTGGTCGTCGAGCTCGCCGCCGACACCGTGCGACGGGCCCGGCGAGAGGGGCGGCGGGCGATCTGGGGCGACGCCACGCGCCGCGACATCCTCGAGCGCGCCGGGGTGGCCGACGCCCAGGTCGTCGTCTTCGCCATCTCGGACTCGAAGGCGGTCGAGCGCAGCGTACGCTTGGCGCGACAGCTCAACCCCGGGCTCGAGATCGTCGTGCGCACCCGCCGGGTGCAGGAGATCGAGCGACTGCGGCAGGCTGGGGCCGACCAAGTGGTGGCCGAGGAGTTCGAGACCGCGATCGAGATCTTCACTCGCGTCCTCGCCCGCTACCACGTGCCCCGCCACCTGGTGCGAGCGCAGACCCGCGCCCTGCGCGGCGAGGGCTATCGGATGTTGCGCGCCGAGGCCGTCCACCCCGACGTCTCGCAGGCGGTGCTCGACGCGCTCGCCGCCGGCACGACGGACCTCTTCCAGGTCGAGCGCGACGGCCCGGCCGCCGGCCGCACGCTGCGGGACCTGGAGCTGCGCCAGCGTTCCGGCGCCACCGTCATCGCCTTGGTGCGCGGCGAACGCTCCCACACCAACCCTTCTCCCGAGATGACCATCGAGCCCGGCGACTGCCTGGTCCTGGTCGGCAGCCACGAAGAGATCGACCGGGCGTTCACGGTGCTCGAAGGCGGCGTGCCGAGTTAGGATGCACGTCGATGACGAAGGACGATTCGAGCTACGACTTCGATTTCGCGGTAGCCGGCGGCGGTCCGGGCGGTGCTTCCGCGGCCATTTCGCTCGCGCAGCGCGGGCATCGCGTGGTGCTCTTCGAGCGCGAGCGCTTCCCTCGCTTTCACATCGGCGAGTCGCTTCTTTCGACCGTCAACGACTATTTCGCGGCGCTCGGGGTCACCGACGAGATCGAGAAGGCCTGCTTCCCTCCCAAGTGGGGGGCGCGACTCTTCACCCACGATGGCCTCGGGGGCCGGGGCGTCGATTTCACCGACACCGACGAGGTGACCCGAGCGCAGACCTACCAGGTCTGCCGCGAGGAGTTCGATCGCATCCTGATCGAGCGTGCGAGGGCTCTCGGCGTCGATGTCCGTGAGGAGCACCGGGTCACGGCGTGCGAGTTCGACAGCCAGGCCGCGACCCTCGATTTCAGCGGTCCGGGGCCAGGCGCGACCTCGCGTCTCCGCGTGCGCGCGCTGGTCGACGCGACCGGCCGGCACGGCCTGGTGGCCAAGAAGTTCGGCCTGCGCACCGAAGAGCCGCGCCTCGACAACATCGCGGTCTTCTCTCACTACTCGAAGGTACCCCTCGCCGAAGGCGACCGGCCCACCGACATTCGCCTGATCGCCCGTGACGACGCCGGATGGTTCTGGCTGATTCCGATCTCGGACGCTCTGGTGAGCGTCGGCGTCGTGGTACCCAAGGCGCTCTACATGACCTGGCCTCACGGCTCCCCGGAGGAGATGCTGGAGCGCGCCATCGCCGACACGCCCGTCGCCGCCGAGATCATGCGCGCGGCGAAGCGGGAGTGGCCCGTGCGCGTTGAGAGAGACTTCTCGTACAGCGCCTCCCGCTATGCCGGAGAGCGCTGGATCCTGGTCGGCGACGCCGGCTCCTTCCTCGATCCGGTCTTCTCGACCGGTGTTTCGATCGCCCTCGAGTCCGGGATCGAAGCGGCCGAGGAGCTCACCGCGGCCCTCGCCGCGAACGACTTCTCGCAGCGGCGCTTCGTGCGCTTCTCGCGTCGCCAGGGGCGTCGGTTCAGGATGTTCCGCCGCTTCGTGGTCGGGTTCTACACGCCGCAGTTCCGCGATCTCTTCTTCTCGCCCGAGCCGCCGAAGCGGATCTTCCGTGCCGTGGTGACCGTCCTGGCCGGAAACTGGCACCCCCGGTTCAGCACTCGCGTGCTGATCGAGCTCTTCTTCTTCTTCGTGGCGCTGCAGCGGCGCTGGAGCTTTTCTCCCCGCCTCGCGCGTCGCGAACGCTCCGCCGGCTTTCCCGTCGAGGGCGCGACTTGAGCCCTACTTCTCTTCCGGCGGCTTCACCTTCCGGAAGGCCGCGAAGAGCGCCACGTCGTAGGCGATCTTGAGCCCCGCCGCGAGGAACAGCGGTGTCGCGAGCGCCACGTGCTCCATGACCGCGCCAGCGACCACCGGGCCCACCGCCCAGGCGCCCAGCCGCACCAGGTTCGTCACTCCGGCGGCCACGGTGCGCTCCTCGGGCGCCACCACTGCCATCACGTAGGACTGGCGGGTCGGCACGTCCATCTCCACCAGGCACTCGCGCAGGAGGAAGAGCGCCGCCGCCACCGGCAGACTGGGCGCCGCCGCCACGCCGACGAGCAGCAGACTCGAGGGGATGTGGGTGAAGACCATGGTGTTGACGAGCCCGATGCGGCGCGCGAGCCGCGCGGCGGCGAAGTGCGACAGCACGTTGGCCACCCGGGCGCCGAAGAACAGGGCCGCGACCAGCGGCGCCGGCGCGCCGAAGCGCTCGAAGAAGTAAAAGGAGAGCAGCGAGGTGACGAGCAATCCACCGCCGATCCCGTCGATGGCGAAGAGCGCGGAGAGCCGACCCAGGTTGCGCCGGCTGGCCGGTGACAGCCGGGCGCC
>CAYXXN010000106.1:0-10342 GCA_964469055.1 uncultured Thermoanaerobaculia bacterium
GAGCCGGTGTTGCCGTAGTCGCGGATGTTCGAGTAGAGCTTGCCGGGCGGGAGGTCCAGGGCCTTGGCGACAGCGTCGAGGATCCGTTGGTTGGCCTGGTGGGGGATGACGAGGGCGACCTCGTCGAGGCTGAGGCCGGCCGTCGCCAGCACCTCCCGGGCCGCGGCGACCATATGGGTCACGGCCTCTTTGAACACTGCTCGGCCCTCCATCACCACCTTCTTGTGCAGGCCCGCCTGTGCCGCCTCGAGGGTGAAGGGGACGCGCGTCCCGCCCGCTTCGAGGGTGAGGATGCCGCTCTGGCTGCCGTCGGTGCCGGAGGTCGAGGCCACCATCTCGACGAGGCGCTCGCCGGGCCCCACGACCGCCGCTCCCGCCGCGTCGCCGAACAGCACGCAGGTCGCGCGGTCCTCCCAGTTCATGAGCCGCGAGATCAGCTCGACGGCGACCACCAGGATCCGCCGCCCGCCCTCCCGCGCCCGGGTGCGGGCCACGTCGAGCGCCTGGAGGAAGCCGGCGCAGCCGCTGCCGGCGAGGTCGTAGGCCGGGATCGGCCGCGCCCCCAGCCGGTGCTGCAGGAAGGCGGCGGTGTCCGGTGTGTAGACCTCCGGCGTGTCGGTCGCGACGATGATCTCGTCGAGCTCGCCCGGGTCGAGTGAGGCGTCGGCTAGCGCCGCCCGCCCGGCCGCCTCCGCCAAGTCGACCGTCGTCTCCCCCTCGGCGGCGAAGCGCCGCCGCTCGATGCCGGTCCGCTCGCGGATCCACTCGTCGCTCGTGTCGACGAGCCGGCTCCACTCCTCGTTGGTCATCACCCGCGCCGGCACGTAGGCGCCGAGACCGACGATGCCGATCCGCGAGGACATGAAGCTGGGCGCCGCAACGGGCGTGGCGCGACCGATCATAGCCGCGGTCGCGCGCTCAAGAGGCGATCTCGCGCGCGAAGAAGCGTTCCGCCACGTCCGCCGGCGAGCCGACGAGGTCCTCCGGCTCGCCGCCCTGGGTCCAGTCGCCGGGGAGGAACTGGCGGTAGGGGGTGGCGAGGAAGCGGCGGTCGAAGAGGGCGACGACACCACTGTCCTCGGCCGAGCGGATGAGTCGGCCGGCGGCCTGGACGACTCGGGTCATGCCGGGGACGACGAAGGCGTACTCGAAGCCGCGCTGATAGACCTCGTCGTAGTAGCGCTTCAAGAGCTCGCGCTCGAGGGTCAGGGCGGGCAGGCAGGGGCCGACGACGGCGACGGCGCGCAGCATGTCGCCGGGGTAGTCGACGCCCTCCGCGAAGACTCCACCGGCCACCGCCAAGAGCAGGGTGTCGCCGGCGAGCGGCGCCCGGCGCAGCATGTCGAGGATCGCCTCGCGGTCGCGGTCGGAGGACTGGCGGCTCTGCACGAGCAGGCGCTTGCCCCGCACGCCGAGACGCTTGCCCACCTCGTCGAGGAACTCGTAGCTCGGGAAGAGCGCCAAGCAGTTGCCCGGCACGCGCTCGGCGAAGGCCGCCAGGCGGGCGGCGATGGGGCTGTAGTTGTCCGGGCGCTCGCGCCAGGTGGTGGCGACGGTGGCGTCGATCACCAACTTGCGGTTCTCGGCCGGGAAGGGGCTCGCCACCTGGAGGTGGCCCAGGCGGTCCGCGTCGAAGCCCAGCAGATCGCGGTAGAACTCGAAGGGAGAGAGGGTCGCCGAGAGGCCGATCGTCGCGTGGGTGCGGGAGAGCAGCGCCCCGAGGAAGCGACTGGGATCGAGACACAGGATGGCCAGTGTCTGATCTTCACCGACCGCCTCGACGTACTGGGCGAAGGCCTGCGGCTGACTCGCGGCGAGCAGCAGGCCGTTCAGGAAACGGAGCAGATCGAAGTAGAGGTCGACGAAGGGGTCGTCGGCCTTGAAGGTCGCCGTCTGGCGGCGGTGCTCGAGCAGGTCGATGAAGACCTCGTCGAACTCCGCCCGCAGCGCCGCCAAAGCGTCCTCCGGCAGGCGGGTCTCGACGGCGCGGGTGCCGGCGCCGGCGTCGATCATGCCAGCCGCCACCGTCTCCTCGATCAGCGCCGCCAGCCGGCGGCAGTCGGCCGCCACGCGGTGGTGGATGGGCTCGCCGCCGGCCATCGCTTCCGCCGCCGCGGTCGCCTGGCGCGCCGAGAGGCGCGGGCTGTAGTAGCCGCGCCCGCGGTCGACCAGATTGTGAATCTCGTCGATCACCAGGACGACGTCCGAGACGTCGGCCTCGGGGCCGAAGTCGGAGAGCGCGACGTAGGGATCGAAGACGTAGTTGTAGTCGCAGACCACGACCTGGCTCACGCGGGCGAGCTCCAAGCTCACCTCGAACGGGCAGACCTCGCATTCCCGGGCCACCTCGAAGACGCGGTCCGGCAGCAGGGTCGAGGCGTCGGCCAGGAGGCGCGGCACGATCTGCGTCGTCCCCACCTTGGCGTAGTAGTCACGGGCGAAGGCGCAGTACTCCTCGTGGCAGAGCACCTCGCCGTTGGCGCACATCTTGGCCTTGGCTCGGAGGCGCAGGGCGTGGAAGGCGTCCTCGCGATTCAAGAGATCGAGGACCGCCGTCGCCATCTCCTGCTGCAGCGTCTTGGCGGTCAAGACGAAGACCCGCCGGTTGTGGGCGAGCGCGTGGCGCAGGGCGGGGTAGAGGGCGGCGACCGTCTTGCCGATGCCGGTCGGCGCCTCGACCAGCAGGTGCTCGCCGCCGGCGAGCGCGCGCTCGATGCGCTCGACGATCGCTCGCTGCCCGGGGCGCAGGGCGGGGTAGGGGAAGCCGAGCCGCGTCCCGGCGCCGCGCCGGGCGGCGCGGTCGGCCTCGTCGCGCTCGTGGGCGGAGAGGATCTCGTTGAGCCGCCGGCGGACGTCCCGCTCGACCGCCGCGGGGTCGGTCTCGACCTCCTCGCGCGAGGAGATGTCGCTCCCGATCTCGATCAGCACCAGCTCGGCGCGCACCCCCTTGCCCTCGAGGCGCTGGAGCATCCAGCAGTAGAGCGCCGCCTGTTGCGCGTAGATCGCGCGCGCCGCCGCCGAGAGGCCGCCGTCGCGCCGCACCGACTTGATCTCCTCGACGACCAGGGTTTCGCCGTCGCGGCGCAGGCCGTCGGCGCGGCCGGAGAGCGTCACCGCCCAGCCGCGGTGGTCGAAGGCCGAGGTGAGCACCACCTCGCGGCGATACGACGGGTCGCCCGCCAGCGCCTGCTCCTGGTAGCGCCCGTGGATCGCCTGCCCGAGCCACAGCCGCTCGTAGCCGCCGCGGTTGGCGAAGCCGAGGCTCTTCTGCAGGCGAGCGTCGAGCAGGTCGGCGACCGCCAGCTCGAGCGTGCGACGCTCGCCGTCGATATGCACCGACACGGGCGCCAGTATAGGCTCCGGCACCGACTCGCGAGCCCATGCGCCCCAGCCTCCCGACCCTCGCGACCGTGCTGGTCGGCTGGCTGTCCGCCGCCGCCGCCCCGGCCGCGCTCCCCGAAGCTCTCGCCGGCTCGGTCGCCGCCGCCCGGCGGCCCGCGCCCGTGTTGGGGGTCCACGTGCGCGATCTGACCTCGGGCGCCACCGTTTTCGAGCTCGACCCCGACCGCCCGCGCATCATTGCCTCGAACGCCAAGCTGTTCACTACGGCGGCGGCGCTCGATCGCCTGTCGCCGGGGTACTTCTTCGAGACCCGCGTGCTCGCCCGTGGCGAGGTCGTGGACGGGGAGCTGCGCGGCGACCTGGCGGTGGTGGGTGGCGGCGACCCGAACCTGTCGGGCCGTCACACCGACGGTGACGGGCTGGCCGTCTTCCGCGGGTGGGGCGAGGAGCTGGCGGCGCAGGGGATGCGGCGGATCGCCGGCGACGTGCTCCTGGACCATGGTCTGTTCCGCGACGGCCAGGTCCACCCCGACTGGCCGACCGACCAGCTCGACGCCTGGTACGAGGCGCCAGTGGCGGCGCTGTCGTTCGATGACAACTGCGTCCTGGTGAGGGTGCGCCCGGGCCGCGCCCCGGGCCGGCCAGCGCGGGTCGAGGTGGTGCCCGACATCGGCGCGATCGAGATTCAGAACACCGCCACCACGACGGCCTCGCGGCGCGAGCACAACGTCGTGATCCGGCGCGGCCCGGCGAGCGGGATCGTGGTGGTCTCCGGCCGCATCCTCGACGGCAGCGAGTCCTTGGTCGAGGCCTGGATCACCGTGCCCGACCCGGTGGCCTACTTCGGCGCCGCGCTGCGAGCCGGCTTGGCCGAGGCCGGGGTCGAGATCGCCGGCGCCGTGAGGGACGTCACCGCGCTGCCCGCCGCCGGCTGGCGGCTCGCGGCCCGCCACCGCACCGACCTCTTGACTACCGTCGAGGTCGCCAACAAGCGCAGCCAGAATTTCTACGCCGAGAGCCTGCTCAAGGTGCTGGGCGCGGAGCTGTGTGGAGCGGGAAGCTGGGAGGCAGGCAGGCGCGCCGTGGCGGATTTCATCGCCAACGAGCTGGGCATCGAGCCGGCCGCCTACTCGCTAGCCGACGGCTCCGGCATGAGCCGCAACAACCGCTTCACCGCCCGGCAGCTCACCGACCTGTTGGCCTACATGTTCGTCCATCGCTGGAGTCAGGAATTCCTCAGGAGCCTGCCCTACAGCGGCGAGCCCGATCTGCGCTGGGAGCGCCGGCTGGCCGACGCCCCGTACCGCGGCAACGTCTTCGCCAAGACCGGCGGGCTGCGCGGCGTCTCGACCCTGTCGGGCTACGCCAAGGCGCGCTCGGGCAAGCTCTACGCCTTCTCCATCCTGATGAACGAGGTGCGCGACGGCGGGGGCGCCCTGAGGGCGCAAGACGGTATCGTCAAGGCGCTGATCGACCATGGCTGACGACGAGCGCGCGACGGCGCCGGGCGAAGTCGACTACGCCGACCTGATGAAGCGGGTCGAGGGCGTCGTCGATTCGATCACCGAGCGCGGCGATCTGCCGACCGTGCTGGCGGTGGCCAACCGGGTGATCCAGAGCTTCCGCGCCGAGCTGGGGCTCACCGGTGGCCGGCTCTACCTTCGGGAGGGCGACGACTACGTGCTCGAAACCACGTTCCCGGAGGCCAAGAAGGTGCGCAAGGGCCTCCGGATCCCGGCCGCCTATCCGCCGATCGACGCCCTGCTCGAGCAGGGCACGCTGCTCATGGACCTCTCCGATCCGCGGGTGGATCGGCGGCTGGAGGAGGAGCTGGGGGTGGAGCAGTTCGCAGCGATCGAAATCGGCGACGAGCGCTTCGACTGCATCCTCGCCTTCAACATCGCGCCCGGTGCCGACCCGACGGGCATCCTCTACTCGCTGTCGATCCTGCGCAACAGCATCAACGACAAGTTGCGTCAGGGCAAGCTCGACGACATCTATCGCGAGGCGCGCCGCATCCAGAGCTCGATCCTGCCGCGGAAGATTCCCATCTACGGCTCGTTCGAGTTCGCTGCCAAGAGCGAGCCGATGGAGATCGTCGGCGGCGACTTCTACGATTTCATCCCGATCACCGACAAGATCCTGGGCCTGGCGATCGCCGACGTCTCCGGCCACGGTCTGCCGGCGGCCCTGCAAGTCCGGGACGTCTATACGGGCCTGCGGATGGGGCTCTCGCGCGACTTCAAGATCGTGCGCACGGTCGAGCGGCTGAACGAGATCATCCACCGGAGCACGCTCACCAGCCGCTTCGTCTCGATGTTCTACGGCGAGCTCGAGCTCTCCGGCAACTTCATCTTCGTCAACGCCGGCCACCCGGCGCCCCACTACGTGCGCGCCGACGGGACGGCGCAGCCGCTGCGCGAGGGCGGCGCGGTGCTCGGGCCCATCCGCCAGGCGACCTACGAGCGCGGCTTCATCAGACTCCAGCCCGGCGAGTTGGTGGTCCTGACGACGGACGGCATCCTCGAGAGCCAGGCCCCCGGCGGCCCGGACGGCAAGCCCGGCGAGTACGGCGAGGAGCGCCTTCTCGCCGTCGTCCGCGCCCACCTCGCCCGCCCCGCCAAGGAGATCGTCGACGCTGTCTTCACCGACGTCGATCGCTACCGGGGCAGCCGGGCTCTCAAGGACGACCGCACCGTGGTGGTGGTGCGGTATCCGGGGTGAGGATCAGCGGCCAGTCGCGGCCTCCGCAGTCGCCAGCACCAGGATCTCGACCTTGCTCACGGTCTGGCTGCGACGGACGCGGCGCAAGACCTGTCGGAGCTCATCGAGCGTGGCGCGCTCGCCAGCTTCCCGGGCCGGGATCTCCTCGAGAACGTCGCCCAGGGCGATCTCCAGCGAGTCGACGGGGGTGCCCGACGGCACGGTCAGGATGAAGCGGCCCGGCGCGAGCTCGACGAGTCCGAGCCAGGGGATGCGCTGGAGATAGCGGCTGTAGCCGACGACGATCAGGCTCGTCCGCGGCCCGACTTCGAAGAGCTCCACCCGCGCCCTCGAGCCCGGGCTGCCGTTCAGCGCAGCGTCGGTCGCCTTGACGATCGCGCGGGCGCGATCCGGGTCGATGCTCGCCAGGCCCTGCAGGGTGCGCTCCGGCAGAGTGAGCGTCACCGGGCGTCGCGGCCCGAGAAACTTCGGCGGACGTCCACGGGGAGAACGGTGCGTTGGCATCTTCGTTGATTCCGACGTAGAATTTCTAGTGACGCTGAATTATAGCGTCTAAAATCAAGGGATCAGCGGCGACGGGCTCGGACCACTCTACTAGATGAGCACCGGATCGGCTTCAGAGGGGAGGCGGCCAGGAACGCGGCAGCAGGCGCCGCCGCGCCTGGCACCGGCGCTGTTCGCGGCGCTCGCCCTGGCGGTGGCCTGCCGCCCGCCGGCTCCCCCGCCGCGCCGCGGCAACATCGTCCTGGTCACCATCGACACTCTGCGCGCCGATCACCTCGGCGCCTGGGCGTACCCGCGCGCCACGTCGCCGACCATCGACCGGCTGGCCGCCGAAGGTTTCACTTTCGAGCAGGCCTGGGCGCAGTGGCCGAAGACCGGTCCCTCGTTCGCTTCGCTCCTGAGCTCCACCTATCCCAAGGACAACGGTATGGTGCGGCGGGTCGGCGTGCCGCTGCCGCTGGGCATGCGCCTCGTCGCCGAGGTTCTCCACGGCGCTGGCTACGCTACCCACGCGGTGATCGGCAACGGCGTCTTGGCGAGCGAGCTCGGCTACGCGCAGGGGTTCGACACCTTCGTCGAGGCCTGGAAACTCCCCGGCTATCCGGACCCGGAGGCGAGCTGCCGCGCAGAGGTCGTGACCCGAGAGGCCCTGCGGGTCGCCGGGCGCATCGACCGCCAACGGCCCTTCTTCCTCTGGGTGCACTATCTCGACCCGCACTTTCCGTACTCCCCTCCCGGCCAGTGGAGGGAGCGCTTTCAGGGCGACGCCTGGTACGACGGCACGAGTCGAGTCGCCGTCGGCCCGCAGGCGCGGCGCGAGATCGGCGGCATCGGCACGCGGCAAACGCTGGGCAGCGGGAGCCGCGAGCATGCCTTTTACGTCGCTCGCTACGACGCCGAGATCGCCTACACCGACGCAATGCTCGGCGAGCTGCTCGCCGGGCTCGAGCGGCGCGGGCTGATGGACGGCACGCTCGTGGCGCTGACCGCCGATCATGGCGAGTCTCTCGGCGAGCATCGGTACTACTTCCATCACGGTCGGTTCGGCTTCGAGACCTGTTTGCACGTGCCCTTGCTACTGCGCTGGCCCGGGCGGATTCGTCCCGGCCGGGACGCCGCTCCGGCCGAGCTCGTGGACCTCGCGCCGACTTTGCTCGATCTCGCCGGCGTGCCACTCGAGGGCGGCGCTTGGATGCAAGGCCGCTCGCTCGTGCCGCGCCTCACCGGCCGGGAGCGGGCGCCCGGCTACGCCCGGGCCGAAGCCGGCTACGCTACCGACGGGCGCTGGCAGAAGGTGATCCGCGACGGTCGCTACAAGCTGATCTTCGCGCCTTACCTCGCCGACCAGCGGCACATCGGAGGGCGCGGTCAGCCCTATGCGCTCTTCGATCTCACCGCCGATCCCGGCGAGACCGAGAACTTGGTGGAGTCGCGGCCGCAGGAGTTCGCGCGCCTGCACGATGCGCTGTTCGAGTGGTGGCAGCCGAACTCGTTCCCGGTGCTGGTGGACGATGAGACCGGCACGCTGCCAGCGCTGACGGAGGAGACGCGCGAGCAGTTGGAGGCGCTTGGCTACCTCGGCAACTGACGCTCGAGCGGTCGCGGTCCTCCTGGGCCTCGCCATCGCCTCGCCGGTTCGGGGCCACAATGACGGCGGACAGGCCCAGGGGGACACGGGCGACCCGATCTGGGTCGCCGTCGAGGCGCCGACCTCGGAGGTCGGTCGCTGGCGCGCGCCCGTCTCCTGGCCGGTGATGGCCATCCATGCTGCCGTCCTGCCGACCGGCGAGGTCATGCACTACGCCTATCCGCCGGAGCGGGACGGGCGCCCCTCGGTCGCCAAGGTCTGGAACCCGAGGACGGAGGCGTTCCGCAACGTCTCGATGGACCTCGAGGTCGACGTGTACTGCACCGGCATGGCCTACCTGCCAGACGGCCGGTTGCACGCGGCTGGGGGATGGGGCGGCGAACAGCTCTGCGTCGGGTCGGGCATCCGGGCGACCCACGTCTTCGATCCCTTCACGTCGACCTGGACGCGGCTGGAGGACATGCACCGGTCGCGCTACTACCCGACGAGCCTCGAGCTGGGCGACGGCAGCATCTTGATCCTCTCGGGCTACGACGGGGCCTGTCTGCCGAACCGCAGCGTCGAGGTTTTCCATCCCGACTCGGGGCTGGAGCGCTGGCCAGAGGCGACCCGTCGCATGCATCTCTACCCCCGGGTTCTCCTGCTCGGCTCTGGACTGGTGGCCGACGTCGGACCCGACCCGCGGACCTTCGTGCTCGACCTGGAGCGCCGCTCCTGGACCGCCCTCGATGAGACCCTTCTCGGCCTGCCGCGCTGGGAGGGCAGCGCCTTCCGGGTGCCCGGCCGGCGCAAGGAGCTGATGATCTGCGGCGGCTACACCGACGAGCACGGTGTTGCCGAGCCGACGGAGACCTGCGAGCGGCGGCGGTTCGGGCGCGGGAGCGGCGGTCGTTGGGTCCCGGCCGCGCCGATGCGCTTCGCGCGGGCCCATGCCAATTCCGTGTTGCTCCCCGACGGCACGGTCCTGATGGTGGGTGGCGGCCAGGAGGGGAAGTACACGACGCCGGTTCTCAATCCCGAGCTCTACGACCCGAGGACGGACACCTGGACCGTGCTGCCGCGCCAGCATCTCGGCCGGATGTATCACTCGACGGCCGTCTTGCTAGCGGACGGGCGAGTCCTCTCGGCGGGGCAAGACGACGACCCCACGGACGGCGCGCCGGCCGGACGGCGGAGATCTACCGCCCGCCCTACCTCTTCCGCGGCCGCCGTCCCAAGATCCTCGAGGCGCCGGAGGAGATCGCTTACCACGACGCCTTCTCGGTGAGGACGCGTCGCCCGGGCCGTATCGAGCGCGTCGTGCTGATGGGCCTCTCCACGCAGACGCACTCGATCAATCCCCATCAGCGTTACCTGCCGCTCGCTTTTCAGGTCGTCGGTGGGCAGACCTTGCAGGTCGTGGCGCCGAGCCGCCGCAACCGAGCGCCGCCGGGCTTCTACATGCTCTTCCTGCTCAATCAGCAGGGGGTGCCGTCGAAGGCCAGGATGGTCCGACTGTCCTGAGGCACACCCGCGGCTAGGGCCGGCCGCGCTCCACGAGGACGGCCTCGTTGTCCATCACCAGGCCGACCTCGGGGCAGTAGGCCTTGAGGCTCTCGTGCCCGGGCTCGAGGGGAGTCGTCTCGACGATGCCGACACAGGCGTCGAACGTCTCGTCGCCGAGCGTGAACTCGAGGCCCATCTCGGTGTGCTTGGCGCGGTCCAGGGCGACGTCGGCCGCGATCTCCTGGAAGTAGCGCGACCCCAGCAGGAAGCGCGCCGGGATGATGATGCCGGGCTGGGCGCCGTCGATGCCGGCCTCCCAGGAGCCGTCGTGGCTGACGATCTGGCCACCTTCGTAGATGTCCACGTCCTCGCCGAAGTAGAAGACGTCGTTGGTCTCCTTGCAGCGCGCGTACCAGTTGCGGGACACCTCGACCAGCTCGTCGTCGATCCACTCGCGCTCCTGGACGACCCGCGCCTGGAGAGAGACGATGTCGCCGTCCTCGGTCTCGAAGAGGATCGGCTTGGTGGCGCTCTTGACCTCGATGCGGACGCGAACCATCTCGCCGTCGTCGTCCCCCTCGAGAATCAGATAGTCCCCAGGTTTGAGGCTGAAATACGGGTTCTGACGGCCCTTGCTCGCGAACGTGCAGTCGTTGCGGTGACGTGCCACGTCGGCGGCGGGGGATGGGCACGTAGCGG
>CAYXXN010000107.1:0-10335 GCA_964469055.1 uncultured Thermoanaerobaculia bacterium
ATCATCCTCCACCGGCGGGTTCGAGGCGCGGTGACCGTGGAGCTCGACGGCGTGCCTTGGGATCAGGCGCTCCACTTCATCTTGAAGACCCACGGCATGGCAGCCGAGATCGACGGCCGGATCTGGGCGGTCGCTCCGCGCGCCACCCTGGAGCGCGGTGACTGAGGCGCCGCCCTCCTTCCCCGCCTCGAGCAGCTATCCATGGAGACCGCCTCCCACGACGTCCTGATCGTGGGCGGCGGCGGGGCCGGGCTGCGCGCGGCGATCGCCATCGCCGAGGCCGACCCGGAGCTCTCCGTCGCCGTCGTCTCCAAGGTCTACCCGATGCGCAGCCACACCGTGGCGGCCGAGGGAGGCGCCGCGGCCGTGGCGCGGCCGGACGACAGCCTGGACGAGCACGCCTACGACACGGTCTCCGGCGGCGACTGGCTCTGCGACCAGGACGCGGTGGAGCTCTTCGTGCGCGAGGCGCCCGAGGAGCTGCTGCGCCTCGAGCACTGGGGTTGTCCCTGGAGCCGAACGCCCGACGGCCACGTCGCGGTGCGCCCGTTCGGCGGCATGAAGCGCGAGCGCACCTGGTTCGCCGCGGACAAGACCGGCTTCCACCTCCTCCACACGCTCTACCAGACGACCCTCAAGTACCCGCTGATCCGTTGGTATGACGAGTGGTTCGTCACGCGGCTGCTGGTCGACGACGGTCGCTGCCAGGGAGCAGTGGCGATCGAGCTAGCGACCGGCAAGGTCTACGGCCTGTTCGCCCCGGCCGTGATCCTCACGACCGGCGGCTGCGGGCGGGTCTTCGCTTTCACCACCAACGCCAACATCAAGACCGGCGACGGCATGGCCTTGGCCTACCGGGCCGGGGTGGCCTTGAAGGACATGGAGTTCGTCCAGTACCACCCGACGGGCCTGCCCTTTACCGGCATCCTGATCACCGAAGCGGCGCGCTCCGAGGGGGGGTGGCTCCTCAACAAGGATGGCTATCGCTACTTGCAGGATTACGACCTCGGGCATCCGGAGCCCCAGCCGGTCAAGCGCTCGATGGAGCTCGGCCCTCGCGACCGCCTCTCCCAGGCCTTCGTCCAAGAGATGCACAAGGGGCGTACCGTCGAGACCCCGCACGGCGAGGTGGTCCACCTCGACATCCGGCACCTGGGCGAGAAGGTGATCGACACGCGGCTTCCCTTCGTGCGCGAGCTGTGCCGCAAGTACGAGAGCCTCGACCCCGTCGACGAGCTCATCCCGGTGCGCCCGGTGGTGCACTACATGATGGGCGGTGTCGACACCGACCTCGACGGGGCGACCACGCTCGCCGGCCTCTATGCCGCCGGCGAAGTCGCCTGCGTCTCCATCAACGGCTCCAACCGCCTGGGCTCGAACTCCTTGACCGAGATCCTGGTCTTCGGCGCCCGGGCGGGGAAAGCGGCGGCGCGTACCGCGGCGGCGGGCCTTCACCCGAGCCGCGACGTCCTGGCCCAAGCCCTCGACGAGGAGCGGCGCCTGGTCGAAGAGCTGCTCCACCAAGGCGGTCGCGAGCGCGTGGCGGTGCTGCGCACCGAGCTGCAGCAGGCGATGGAGAAGGGCGCCGGCATCTATCGTGACCTCGCCGGTCTCTCCGGCGCGGCAGCCGAGATCGAGGAGCTCAAAGCCAGGTTCCGAGGGATCGCGCTCGCGGACGCCAGCCACACCTTCAACACCGAGCTCGTGGCCTACCTCGAGCTCGAGAACATGCTCGACGTCGCCGAGTCCATCCTCCACTCCGGCCTCGAGCGCCGGGAGTCGCGCGGCGCCCACCAGCGAACCGACTACCCGAGGCGCGACGACGAGACGTTCCTCGCCCACTCCCTGGCGCACAAGGTCGAGGGGCGATCGCCGCGCATCGAGTACTCGCCGGTCACCATCACCCGTTGGCCTCCCGGCGAGCGGGTCTACGGGAGATAGCGACGATGGCCGAGACGATCCGACTCGAGGTCCGCCGCTACCGTCCGGAGGAGGAGGCCGAGCCCACTTGGCAGAGCTTCGAGGTGCCGCGGCCTCGCGAGTGGATGGTCCTCGATGGCCTCAACTACATCAAGGACCACCTCGACGGGAGCCTCTCCTATCGCTGGGCTTGCCGCATGGGGGTGTGCGGCAGCTGCGGCATGATGGTCAACGGCGAGCCCACGCTGACCTGCGCCGCGCGGCTCGCCGAATTGGGGCCGGGGCCGGTGAAGGTCGAGCCGCTCTCCGGCTTCCCCGTCCTGCGCGACCTGGTGGTGGACATGAAGGATTTCCTCGCCAAGCTCACGAGCGTCAAGCCCTGGATCCTCCGCCAAGAAGAGAAGCCCCTGTCCGAAGGCGAGCACCTGCAGACGCCCGAGGAGCTCGCCGAGTACAAGTCCTACAGCATGTGCATCAACTGCCTGCTCTGCTACGCCGCCTGCCCGATCTACGCGCTCGAGCCCAGCTTCGTCGGACCGGCAGCCATCGCTTTGGCCCAGCGCTACAACCTGGACTCCCGCGACCAAGGGGCGGCGGAGCGCATGGAGCTGCTGTCGCGGCACGAGGGGATCTGGGCGTGCACCTTCGTGGGCGAGTGCTCGGAGGTCTGTCCCAAGGACGTGGACCCGGCCGGCGCCATTCAGCGCTACAAGGTCGCTGCCACGCTGGCTTGGTTCAAGTCGGTTCTGCTGCCCTGGGGGAAGCGGTGAAGGCGGCCTACCGCCCCTACCACCCCGAGCCGCACCGGGAGCGGATGCCCATTTTCTGGTGGCTGCGCAAGCTCCCGTACGCCAAGTTCATCACTCGCGAGCTGACCAGCCTGGCGGTGGCTTACGCCGCCGTGCTCCTGATCGTCGAGGTCGGCGCCGTCGCCCGCGGGCCAGAGGCCTACGCTCGTTTCCAGCAGTTTCTCGCTGCTCCGGCCACCGTGGCGCTCCACGGGGCGGTTCTCCTCTTCCTCCTCTTCCACACCTTGACCTGGCTCGGCCTGGCACCCCAAGCGATGGTGGTGCGGCTGGCCGGCCGGCGGGTCCCGGACCGTGCGATCCTGGCCGCCCACTACCTCGCGTGGCTCGCCGCCAGCGGCCTGGTGGTCTGGGTCCTCCGGGGAGGCTGAGGGTGCGGCGCGGGCTCGAGCCGTTCTTCTGGGCGCTCTTCTCGAGCGGCGGGATGCTGGCGGCGCTGGTCCTGCCGGCGGCGGTCCTCCTGCTCTGGGTGGCCGCGCCGCTCGGCTGGGTCGAGGCCCCATCGCAGGCCGTCATGGTCGAACGCCTCGCGCACCCGCTGATTCGGCTCTTCCTCTTCGCGCTGATCGCGCTCGGGCTCTTCCACTGGGCTCACCGGTTTCGCTACACCCTCTACGACGGCCTGCAGCTCGCCCATCTCTACGGGCTCATCGCCACCGTCTGCTACGGCACCGCCGCGGTGTTGACGGCACTGGCGGCCTGGGTACTGTGGTCGTTCCCTTGAGTCCGAGGAACAGGGAGGCAAACCTATGCCCGATTTGAAGCCCCTCTCGGCCGCCGCCGTGCCGGCCGCCCTCGACAAGGCCAAGCACTACCGGCTCCTGAACGAGCCGGCGCAGGCCGAGAGCATTTGTCGCGACGTGCTGGCCCTCGACCCCGGCAACCAGGACGCCCAGGTGACGCTCGTGCTCGCCCTGACCGACCAGTTCGACGGCGGGCTGAGCGAGGCCCTCCCGGCCGCCCGCGACGCGGCCGCGCGGCTCCTCGACGCCTACCGCCGCGCCTACTACAGCGGCATCGTTTGTGAGCGCTGCGCGGGTGCACACCTGCGGCGCGGCGGCCCGGCGGCCGGAGCCATCGCTTGGGACTGGCTCACCCAGGCGCTGGCCTGGTACGAGCAGGCCGAGCCGCTGCGGCCGCCCGGCAACGACGACGTGATCCTGCGCTGGAACAGCTGCGTGCGCACCCTCGAACGCCACCCCGAGATGCAGCCGCCGGCCCCCGAGACCTTCCAGCCGCTGCTCGAGTAGGGCCGATGCGCGATCTCCTGGCCGACTGGGACGGTTTGGGCGTCGTCACCCGTTTCGATCGGCCGACCGCAACCTGGATCTTCATCGCTCTCCACGACGACCGTTTGGGCCGTCCGACGGGGGGCACGCGCCTCAAGGTCTACGCCACGCCGGAGGACGGCCTCGCCGACGCCCTGCGGCTGGCCGTTGGGATGACCGCCAAGTGGGCGGCTCTGGAGCTCCCGATGGGCGGCGGCAAGGCGGTGCTCGCCGCGGCGCGGCCGCTGGCGAGCGAGGAGCGGCGAGGGCTCTTACTGCGCTACGGCGGGCTCGTCGAGTCCCTGGCCGGCGCCTTCGCCACCGGCGAGGATCTGGGCACCACGCCGGACGACATGCGGCTGGTGGCGGAGGCCACGCGCTGGGTACACGTTTTCGCCGACGCTCCCGATCCAGGGCCGTTCACTGCCCTCGGCGTCTTCCACGGCATCCGCGCGGCCCTCGCGGCGCGCTGCGGGAGCGACGATCCCGCCGGACGCGGCGTTCTCGTTCAGGGAGTCGGCGATGTCGGCGAGCGGCTGGCCGAGTTGCTGGTGGCTGCAGGTGCCCGGGTCCTCCTTTGCGACCTCGACGGCGAGCGCGCCGCCGGCGTCGCCGCCCGCCTGGGCGCCGAGGTCGTGCCACCGGCGCGGCTCCTCGGGACGCCGTGCGACGTCTTCGCGCCGTGCGCCGTCGGCGCGGTCCTCACCGCCGAGACGATCCCCCAGCTCGCCTGCACCATCGTCGCCGGCGCGGCCAACAACCAGCTCGCCGAGCCAGCCGACGCCGCGCGCCTGCACCAGCGCGGCATCCTCTACGCCCCCGACTACGTGATCAACGGCGGCGGCGCACTCGCCTTCGGCCTGATGGGGATGGGGCGAGCCGACCCCGCCGCGGCACGCGCCGCGATGGCGCGCATCGGCGCCAGCCTGCGCGAGATCTTCGCCGAGGCGGCGGCTCGCGACGAGTCGCCCGCCGCGGCGGCCGACCGTCGCGTCGCGCGCGTGCTCGAGCAGGGCGCCGCCGCCCTCGCCTAGCGCGTCAGGTCGCGCGCCACTACGCGATCGCGCCCCTGGGCCTTGGCCTCGTAGAGCGCCTGGTCGGCGACCGCGAGCATCGCCCGCGGCGCCTCCGCCGGCCGCGGCACCACGGTGGCGGCCCCCACGCTCACGGTGACGTACGGCGCGACGTGCGAGGCCTCGTGCGGTAGGGCGAGGGCGGCGACCGCCTGGCGCACCCTCTCGGCCTGCGCCCGCGCCTCCTCGGGTGAGGTCTCGGGGAGGATGAGCCCGAACTCCTCGCCGCCGTAGCGAGCGACGGTGTCGGCCGCCCGCCGCGCCAGCTCTTCGAGCCGGCGAGCGATGCGGCGCAGGCAGCCGTCGCCGTAGGCGTGGCCGTAGCGGTCGTTCAATGCCTTGAAGCAGTCCACGTCGGCCAGGAGGATCGTCAGTGGGTGGCCCTCGCGGCAGGAGCGCCGCCACTCCTCTTCGAGAGCGCTCTCGAAGCCGCGCCGGTTGGCAATGCCCGTCAAGTGATCGAGCACCGCCAGGCGCCCGAGCTCGCGGTTGGCCCGCTCCAGCCGGCGGTTGACCCCGGCGAGGTGGATCGCCCCGGCGATCTGGTCCGCCAAGCTGTCGAAGATGCGCCGCGCGGTGGGCGCGAAGGTGTCCTTGCGAGTGCTCTCGAGGTTGAGGACCCCGAGGATCCGGTCGCGGTAGCGGATGGGGACCATGTACTCGGACTCGACGGAGTCGTTCCCGGGCACGTAGTCCGGGTCGCTCTTGGGGTCGAGCACGAGCTGCGGCTCTCCCAGGCGCACGGTGCGGCCACAAGCGCCCACCGTGATCGGCCACTCGTCACCTCCCGGATGCCGCAGGTTGAGCTCGCCGGAGTAGGCCTCGACGACGAACCTCTGCCCGCTCTCGTCGAGCAGCAAGATCGAGGCGATGGCGACCGGGAGCTTGGCGGCGATGAAGTCGACGACGCGCTGCATGAGCTGGTCGAGGTCGTCGGCCTCGAGGGCGACCCGGGAGACCTCGTTCAAGATCTCGAGCAGGTCGGCATGGCGGCGCAAGTCCTCGTCGACCGGCAGCAGACCCGCGGCGCCCGCCCGCGCTCTGGAGTTCACCGGCTCAGTCTGACAGAACGCGCCCGACTGGGATCTCGCCCCCCGGTCGCTCGCGGAAGGCTGCGTCGGCTAGGGCAGGCGCGTGCGGTAGGGCAAGAGGTACCCCGAGCAGTGGATGGAGACCTGCGACCGCGAAGGGATCTCGAAGCCCGCGAGCTTCTTCCAGCCCACCTCGGTGGTCTCGCCGGCCGCCAGGCTCGCCAGCTCGTGATGTTTGACGTCGCCTTCGGGGGTCTCGACCCGGACCTCGATGCCGGTCAGGGGTGCTTTGCCTTGGTTCGTCACCTGCAGCACCTTGCCGATGCCCAGGAGCGAATCCCGGTAGGTGACCGCGAGCGGCGGCGCCCCCACCCGCCCGCAGCCGAGCCAACCGATCGTCGCGGCAACGAGCAGGAGCCGGGTGAGCGCAGCGTGCATGTCGAGATCCGTTGCGGTGCCTCTCACCACCCGCAGGTCTTCCCCTCGTTCTGTTGGTCGAGCCACTCCTGGAGGGGCGCGAAGTAGTCGAGGATGGCGGTGGCGTCCATCTCGCGCTGGCCGGTCAGGACTTCGAGGGCTTCGGGCCAGGGCTTCGAGGCGCCGAGCGAGAGCATCTCGTTCAACTTCGCTCCCGCTTCGGCGCTGCCGTAGATGGTGCAGCGGTTGAGCGGGCCCTGGTAGCCGGCGAGGCCGCACAGGGCGCGGTGGAACTGGAACTGCAGGATGTGGGCGAGGAAGTAACGAGTGTAGGGAGTGTTGCCCGGCACGTGGTACTTGGCGCCGGGGTCGAAGTCGTCCTCGGTGCGGACGGTGGGCGCCGCCACTCCCTGGTACTTCTCGCGCAGCTCCCACCAGGCGGCGTTGTACTCGTCGGGGCCGACCGCGCCGGAGAAGACTTTCCAGCGCCACTGGTCGATCAAGAGACCGAAGGGCAGGAAAGCCACCTTGTCGAGCGCCTGGTTCAAGAGCAGCCCGATGTCCTTCGAAGCCGGCGGCTGCTCGGCGAGGAGGCCGAGCTGCTGCAAGTACGCCGGCGTCACCGACAGGGCGACGGAGTCGCCGATCGCCTCGTGGAAGCCGTCGTTGGCCGAGTCGCGCAGCGGGAAGGGCAGCTGATTGTAGGCGCGCTGGTAGAAGTTGTGGCCGAGCTCGTGGTGGATGGTGTTGAAGTCCTCGGCGTTGATCTCGATGCACATCTTGATGCGCAGGTCTTCGACGTTGTCGATGTCCCAGGCGCTGGCGTGACAGACCACCTCGCGGTCGCGCGGCTTGGTGAAGAGCGAGCGCTCCCAGAAGGTCGCCGGCAGGGGCGCGAAGCCGAGCGAGGTGAAGAAGGCCTCGCCCGTCTCGGCCATCTTCTTGGCGTCGTAGCCCGCCGCCTCGAGCAGTGTGGTCAGCTCGTAGCCCGGATCGGCGTCCGCCGGCGCGACGAGCTCGTAGATGTTGGCCCACTGTTGGGCCCAGATGTTGCCCAGGAGATGGGAGGGGATGGGACCCGTGGGCGCGACGACGTCGCTGCCGTAGTGCTCCGAGAGCTTGCCCCGCACGTAGCAGTGGAGCGACTCGTAGAGCGGTCGCACCTGCCCCCAGAGGCGGTCGAGCTCCGCCGCGAAGGCCTCGGGCGACATGTCGTAGTTCGAGCGCCACATGGCCCCGAGGTCGGCGTAGCCGAGCTCGCGCGCCCCCTGATCGGCGAGCTCGACGAAGCGCTGGTAGTCGTCGCGGATCGACCGCGCCGTGCCGTGCCACTGCACCCAGGCCTGGACGAGCTCCCGGGCGTCCCGGCTCTCCGCGAAGATGCGGCCATAGTCGGTGACATCGCGGCACTGCTCCTCGGCGGCGGGGTCCCCCGGCTGAATCCCCGCCGGGCACCAGGTGGCGGAGCCGTAGCTCGAGTCCATGGCGGCCGCGATCTCGGTCAGCTCCTTGGTGAGCGCCGCATCGGCCGGCGCCGGGAGAGTGATCGCCCGCTTCATGATCTCGAGCTGGCGGCGCACCAGGGGCTCGGCGTCCACGCCGTCGAAGCGCTTCGCCTCCTTGGCGAGCTCGACGGCCCGCGAGATCACGATCTCGTTCGCCTGCGCGGCCAGGATCTCCGTGTCGTGGGTGATGAAGTTCTGCTGCACCCACTGGGCGCGGCCGGCCCGCTCGGCGAGGTCGACGAGCTCGCTGCCGGCGCTCTCGACGAAGGCGGCGGCGTCAGCGGCCGTGGGCGCCGCCTCCTCGGCGCGCAGGGGTTGGACCAGGAGGAGGGCGGCTACGACGAGGACCGAGTGATTTCGCATCGCTGACTCCGCGTGAAGGGACGACCCGCACGAGACGGGCGGGTGAAACGAAGGCATTGTACCCGGCGGCTACCAGGACGACGACGACGCGGCCGCCACCACCCGCGCCGGCCCGAGCTCCGTTGCCGGCGCGTGGAGGAAACGCGTGATGTCCTTGAGGGAGCGGTAGTTGTCGAGAACGGTGAAGGACAGGAACGAGAGGCCGTGGCCGTAGGCGAGCGTGATCCGCTCCGGCCGGCCGAGCGACTCCCACAGCAGCTCGCGTGAGGCTCGCGGCACGAAGCGGTCGCGCGCCGCGTCGAACATGAGCACCCTTCGCGGGTCGATGCGACCCGCGTAGGTCACCGGGTTGATAGGAGCCAACTCCGGTGCCAGCCGTCGCCGCAGATCCTCGCGGCTCCAGCCAAAGCGCGCCCGAAGGCGCTCGCGCACCCGGCCGGGGAGCATCGGGCAATCGAGGAAGATGTCCTCGAGCCGAGGGCTGCCCATGACGAAGACGGCCCGCGTGAGGCGCGGGTCGAGCCCCGTCACGGTGGCGCCGACGATGGCGCTCATGCTGAAGCCGACGAGGCCGACCCGCTGGCGGTCGACCTCCGGGCGTGCCAGGCCCCAGTCGAGGGCCCGCCGCACGTCCTCGACCGTCGTGGCGTAGACCGCCACCCAGCGCCGCACCTCGGCGAGGAAGGCCTCCTCGGTCGGAGCCGCCGCCACCGCTCGCCAGTCGATCAGCGCCCGCTCCGCCTGCAGCACCAACACGTCCAGCTCGCCCCGGCGGATCAACCGCCGCGTCGTGATCGCGGGGGGGTACTTGCTCCGACCCCAGATCGGCAGCACGACGACCAGCCCCCGCCGGCCGCCTTCGGCACGGTGGAAGTAGCGGCCCCGCACCAGGTTGTCGGGCTGGCGGTTGCTCCCCGAGGAAGGAAAGCTGAAGCTCGAGACGTCGTAGGCGAGGACCCGCTTGCGGTAGCGCAGCGTCACGGCGGGCGGCTCGGCGGGCCGTGGTCCGGCGAAGGCGGCTGGCAGCGCCACGACCGGGCGGTGCCGCGCGTGCTCGGCTGCCGTCGTCAGGGGGATGTGCACCCGCGGCACGCAGGCACCGCTGAGGAGCGCCGCCACGAGGACGACTCGCCCGAGACGCCCGTCCGTCCGCAGCCGTCCTCGCCCCTGCTCGCTCATCGCCGTCGGACAACCAAGGATAGCGGAAGCCTCCGCCGTGCTCGCCGCTCGCCGGGTCGGTCAGCGGTTGCGCTCGAGCCAATAGTCGCGAAAGGCCCGCAGTCGCGGCAGAGCCTCGCGGTCCCTCGCTCGGTTGGCCGCCTCCTTGCTGGCGATGATGTCGTCCGGGTGGCAGACCGGGAACCCCTCCACGTCGACGCGCCGCGCCCACGCGGTGGCGAAGGTCTCGATGCCGTCCGGAGCGAACACCAGATCGAGGTCGAAGGGACCGTTCTTGAGCTGGATGAAGTCTTTTCCCTGCCGGATCTCCGCCGCTTGGTCCGCCGTCAGATCGAACCCGAGCTCGTGGATGGCGGCCGCCGCCGCGGCACCGTTGGCCTCACTCTTCTCCAGGAAGAGGTCCGCGTCCTGGGTCGTGTCCGGGTAGCCGAGGAGGATGGCGCCGGACTTGCCAAGGAAGAGATAGCGAACGCCGCGGCGCGCGAAGGCGTCGCGAATCTCCTCGGCCTGGGCGTAGTCAAACCGCCGGGCCATAGCCGAGCCACGCGGGCAGGTTCTCGGCGCACCAGGCTCGGTAGTCGGCCATGGTCTCGAAGGCGCGGAACGGAGCGTCGTCGAGCACCGGTTTGTAGGTGCGGATGAAAGCGTAGCGGAACCGCTCCGGCAGCGGGCGGCGAGCCGCCGCCTCGAACTCGGCTCGCCATTCTTGGAGATCGTCTCGCTCCGGATGCCGTGCGCCGCCGATCACGCCAGCATCATAAGGCACACTCGGG
>CAYXXN010000108.1:0-10067 GCA_964469055.1 uncultured Thermoanaerobaculia bacterium
GCGCGAGCAGGCAGCCGACGCCGATGCCGAGGAAGCTCGCCAGCAGGATGAAGTTCGAGAAGTACGCCAGCAGGCGGATGTAGGCCGGCATCCACCGGATCAGCGCAACCTCGAGGAACAGCACGAGGAGGGAAATCAGGAAGAGGGGCCAGGCGGCCCCTCGCTTGGTCTCTACCATCCGAGGATGCGCGCAAACATCAGCGGCGCGACGATGGTGGCGTCGGACTCGATGATGAACTTGGGGGTGTCGATGCCGAGCTTGCCCCAGGTGATCTTCTCGTTCGGCACGGCTCCCGAATAGGAACCGTAGCTGGTGGTGGAATCGCTGATCTGGCAGAAGTAGCCCCACAAGGGCACCTCGGGCCGCTGCAGATCCTGGTGCAGCATCGGCACGACGCAGATCGGGAAGTCGCCGGCGATGCCGCCGCCGATCTGAAAGAAGCCGATCGTGCGCAGGGCCTCCTCCGGCGCGGCGGTCACCGCGGCCTCGCGCCCCTCTGGGGCCTCCTCGCGGGCGAGCTCGGCGAGCGGCCGGCCCATGGTCGTCTGGACGTACCACTGGGCCAAAGCCGCCATGTACTCGAGGCCGCCGCGCACCGCCGAGAAGCCCGCCAGGTCGCCTTCGAGGACGTGGGCGGCGAAGAAGTTGCCGAGGGTCGAGTCCTCCCAGCCGGGGACGAAGACTGGGAGATCCTTCTCGGCCGCCGCCGCTACCCAGGAGTCGCGGGGATCGATCTGGTAGCTCGCGGCGAGGGCGCCGGAGCGGATCAGCCGGTAGGCGTACTCGTGCGGGAAGTAGCGCTCGCCGGCCCGCTCGGCCTCCCGCCAGAGGGCGACGACCGGGCCCTCGAGCTTGCGGAAGGCCGTCTCCTCGGGGATGCAGGTGTCGGTGACGCGGTTCAAGCCCTGTCGCTCCAGCTCCTTCTCCTGGGCGGGCGTCAGGTTGCGCCAGTCGGGGATGCGACGGTAGTGGTCGTGCGCCACCAGGTTGAAGAGATCCTCCTCCAGGTTGGCGCCCGTGCAGCAGATGGCTTGCACCTTGTCGCGGCGGATCATCTCGGCGAGCGAGAGGCCGAGCTCCGCCGTGCTCATCGCGCCGGCCAAGGTGATCATCATGTGACCACCGCCCTCGAGATGCCGGACGTAGGCGTCGGCCGCCTCGATCAGGGTGGCGGCGTTGAAGTGCCGATAGTGGTGACGGAGGAAGTCGCGGATCGACATCACTGGCTCCGAAGGTGTGGGCGGACTATACGCGCACCCCGAGCCCCGGCCCGTCGGCGGGATAGAGCAGGCCGTTGTCGAAACGGACGGCGGCGGCGGTCGGATCGCCGATCAGGTCGAGATGCCCGTCGAGGTCGGCGTAGCGAACGCCGGGGCGTGCCAGAGCGAAGGCGAGGCCGGCGGCGATGGCGAGGGCCGCCTCGTCCATGCAGCCCACCATGATGGCGAGGCCGCCGGCGCGGGCGACGGCGGCGACGCGCAGCGCCTCGGTCAGGCCCCCCACCTTCATCAGCTTCAAGTTCACCATGTCGACCAGCCGGCCGCGGGCGAGGCGGAAGGCGTCGCGGAGCGAGAGCAGGCTCTCGTCGGCCATGATCGGGAGGCCCGAGGCGGTGAGGCGGCCGAGCGCGTCGGGCTCGCCGGCCGGCGTGGGTTGCTCCAAGAGCTCCAGCTTGCAGGGCTGGGTCGCCTCGATGAACTGGTGCGCCTGCTCCAGCGTGTAGCCCTGGTTGGCGTCGAAGCGCAGGGCGACGGCGGGGCCCAGGGCCTGGCGCACGGCGTGGACGCGGGCGATGTCGCTCTCCACCTCGCGGCCGCCCTTGAGCTTGACGGCACGGACCCCCAGGGCGGCCAGGCGCCGGGCCTCGGTCACCGTCTCGGCGAGCGGCAGGATGCCGACCGTGATACTGGTCGCGATCGAGGTGCGGAAGCCGCCGAGGAGCTTCCAGAGCGGCAGGTCGGCCTTGCGGGCGACCAGGTCCAGCAACGCCATGTCCACGGCGGCGAGCGCGGCCGGCAGACCGGCGAAGGGCTCCCGCAGGCGCTCCAACTGAAAAACGACTCGGGTAGGGTCGGAGCCTTCGAGGAGTGGGGCCGCGACGTCCGTGAGAGCTGCCAATGTCGCTTCGGGGTGCTCGCCGGTGACTTCCGGGTCCGGGGCGGCGCAGCCGCAGCCGACCAAGGGGCCGTCGGTCTCGAGACGCAAGAAGACGTTGGTGGCGCGCTCGACGTCCTGGTAGGCGATCGCGTAGGGCTGGGCGAGGGCGAAGGTGACGGGCCAGGCCTCGACGCGGGTGATTCTCATGACGTCGTGGCGCGCCTCTAGAGACGCCGTTGGAGGATCTCTTCGAGAGACAACCCCTTCAACTGCTCGACGAAGGCGACCAGGGCGTCGATCATCAGATCCCAGATCGCCTCACCCTTCTCGGCCGAGGCCTGGGTGGGATCGCCCAAGACGCCGGTCTTCGAGATGTGGGCGGTGTGCGAGAACCAGGAGATCGAGCGCTCGGAGCTGAAGTCGAGGTAGCGGCTGGAGAAGCGCGGCACCGACCGCCGCGCGGCCCGCAGGTCGACGAGCTGTGGGCGGGTGGCGAGCGCCGTCGAGGTCTCGACCTCGCCGGCGTGGGCGTCGTTGGGGGTCACCGTCAAGCGGGCGACGTCGGCGTCGCTCGATTCGCCGGTGTCCACACAAGTGAAGATCTTGGCGTCGCGGTTGATGCGCTGGGCGGCGAGCTGCAGGGCCGGGGCGTTGCCGCCGTGGCCGTTGACGATGATGAGTTTGGTCACGCCGTGGGCGACGGCGCTCATGCCGACCTCGTAGACGAACTGCGCCAGCGTCTCGGGCGAGACCGAGAGGGTGCCCGAGAAGTCCTGGTGGTGGTAGGAGACGCCGTAGGGCACCAGGGGCAGTACCACCGGCTGGGGCTGGCTGCAGCGCTCGGCCACCCGCCGGCACAGGTACTCGGCGTCCCAGGAGTCGGTGTCGAGCGGCAGGTGGGGGCCGTGCTGCTCGGTGGCGCCCACCGGCAGCAAGGCCGTGTCGGTCTCGCGCAGCCGTTCGCGGGCCCGCACCCAGGTCATCTCGCCCAGCACGGTGTCGCGGCGTCCCGGCCCGGCGGAGCCGCCGCGGCGGTCGAAGCGATAGGGGCGGGAGAGGAACGCCGGCTGTAGGGGGTCGACCTCGAGCCAGGTGCGACCCACTCGTTCCACGGCCCCGTCGGCATGCTGCAAGAGGATCGGGTAGAGGCTCTCGCGCAGGTCGCCGGGGATGGTTTCCGGCGGCGAGTTCTCGGGATGGAAGCGCAGCTTCAGCACCTCCGGCCGGTGGCGGGCGCGAACCTCGCCGGCGCCCTCGGCCGGCAGCAGGCCCTTCTCGACCAGCATCCACAGCAGCTGCTCCTGCTCGGCGCGGCCTTGGTGCAGGCCCTCGGTTTTGAGCGCCTCGAGGCAAGCCGCGACCTGGTCCCGCGTGTAGCCGCAGCCGGTGGCGTCGGCATCCAGCGCCGCGTGCATGCCCACCACCCGCCGGCACTTCTCGCAGCGACCGCAGGGGTGCACCCGTTCGCCCTCGAGGTGGCCGGCGTGGCAGGAGACCTGCTGCTCGTGGAGCTCGGGGTAACGGGTAGCGAGGATCCGCTGGATCAGCAGCTCGGAGAGCGGACGCAGCAGCGAGAACTGCGACAGCGACCAGCCTTTGCGCCGGTAGTAACGGGTCAGGGCCTCGTCGAAGGTGCGGCTCTGGTCGTAGAGGCCGGCGTAGTGGGGGATCGAGCCGCGCCGGGCGCGCACGGTGGTGTCGTACTCGTCGCCGATCACCACGCGGCCGGCGCCGCGATGGAAGGCGAGCGGCAGGCAGCCGAAGAGGAAGACGGCGACGGTCCACAGGCGGATCGGGTAGATGTCGGAGCGCACCTGGGCGAAGTCCTCGCGCACGAAGGGCAGGTGGCGCAGCATCCACGAGAAGACCCGGTCCGAGGTCGTCCACACCCGCGCCGTCGTCGCCGGCCGACTCGCCGCGAGATGCCGATAGGCGTTGAGTGCCGTGTACCAGTGGCGGCCCGACTCGTTGACGAACAGCGAGTGCGCCTCGTAGCCCATCTCCTCGAGGAGGCCGAGCGAGAGCAAGCTGTCCTTGCCGCCGGAAGCGAGCACGCCCAGTCGCTCTGGGCGCAGCCCCTCACCGAGCGCGGCCGCCGGGGTGCCGTCGACGGCCTCGGGGAAGACCAGCTCGGCCTGGAGGTAGGGCTCGTCCAGGTCCTCGGGCAGGGGCGGCAGGCCGACCAGGAACGGGTTGGGCTCGAGGAGCTTGTTGACGTAGATCTCGCGCGCCGTGTTCTCGGCCATCTCGGCCAACAAGCGCCGATCGGCCCCGTCGAGCGGGCCGCGCAGCACCAGCTCCTTGCAGAAGAGGCCGTAGTTGAGCGCCACCTGAGCGGCGGCGACGGCGGCGAGGTTCTCGAAGGCGGGATCGCCGGCCCGGAAGACCTCTTCCTCGAAGCGGTAGATCAACTCGGTCGTGGCCGAGACCTCGCCCCGCGTCACGGTATAGGGCGCGGTGAGCCGCGTGGGCTCGAGCTCGACCGGCCCCACCTCCAGGCGGTCGAGGACCTGGAGGGCCGGGACGGTCGGGCGGGGCGACTCGCTCATCGGCCGCCGGGGACCGGCAGGCGGTCGGCCAGGGCCTCGACCAGCGCGCCGGCGCCGTCGAGCAGCACGTCGAAGGCCGGCAGCCCCACCTCCTCGTGGATCGCGCCGCAGGCCGCCGGCACCGCGGCCGGCTCGAGGCCCTCGTGGTTGACGGTGATCGCCGCCACCGGGCGCCCCGAGACGAGCTCCAGGGCCTCGATCTGGACCGGCAGCGGGTGCAGCGGGTAGCCAGGGAAGCCGTCGTACTCGCGCCGCGTCGGTGCGTGCTGCAGGACGACGAAGTCCGGCCGCCCGGCGGCCAGGATCTCGAACCCCCCGGGGTAGGCGGGGTTCATGAGGCTCCCCTGGCCCTCGAGGACGACGACCGCGGCGCCGCCCTCCCGCCAGGCGCTCCACACCGCGTGCTCGATCTCGCCGGAGACGAAGTCGTTGATCAGCGAGTCCAGGATGAGCGAGTAGCGCGCCCCTTGCATCCAGGCCGTCTGGCCCGTGCCGACCAGCTCGGCGCCGTGGCCGGCGGCGCGCAAGGCGTCGACCAAGAGCCACGCCGTCGTCCGCTTGCCGATCGCCGAGTCGGTCCCCAACACGGCGACCTTCGTCGCCGTCACTTCCTCGATCTTGCCGCTGAAGAAGTGGAGCGCGGAGCGTGGCGGCGTCTTGCGCACATCGCGGATCGTCACGCCCGCCGCCGCGGCCAGGGCATCGATCGCCGGATCCTCGGAAAGAAAATCATGTAGGCCGGAGTCGATGTTCAGGCCGGCCCGGATCGCCGCCTCGACGTCGCCGCGTGCCGAGCCTGGCAGGCGTCCGCCATCCGGCGCTAAACCGATCACCAGGTGGGTGGCCGGCGTGCCCGCCGCTCCCGCCACGCCGATCGCTTCCTCGACGGAGCCCAATACCGCAATGCCGTTCGGCCGCCCATCGAGGATCGCCCCGGCATCGCCGCCGGCGTGCCGCGAGTCGACGACCGAGAGCACCCGGTAGCGCGCCGTCCGCCGCACCAGACCGTGCGCCGTCTTCCCGTTGCCGGTGGCGAACGCACCCTCGCAGTAGACGACCGCGTTGCCGTCCAGAGGCGCCGCCATCGTCACTCCATCCCTGCTCGATCAGTTAACGGCCACCGCATGCCCTCAGCGCCTCCCCGTCAGCACCGCCACGTACCGATCCCCCGGCAACGGCTCACTCTGCGGCCGAGCGAGCAGGACCGCGAGACCGGCCGTCGAGGCCGGCAGCACCGACAGCCCCTCGTGCTCCTTCAACAGTCGCGCCTGCCGCAGCATCTCGCGGTCGCTGGCGTACCCCGCCCAGCCGCGGCTGCCGCGGATGGCGGCGAGCGCCGCCTCGCCGTCGAAAGCGTGCCAGTTGATCAGCGGCTCGTTGACCTCGGTCTCGCGGATCTGGCCCGGTTCGAGGTCCTCGCAGGTCGGCAGGTTCTTCAAGAAGGCGCGCACGATCGGGTTCTTGCCCGAGGCCGAGCCCGCCACCATGCGCGGCAGGCGCGAGGTCTTGCCCCGCCGGTAGAGGCGCACGAAGCCCTTGTGGATGCCGGCCAGCGTGGTGCCGTTCGACACCGGCACCGCCACCGCCGCCGGCGCGTCGCGCAGCTCGTCGTAGATCTCGAAGGCGATCTCGGCGTAGGCGTCGAGCTGCAGGGTGACGTTGGGCCCGCCGGGGTTGGCGTCGTAGAGCTCGCCCTGCTCGGCGGCGGCGCGCGAGGCGGCGACCGCGGTCTCGTAATCGCCGTCGACGCGTTCGATGGCCGCGCCCAGGGCGGCGATCTCCTCGACCCGCCGCGAGTGGTAGAAGCGGGGGATGAAGACCCGGCAAGCGAGGCCCCCCATCGAGGCGGCGAGCCCGAGGGCGGCGCCGTAGTTGCCGCAGGTGGCGACGGTGATGCCCGCGTAGCCGCGGCGCAAGGCGTCGCGCACCTGCGCGAAGCCGATGCGGTCCTTCTGCGTGCCGGTGGGGTTGCCGCCGTCGAACTTGACGTAGATCTGGCGCAGCCCCGACTCGCGCTCGAGGTTGCGGGCCCGCACCAGGGTGGTGTCCCCGACCTCGGAGTCGAAGATGTCCTCGAAGGCCTCCAGCCGGCCCTCGAGCGCCTGCGTCGGGTCGGCCGCCACCGCGCGTTGCTCGAGCAGCTCCTCGACCCGCAAGCCGGCGCCGTGGGCGGCTTCGGGCAGGGCGGCGGCGGCCTCGGCCACCTCGGCCACCGGGGCCTCCGCGGGCTCGAGGATGGCGCGAGTGGGCATCGACTGGGGGGTTGGGGAGCGGCAGTCTACGCTAGTCTTCCGGCGGCAACTCGCGCGCGCCAGGCACGTATCCACGGCATGGGCGCTGCGTGGGCCGATCGCCTCCTGGAAATGACCGACCACGACCCGTCCCCCGGCGGCGCCACTCGAGCCGAGTGGCTGCTGGCCGTCTCCCGTGACTTGCTGGCGGCGCCCGACCTGCGCGCCGGGCTGGCCGCCGTCGCGGCGCGCGTGCGGGAGGCCATCCCGTACGACGAGTTCGGGATCCTGCTCCTCGACGACCTGGGCCGCGAACTGCGCTTCGCGCACGCCGAGGGGACGGCGCAAGCCGTCGCCGAGCACTGGCGCTTCGGCTTCGGGCAGGGGATCGTCGGCACCGTGGCGGCGACCGGGGAGGCCATCCTCGCTCCCGACGTGACGCTCGACCCGCGCTACCTGGCGACCCTCGATGGCATCCAGAGTGAGCTCGCCGTGCCGTTGAAGGTCAAGGACCGGGTCATCGGCGTGATCGATCTCGCCAGCCGCGAGCGCGCCGCCTACGACGCCAGCGACCTCGCCGCCGTCAGCGTGCTCGCCGAGCACCTGGCGGCGGCGATCGACGCGCAGCGGCTCTACGACAACGTGCGCGCCCAGGCCCAGATGCTCTCCGTGCTGCACGAGCTGTCGCGCGAGCTGACTTCGATCCTCGATCGCCGGCGGGTGATCTCCCGCGTCGCCGAGCGGCTCGGGCAGCTCATCGATTTCGACTGCTTCTCGATCCGGCTGTGGAACGAGGCGGCGCGGACGCTCGACCCGTGGCTGGTCATGGGCCGCGACCGCCAGGAGATCGAGGGCCTGGGACCGCTCGCCCTCGGCGTCGGGATCTCGGGCACGGCGGCGGCCCTGCGTCAGGTGCTGCGGGTGCCCAACGTCGATCTCGACCCGCGCTACGTGCGCTGTCAGCTCGACTTGCCAGTGCGCTCGGAGCTCGCCGTGCCTCTGGTCTTCGAGGACCGGCTCATCGGGGTGCTCGACCTCGAGAGCGTGCGCTACGACGCCTTCAGCCTCCAGCACGAGCAGCTCTTGGCGACGCTCGCCTCCTCGCTGGCGATCGCTCTCGCCAACGCCGAGATGTACGAGAACCTGCAGGAGGGCCGCCGGCGCATCGACGAGGACCTGCGCACGGCGCGCGAGGTGCAACGGCGGCTGCTGCCGCGCTCGACGCCGTGGGCCCCCGGCCTGCAAGTGGCGGCGGGCTACGAGCCGGCCCGCCACCTGGGGGGCGATTTCTACGACTTCTATCCTTGGGGCGAGGGACGCTTCGCCGTCGCCGTCGGCGACGCCGCCGGCAAGGGCACCTCGGCGGCGCTCTACGCCTCGCTCGCCGTGGGCATGCTGCGCGAGCTGGCGGCTGGCGCGGCGGCAAGGCCGGCCGAGATGCTGGAGCGCCTCCGGGAGCTGGAGTCGGGCCCGGTCGAGAGCCCCTCGGAGGTGCTCGTGCGGCTCAACTGCCGGCTGCGCGAGGTCGACATCCCGAACCGCTTCGTGGCGATGAGCTTCGCGCTCTTCGACTCGGCCACCCGTCACCTGCGGCTCGCCAACTCGGGGCTCCCGTACCCGTACTTCGTGCGCGGCGGCGAGGTGCGGGAGATCGAGGTGGGCGGCGTGCCGCTCGGCCTCTTGGCCGGCAAGCCCTACCTGGAGGTGGATCTGGCCCTCGAGTCGGGCGACACGCTGGTGCTGGCCTCGGATGGGCTGGTCGAGGCGCGTGACACGGCCGGCGAGGAGTTCGGCCACGAGCGGCTGGCCGCCGCGGTGGGCCGGCTGGCGTCCTTGCCGGCGCACGCGATGGTGGGCGAGCTGCTCGACGCCGTGCGCCGCTTCGCCGAGCCCGCCGAGCCCTCGGACGATCGCACGGTGGTCGTGCTGCGGGTCGAAGGCGAGCCCGCGGCCTCCTAGCGGCGGTATACTGCCCCAGCCGGCAAAGGAGGTAGAGACATCATGAGTCGAAATCGCGTATGGGCGGTCGCCGCCCTCGGTGCCCTGGGCTTGGTCCTGGGGCTGACACTGCCGGCCGTCTCGGACGAGGCCGGGGCCGACTGGGCCGTCAATATGACGGCCATCGAGGCCTGTAGTTGCCCGATGTTCTGCCCGTGCTATTTCAATCTCAGCCCGGCCGGTCATCACTCGGAGCACGGCGAGGAGCACTTCTGTCGCTTCAACATGGCCTGGCACGTGAACAGCGGCCACGCCGGGGCGACGGATCTTGCCGGCGCCCGCTTCTGGATCGCCGGCGACCTGGGCGCCGACTTCGGCGACGGGGTCATGGACTGGAGCCGGGTCCACTTCGACCCGAGCGTGACGCCCGAGCAGCGCGCCGGCATCGCCACGATGGTGGGCGGCCTGTTCCCCGTGCAGTGGAACGACTTCGCCGTGGGCGAGGACGCCACCGTGGAATGGAACGCCGCGGGCGACAGCGCGGTGGCCAAGCTCGGCGACGGCCAGGCCGAGGTCGTCCTCACCCGTCCGCCGGGCCGCAACACCGAGGCCGCGGTGGTGATCGAGAACCTGAAGTACTGGGGCGCGATGCGCAACGACGGCTTCGTCCTCATGCCGCACACCCTCGAGGCCTACCGCCTAGGCGAGAAGGCGTTCGAGTACAACGGCGGCAACGGGTACATGATCACCGTCGACATCACCTCGGCCGACGTCGCCGCGGCCCAGGCGGCCGTCGCCGCAGCGCCATAGAAGGGTGGTGCCTGCTGGATGGTTACCGGTTGGTTACCGATTGGTAACCATCCGGTAACCATCTGGTAACCACCGGGTACCAGTCATACCGGGGTTCGGCTACACTCCGCCCATGGCCAAGCACGCACCCTCCACCAAGCCCGGCACCCGCCCGGGCCCCGGCAAGGATCGCGACCGCGTCTCGATCAGCCCCAGCCGCCAAGTCTCCGCCTACCTCGCCCAACTCGCCCGCCTCGGCGTCCACGGCGACACCTCGACCGAGGTCGTCGAGCACCTCCTCGCCCGCGAGCTCGAACGCCTCCTCGCCGAAGGCATCCTCAAACCCGCCTGACGCCCGCCGGCG
This sequence comes from uncultured Thermoanaerobaculia bacterium, assembly GCA_964469055.1. GTDB lineage: Bacteria > Acidobacteriota > Thermoanaerobaculia > Multivoradales > JAHEKO01 > CAYXXN01. Next base: position 9,970 of record CAYXXN010000108.1, read on the forward strand.
TCCTACAATCCCCGCTGCCGGAGTGGCGGAACTGGCAGACGCAGGGGACTTAAAATCCCCGGCCGCAAGGCTTCCGGGTTCGAGTCCCGGCTCCGGCA
>CAYXXN010000109.1:0-2316 GCA_964469055.1 uncultured Thermoanaerobaculia bacterium
ACAGGTGATCGGCGAGTCGGTCTCGATCGTGGACCTGATGCCCACTCTGCTCGCGGCCTCGGGCCTGCCGGCGCCGGCGGAGGTCCAGGGCCAGAGCGTGCTGCCGCTGATCGCATCGAGCGACGGACCGCCCTTCCGCGAGCGGCCCGTCCTCGTCGAGAAGCACCGCACCTTCGAGCCGGTGGGTGCCCCGCCGCCGATGGACACCGAGAGCTTCGCCCTCGTCGCCGAAGGCTGGAAGCTCGTCCACAACACCGTGCGGCCGCGCGGCGGGCCGGAGTTCGAGCTCTACGACGCGAAGCAGGATCCCCTCGACGCCCGCGACGTTGCCGGCGCGCACCCGGAGGTGGTGACACGGCTGGCCGGGGAGCTGGCGGCGCTGCGGCAGCGCCTCGAGGCGGCGCGCCTCCCCGCCGACGAAGAGGCCGCCAAGAGCCTGTCGCCCGAGGAGCTGGACCGGCTGCGGAGCCTCGGCTACTTGCAGTAGGCCGGGCCCGCCGGCGCCGGTCGAGGGAGGCTCATACAATGCCCCCACTCCACAGGAGGACTGGATGATGTCCACGCTGTTCGTGTTGCTGCCGTTCGTTCTCCTCTTGGCGCTCGTCGTCTGGTTCGTCGGCATCTACAACCGGCTGGTGACGTTGCGCAACCGGTTCAAGAACGCCTGGGCGCAGATCGACGTGCAGTTGAAGCGCCGCTACGACTTGATCCCCAATCTGGTCGAGTCGGCGAAGGCCTACCTCGGGCACGAGCGGCAGACCCTGGAGGCGGTGATCGCCGCCCGCAACCAGGCCGTGACTGCTGCTCAGCGCGCCGCCGCCAACCCGGCCGACGCCGCGGCGGTGAAGGGCGTCGCCGGCGCCGAGTCGGGCCTCGAGCGGGCGCTCGGCCGGTTCTTCGCCCTCGCCGAGGCCTACCCGGATCTCAAGGCCAACGCCACGATCGCCCAGCTCATGGAAGAGCTCTCCTCGACCGAGAACCGGGTGGCCTTCGCTCGCCAGGCCTACAACGACTCGGTGATGAGCTACAACACCGAGCGCGAGAAGTTCCCGGGCACGCTGGTCGCAGGCCCGATGGGCTTCCAGCCGGCGGAGCTCTTCGAGGTGACGCGGCCCGAGGAGCGCGAGGCGCCGAAGGTCTCCTTCACCTAGGGTGGCCCCGGCGCCCGGGAGGCCGCCCCACATGGATTTCTTCGCCCAGCAGGAGGCGGCTCGCCGGCGGACGGCGCGACTGGTCGTCGTCTTCGTCCTGGCGGTGGCGGCGACCATCGTCGCCGTCTACCTGCCGGCGCGGTTCCTCCTGCTGGTGGCGGCCGACGAGCGCGGACCCGACAGCGGGTCCATGTGGAGCCCGGCGCTCTTCTTCGCGGTGACGGCGCTCACCCTGTCAGTTGTTCTTCTAGGGACGCTCTACCGCATCGCCACCCTGCGCCAAGGCGGCAAGGTCGTGGCGCGCCTCCTGGGCGGCCGGCCGGTCGAGCCCAACACGGCGGACCCCGACGAGCGGCGGCTCTTGAACGTCGTCGAGGAGATGGCCATCGCCTCCGGGGTGCCCACGCCGTCCGTCTTCCTGCTCGACCAGGAAGGGGGCATCAACGCCTTCGCCGCCGGTTGGGGCATCGAGGACGCGGTCGTCGGCGTCACCCGGGGCGCGCTCGAGCTCCTGTCGCGCGACGAGCTCCAGGGAGTCATCGCCCACGAGTTCAGCCACATCCTGTCGGGGGACATGCGGCTCAACATCCACCTCATGGGCTGGCTGCACGGCCTCCTGGTCATCGCCCTGATCGGGCGCGAGCTCGCCTACTGGGCCGGCCGCGGCGCCGGCGGCGACCGCAAGGGAGGGGCGGTCGCGCTGGCGCTCTTCGGCCTGGCGCTGGCCGCCATCGGCGGGATCGGCTTCCTCTTCGCCCGGCTCATCAAGAGCGGCGTCTCGCGGCAGCGCGAGTACCTCGCCGACGCCTCGGCGGTGCAGTTCACCCGTCACCCGCCAGGCCTCGCCGGGGCGCTCAAGAAGATCGGCGGCCTCGCCCAAGGCTCGCGCCTGATGACGCCGCGCGCCGAGCAGGCGAGCCACATGCTCTTCGGCAACGGGCTCGGGCAGGGCCTCGGGCTGATGGCGACGCACCCGCCACTCCTCGAGCGCATCCGGCGCCTCGACCCGGCCTTCGACGGCGCGTTCCCCCTCGTCGAGCTCCCCGCTGTGCCGGCCGTCACGCCGCCCGCGCCCCGCGCGGTGCCCGCGACGGGGGCCGCCACGCTCGCCGAGTTCGATCCGCAAGCGGTCGCCGATCGCGCCGGCCGCGCCGTTCGCGAGCAC
>CAYXXN010000109.1:2416-9993 GCA_964469055.1 uncultured Thermoanaerobaculia bacterium
TGCCGCCGTTCGTCGAGGCGAGCTGAGCGGGCACATTTCTTGCGCGATAGACTGGCGGAGGCCGTCGTGCGAACGCCGCCAAAAGCCTCGAGCCGTGCCGCAGCCGCCTTGGTGGCCCTGCTCTTCGCCGCCTGCGCCACGCAGAGACCCAAGCCACCCGTCGTCAAGCCGCCGACCCCGTCGCGGCCACCGAGCGCCGCCGACGTCCCCGATGTCCGCGAACCGCTCCAAGAGGCCGTCGATGCGCGCCTCGCACCGGTCTTCGCCCGTGCCCGCGTGCCTTATCCACCGCAGCGGGTCTGGCTCCTCGCCTTCAAGCAGGAGCGCAAGCTCGAGTTGTGGGCGGCGGGCAGCGCTCCCGTCTTCATCCGCTCGTACCGCATCCTGGCGGCGAGCGGAACGCTGGGGCCGAAGCTGCGCGAAGGTGACCTGCAAGTGCCGGAAGGCATCTATCGCGTGGTGTTGTTGAACCCGGCCAGCGCCTACCACCTCTCCCTGCGCCTCGACTACCCCAACGACTTCGACCGCGCGATGGCGCAGGCCGAGGGCCGCGACAACCTGGGGGGCGACATCTTTCTCCACGGCAGCAACGTCTCGGAGGGCTGCCTGGCGATGGGCGACCTCGCCATCGAGGAGCTCTTCGTGCTCGCCGAGCGCGTCGGGTTGGGCAACGTCGAAGTCGTCATCGCCCCCAACGATCTGCGCCGCGGCGATCCGCCGCGGCGCGAGAGCCAACCCGTCTGGATCGCGGGTCTCTACGCCACGATCCGCTCCGAGCTCGCGCGCTTCCGCTGAGGCCGGCAGGAGCGGCGGCGGGCCGCGGGTAGACTCGACGACTTGGAGAGTCCGCCCACTCCCCCGATCGTCCGCATGACGGACGCCGACGTCGAGCGCGTGGCGCCCATGCTGGCACGGGCGTTCGCGGACGATCCGCTGTTCGTGTGGATCGAGCCGGACGGCGAGCGCCGCGCGGCCTTCCTCACTGGCTTCATGCGAGCGCTCGCCTGGCGGAGCCATCTCTTCGCCGAGGCCTTGACGACCGCCGGGGAGATCTTCGGCGCCTCGCTGTGGAAGGGCCCGGAGCTCGGGCGTCTGAGCCCGGAGCAACTGGCGCGCTCGGGGCTCGACCGGGTGCACGAGCTGCTGGGCGAGGCGGCCGCCGAGCGGTTCGAGCGCGGCATGGGTCACGTCGAGGCGCTGCTCGAGCGCGATCTCCGCGAGCCGCACTGGTACCTGGGTGTGCTCGCCGTCGAGCCGGCGCACCAGGGCCGCGGCCTGGGCGGCCGACTGATGCGGCCGATCCTCGAGCGCGCCGCGGCGGAGGGGGTGGCGGTCACACTCGAGACGACGCGCGCAGGGAACGTCGCCTTCTATCAGCGCTACGGCTTCGAGGTGCTGCACCACGGCGACCTCCCCGGCGGCGGCCCACCCTTCTGGACGATGCGACGGGCGCCGGTTCACTCCCCGGGGCCCTGAGGGCATGTCCTCAGCCCTGGTGCCCCGCCTGCAGCTCCTCGCCACGGCCGTGCTGTTCTCGACCGGCGGCGCTGGGATCAAGGGCTCGAGCTTCGACGCCTGGCAGGTGACCTTCTTGCGCTCGGCGATCGCCGCCGCGGCCCTCTTCGTCTGCCTTCCGGCCGCACGGCGGCGCTGGAATGCGTCCGTGGCGGCGACCGGCGCCGCCATGGCCGTGACCATGATCCTCTTCGTCACCGCCAACAAGCTGACGACTGCGGCGCACGCCATCTTCCTGCAGGCCACAGCGCCGCTCTATCTGCTGCTGCTCGGCCCCTGGCTCTTGCGCGAGCCGATCCGGCGGCGCGACCTGGCCGTCGTGGGCCTCATGGTGACCGGCCTGGCACTCGTCTTCGCCGGCACGCAAGCGCCGCTCGAAAGCGCCCCCGCGCCGGCGCGCGGCAATCTCCTGGCCGCGGCCGCCAGCCTGACCTGGGCCTTCACCCTCGTCGGCATGCGCTCCATGAGCCGGCGCGAGGGATCGACGAGCGGCACTGCGGCGACGACGGCGGTGGCGGGCAACGTGATCGCCGCCCTGGCCTGTGCCCCGGCGGCCCTACCGCTCCCCGCCGCCGGGGCGGCGGATTGGGCCTTGATCACCTACCTGGGTCTCTTCCAGATTGGGCTCGCCTACGTTTTCTTCCTGTCGGCGATCCGCCGGGTGAGCGCGTTCGAGGCCGCGATGCTCCTCCTCCTCGAGCCGGCCCTCAACCCGCTCTGGGCCTGGCTGGTGCACGGCGAGCAACCCGCGGCACCCGCTCTGGCCGGCGGAGCGCTCATCTTCCTCGCCACCGGCCTCAAGGCCTGGCTCGACCTGCGGCGCGGCCCGGCGGGCGCCGCCGCCGCGCCGCCGGCCGAGCCTCGTCTAAGATGACCGCTCGGGCAGTCGAGAAACGGAGGGGACGGGCTCCGTTCGTGGTCGGGACATCCCTGGGCCAATACCGGGTGACCCGCCTGTTGGGCGCAGGCGGGATGGGTGAGGTCTACCTCGCCCAGGACAGCGAGCTCGAGCGCACCGTCGCCTTGAAGGTGCTGCACGGCGCCGCGGCGACCGAGGGCGCTCGCCAGCGCCTGCTCGGCGAGGCGCGCGCGGCCTCGGTCTTGAACCACCCCAACATCTGCACGATCTACGGGATCGGCGAGGCGGAGGGCCAGGCCTTCATCGTCATGGAGCACGTCCAGGGACGGCCGCTCACCGAGCTCCTGCGCTCGGGGCCCTTGCCGCTCGAGTCGATCCTCCACTACGGCATCCAGGTCGCCGACGCGCTCGCCCACGCCCACAAGCACGGCGTCATCCACCGGGACTTGAAGAGCGCCAACCTGATGATCAACGACGAAGGGCGCGTCAAGGTCCTCGACTTCGGCTTGGCGCAGCGTGCGAGCCAGCTCGAGCTCAGCCGCACGATGGGCTCGATGCAGACCCTGGAGAGCGGCAGCAAGTTCGCCGGGACCATCTGGTACATGGCCCCGGAGGTGCTCCAAGGGGAGGGCGCCGACGAGCAGACCGACGTCTGGGCCCTGGGCGTCCTGCTCTACGAGATGGCGACCGGCGAGCTGCCCTTCCAAGGCGGCACCGCCTTCGAGGTCAGCTCGCAGATCCTGCGCGAGCCGCCGCGGCCGCTCCCGCCGGGCCTGCCGCCGGCGCTGCGCGCGATCGTCCTCCATTGCCTAGCCAAGGATCGTTCCCAGCGCTACCAGGCGGCGAGCGAGGTGCGCGCCGCGCTCGAGGCCGGGGGCTCGCAGGCGAGCCTCTCGTTGCCCCTGCCGCTACCGGCGCGGCCGCGAGGGCGACGCTGGCGGGCGCTCACCGTTCCCATCGCGCTCGCTCTCGCCGCGCTCGCCGTGGGCGCGCTCGTGGTCCCCGCCGTGCGGCGGGCGCTGCGCCTCGGCAGCGGGCTCCAGGAGATTCGCCGCCTCGCCGTCCTGCCCCTCGAGAACCGCGGGCAGCAGGCGGAGCCGGAGTACCTCGTCGAGGGGATGACCGACGCGCTGATCGCCGAGCTCGCCAACATCGAGGGCCTGCGGGTGATCGCCCGGGACTCGGTCATGCAACTGCGCGACGGCCAGATGTCGCGGCAAGAGATCGCCGAGCGGCTGGACGTGGACGCGGTGGTGGCGGGATCCTTGCTGCGCGAGGGCGACCGCATCCGCATCACCGCCGAGCTGATCGAGCGGCGGACGGGCAGTTACCTGTGGGCCGACAGCTTCGACGGCGGAAGCGGCGAGATCCTGCGGCTGCAGGGAGAGGTGGCCGAGGCCATCGCCCGCCAGATCCGGGGGAGCCTGACGCGGGAGGAGAGCGCCAGCTTGCTGCGCGGCGGCACCGCCTCGCCGCGCGCCTACGAGGCCTATCTCCGGGGTCGCTACCACTGGAACCGGCGCACCGCCGAGGACTTCCACCGGGCGATCGAATACTTCGAGGAGGCGCTCGCGCACGATCCCGCCTACGCGCTGGCCCATGCCGGGATCGCGGACGCCCACGTTCTCCTCGGCATCTACGGCTACGCCGAGCCGGCGAGCGCCTTACCGGCGGCGCGCGCCGCGGCCGAGCGGGCCCTCGAGCTCGACGGCACGCTGGCCGAGGCCCACACCACGCTCGCCGCCGTCGAGGAGAGCTTCGACTGGGACTGGGCGGGAGCGGAAGCGGAATACCGGCGTGCGCTCGAGCTCAACCCCAGCTACGCCACGGCCGCGCACTGGTATGGCATGTTCATGATGATGATGGGGCGCTTCGCCGAGAGCGTGCGCCAGCTCGAGGGGGCCGCGGCGCTCGATCCGCTGTCGCCGGCCATCCAGACCTCGCGGGCGATGGCCCTCGTGCACGCGCGCCGTCCGGACGCCGCCATCGAGCAGGCCGAGAGCGTCCTCGAGCTCGATCCGGACTTCGCGTGGGCACACAACGTGCTCGCGCAAGCCCACCTCCAGAAGGGGAGCTTCGACGGCGCCGTCGAGCACGCTCGCCGCGCGAGCGAGCTCGCGGGCTTCTCGCCCGAGTACCAGGCCGACCTCGCGGCGGCCTACGCGGCGGCGGGGCGCCGGAGCGAAGCGGAGGCGGCGCTGGCCGATGCCGAGCGGCCGGCCGGCGGGCTGCCGATCCCCTGGTTCGAGGTCGCGCTGGCTTACATCCAGCTGGGCGATTTCGATCGCGCCTTGGCCTGCCTGGAGCAGGCCTACGTCACCCGCTCCGCCTGGATGCCGTACCTCAAGGTCGAGACGCGCCTCGATCCCCTGCGCGACGATCCGCGCTTCGAGGCGCTGCTCGAGCGCATGGCCTTCCCGGACTAGCTCCGAGAGCCGGAGGCCGTGGCGGGAGCCAGTATGGGTCGATCCTCCTGCAGCCGGATCCCTCCGCGCGAGGTCGAGGCCTTCCTGCGCGGCCTTCCGGACGTTCGCCTCTTCCCTCACCATCCGGATCGGCAGGTGCGGGCCATCGCCTTGACCGACGTCTACCGGGCGGCGCTCGCGGGCCTCGACTACCTCGTGCGCTTTCTGGGTGGGCACGGGATCGCCGACCACCTGCTCTCGATCTGCGTCGACCTCGAGACGAGCCTGCATCCGTTCCTGGCCGACAACCGGCACATGCGAGCCAACGTCGCCAGGCTCGCACGGATCCTGATGGCGGAGGTGGAGGAGACGCCCGACGTCACCCTCCCGGACTCGTGGGACCTCTACCTGCTCGGTTCCCTACGCGGTGCCGTGCCCCAACTCGCGCCCGCCGAGCGCCGCCGGTCGCGACGGATCCTCGATCCGATCGAGCGGCGCCTGCGGGCGACGGATGCCTGCCGCTATGGGGCCGTGGATGGGGTCTCCACCGGCGACGACGGCGAGGAGGCGTGGGAGCGCTGGCTCCATCAGGTGGTCGAGGCCCGTTACGCCCACGATCTCGGCGCGGCGGTCGATCTCGAATCCTTCTACGAGCGCACCGTGGCCGACTTGACCGAGATCCCGTTCGCCCCGGGCCATGCCCTGGAGCTCTTCAACGTGATGACCCACGCGGCCTACGGGATGAGCGCCTACAACCGCATCCCGCTGCGCGGCCACGCCGTCGCCAACCGCCTGGCGGATCACGGTCTCTCCTTCCTCGGCTGGCTGCGCGACCACGACCTCTACACCGACGACCCGGAGATCCTCGCCGCCTTCGTCGACGCCTTCTTGAAGGGCACCTCGCGCGGCTACGGCTCGACGCCGGAGTTCGGCTCGATCGTTCGCCTCCTCCTCGACACGCAGGAGAGCGACGGGGGCTGGCGCCCGAACGACGCCGAGGCGGAAGACCTCTACCCGCTCTACCACCCGACGTGGGTCTGCGTCGACGCCTTGCGGCCCGTGGCCAACGATCTCCTCGACGACGACAACCGCCGCCTCGGGCTGGTCTGACCGGCGGCTCGCTCCCCGCTACGGCGCGGCTGGCAGGTAGAGCGTGACACCGGGGAAGATGCGCCGGGCGTGGGCGTCGAGCTCGTCGATGCGGGTGCGCAGCAGCCGCGGCTTGGCCATCTCGCCGTCATCGGAGAACGCGATGACCGCGCGGTGATCGCCAGGATAGAAGCGCCGCAGGTGATCCACCAGGGGTGCGAAGCGGCCCGCGTGGTCGGGGATGGCCTCGGCGGTCCGGTCGGTGCCGAACTCGCCCAGTTGGAGGACCAGCGCGTCGACCTCCCGGGAGAGCGGCTGCCGGTGGGTCACCAGGGTCGTGGCTTCGAAGACTTGCAGCCCGTAGCCGTAGTCGATGCCGAGATCGATGCACAGCGTGTCGAGACAGGAGACCGCCGGCAACACCCGGCAGAGCAAGCCGCGCCGCTTCGAGCGCCGCACCAGGGCCAAGGTCATGTCGTCGAAGATCATCGGGTGGCCGTAGGAGACCAGGGCGACCTCGGGACCGCGCGCCGCCTCGGCCAGCACCCGTCGCACCAGGCGCTCGTAGACGACGCCGCGCTCCTCGCCCGTCCAGTAGTCGTCCTCGAGGTCGACGAGCCGCGGGTTGATGCGGGAGAGCTCTGCGTGCTGCTGGGTCAGATGCAGGACGATCCGGCAACGCTCGAGGACCTCCAGGGTCTCGAGCGTGACCTGGCGCAGACCGCGGATGCCGAGGCCGAGGATCCAGAGATCGACCCGTGGCCGGCGCATCCGGACGCCTTCTAACCCGCCCGCAAGCGGCTGCGCCGGTAGCCGTAGAGGGCGTAGATCACCGCCCCGATCGCCAGCCAGACGACGAAGCGGACCCAGGTCACGGCCGGGAGCTGGAACATCAGGTAGAGGCAGGCCACGATCGAGATCGCCGGGGTCACCGGCGAGCCGGGCACCCGGAAGGGCCGCGGCCGCGCCGGGTCCGTCCGTCGCAGGATGATGACCCCGACCGACACCAGGACGAAGGCGAAGAGGGTGCCGATGTTGGTCAGCTCCACGACCTCGTTGATGTTGGCGAAGGCGGCGAAGACGGCGACGAACACGCCGGTCAGGATCGTCGTCACGTGCGGCGTCCGGAACCGCGGATGGACCTTGGCCGCCCAACTGGGGAGCAAGCCGTCGCGGGCCATCGAGAAGAAGATGCGCGGCTGGCCGAGCTGGAAGACGAGGAGCACCGAGGTCATGGCGATGACCGCGCCCAGGGCGACGACGAAGCGGGCGATGGCGAGCAGCCGGGGGTCGCCGCTCGCCAGGGTCAAGGCGGTGATCATCGGCTCGGCGGTGCCCAGCTCGGTCCAGGGCGCCATGCCGGTCATCACCAAAGCGACGAGCACGTAGAGCACCGTGCAGATGACCAGGCTCGCGATGATGCCGAAGGGCATGTCGCGGGCCGGGTTCTTCGCCTCCTCGGCCGCCGTCGAGACGGCGTCGAAGCCGATGTAGGCGAAGAAGATGATCGCCGCCGCGGCGCTCACCCCCTGCCAGCCGTTGGGGGCGAAGCCGCCGTGGGCCGTGTAGTTGGAGGGTGCGATGAAGGCCGCGCCGACGGCGATGAAGAAGAGACCGATGCCGACCTTGAGCAGCACCATCAAGGAGTTCGACAGCGCCGACTCGCGGATGCCGTAGACCAGGATCCAAGTGACCGCCGCGACGATGGC
>CAYXXN010000110.1:0-9949 GCA_964469055.1 uncultured Thermoanaerobaculia bacterium
GGAAGAGATGTGGGAGGTGCGGCGTAGGGTGCGCGCGGGCGGTGAAAACGCATGGGCCGTTAGCCCTGCGGCAACTCGATCGTGAACACGGTGCCGTGCGGCACGTTGTCTTCGACCTTCACCGTGCCGTGGTGCTCGGTGACGATGCGGCGCACGATCGAAAGCCCCAGCCCGGTGCCGCGGCCCTTGGTGGAGAAGTGGGGCATGAAGAGCTTGTCCTTGGCGCTCGCCGGGATCCCGGCGCCGGTGTCGGCCACCCGGATGCGGAGGTTGCCGTTGGCGCGCTCGACGGCGACCCGGACGTCGCCCGGCGGCTCCACGGCGGCGACGGCGTTGTCCAGGAGGTTGATGAGCACCCGCTTGACCTGCTCGCCGTCGAGCCAGGCCACCGTCGCCTCGGGCGCCACGGCGCCGTCGACGGTCACCCCGGGCTTGATCCCGCGATAGAGGTGCAGGGTCTCCCCCAACAGGCGCTCCATGTCCACTTCGGCGGGGAGCGGCCGTGGCATCCTGGCGAAGCGCGAGAACTCCTCGACCATGGCCTGCATGCCCTCGACCTCGCGCACGATGATCTGCATCCCCTCGACGAGCGAGTCGGCGAGCTGAGGATCCCCCTGAGCGTGCTTCTTGAGCAGCCGCTCGGCCGTGAGCTTGATGGGGGTGAGCGGGTTCTTGATCTCGTGCGCCACGCGCCGTGCCGCTTCGCTCCAGGCACGCTCCGCCGCCAAGCGCTCGTTCGCGGTCAAGAGCTCACGCTCGTTGCGCTCGAGGTCGGCGGTCATCCGGTTGAAGGACTCGACCAGGTGCCCCAGCTCGTCGTCGGCGGGGACGTCGACCCGATAGGCGAGCTCGCCACCGGCCACGCGCCGCGTGCCTTCGGCCAGCGCCTCGATCGGGCGGGTGACGCGGCGCGCGAGGTAGAGGCCCGCCCAGGAGACGGCGAGCAGGATCACCAGGGTGACCATCAGGAAGAGGAGGAAGAAGCCCAAGTGGATGTCGTCGCGCTGCAACTCCAACTGCCGCAGGCTCTGGCGGGTCCGGATCAAGTCGGCGGCCTGGCTGGCGAGGAGGGGATCGAGCAGAGCGCCCGCCACGACCACGGGCTGCGGCGCGCCGAGGACGCCGGGCGCCGCCGCCGCGCTCATCACCACCCGCGCCGCGCCGTCCGGCGTCGCCGCCAGCCGGCGCACCGCCGCCCCTTGGCGAGCCGCGTCGGAGAGGAAGCTGCTGCCGGGCTCCGGCAGGTCGCGCATCCCGGAGCGGGATCCAACGACGCCGTGTACGAAGTCGGTGCCGTCATAGACGGCGAGGAAGGTGATGTCCAGCTCCTCGAGCTGGCGGCGCAGCGCGCGGTCGAGCTGCGGGCGGCTCCGGGGCTCGCGCAGGTCGATCTCGCGCACCACGGCGAGGACCCGCCGCGCGTCGCGGGCGAGCGACGTCTCGACCTGGCGGTTGAGCTCCTGGGCCACCGCGTAGCCCTGCTCGGCCACCTGTCGGATGGCGGGCTCGTCGAACCAGCGGTCCATCCAGCCCTGCAGCAGGCCCGTCCCGTAGACGAACAAGAGGATCACCGGCACCAGCGACAGGCCGACGTACGTCAGGACGAGCTTGGTGCGCAGCTTCGATCCCAACAGCCGGTTGCGCCGCTCGATGACCAGCTTGAAGAGATTGCGGAACAGGACGAAGCCGATGGCGAGGATGAGGACGAGGTTGACGTAGCCCAGGACGAAGAGCAGCACGCGGTTGTCGAGCAATTCGTCCGGGAGCTCCCTGCTGCGCAACAGTAGGTAGTAGATGAGCGTGAGGACCACCAGCAGGAGGCCGAGGGCGCCGGCGATCCAACGGTGGTCGCGGGCGTGACGCTGGAGGAGGTCGCGCCAGCTCATGGCAGGGCCGGGGCGCGGAATTTCCGCGATCGCGCCCAGGGGGTCTCGACGCTCGTCGGCATGAACAGGAAGCGTCCGCGCTCGTCGAGCTGAGCGCGGGCACGGATCAGCAGCCGCCAGTCGGAGGGAACCTCCGGAGCGAGACTGAAGAGGGAGATCCCCTCGAAGTGGGTCATCGCCTGTGCCAGCTGACCCGGGTCCTGGATGAGCCGACTGCCGATCAGCTCGCCGTCGCGCTTGGTGTTGACGAGGTACTCGTCGGTGACGGCGTTGTACATCGTCACCACCTCGAGGGTGGCGGCGCCCAGGTCGGCGTCGAACCACCGCTGGTGGTCGCGGTAGAGGCGAAAACGGTAGACGAAACCGGTCGGCAGACCCGCCTGGATGCGCTCCTCGAGGCCGGAGTCGAAGGCCTCGGCGAGCGTGAACGACACGCGCACATCACGACCGTCGAGAGAGACCTGGAGGTCGGCGAGATGGGGCTGCGCCGCTGCGGCGCCCGTCAAGAGCGGCACCAGTACGGCGACCAGGACCAGAAGCCTCATGTAGAGAGGACTTTAGCACTGCAGGTGCGCCCCGCTTCGCCGAGTGGATCGCCTGCCTACTCGCTCTCACCGCGCGCCTCGCGCTCAGCGATCCGGCGCTTCGCCGCCTCGCGCTTGTCGTGGAGCTTCTTGCCGCGGGCGAGCGCGATCTCGAGCTTGACCCGGTTGCCCTTGAGGTAGGCCCCGAGCGGCACGCAGGTCAAGCCCTGGACGGTCGTCCGTCCCATGATCTTGTCGAGCTCGCGGCGGTGGAGGAGGAGCTTGCGCTCGCGCTCCGGCTCGTGGTTCTGCCGGTTGCCGTGCGAGTACGGGCTGATGTGCGCGCCGACCAGGAAGGCCTCGCCGTTGCGAACCGTGACGTAGCTGTCCTTCAACTGGATCTGCCCCTGCCGCGCCGCCTTGACCTCGGTGCCCATGAGGGCGATCCCGGCCTCGAACGTCTCCAGGATCTCGAAGTCGTGCCGGGCCTTGCGGTTGGAGGCGAGGGGGATGCGGGCCGTTGCCATATGCGGCTCGACTCTAGCGGAGCCAGTCGAGGCCGGCTCCCTGGAGACTCCCCGCCTCTTGACCGCTCTGCTAGATTGGCGGGCTCGCCATGGACTCGATCGTCATTCGCGGCGCCCGCGAGCACAATCTCAAGAACCTGTCGCTCGAGATCCCGCGCAACAAGCTCGTGGTGATCACCGGGGTCTCGGGGTCGGGGAAGTCCTCGCTCGCCTTCGACACGCTCTACGCCGAGGGTCAGCGGCGCTACGTCGAGTCGCTCTCGGCTTACGCGCGGCAGTTCTTGGAGCAGATGGAGAAGCCCGACGTCGACTCGATCGAGGGCCTCTCGCCGGCCATCTCGATCGAGCAGAAGTCGGTGTCGAAGAACCCGCGCTCGACGGTGGGGACGGTGACCGAGATCTACGACTATCTCCGGTTGTTGTTCGCCTCGATCGGTGTGCCGCACTGCCCGAACTGCGGCGCCGTCGTGCGGCCGCAGACCGTGCAGCAGATGGTGGATCGCGTCCTCTCGCTGCCCGAAGGCACGCGGCTGGTCCTCTACGCTCCCTACGTGCGCGGCAAGAAGGGGGAGTACAAGAAGCAGTTGGCGCAGATGGCCCGTGAGGGCTTCGTGCGGGCGCGGATCGACGGTCGCGTCGTCGAGCTCTCCGGCGCGCCGCCCATCCTCGACAAGCAGAAGAAGCACGACATCGACGTCGTCGTCGACCGCCTGATCGTCAAGCCCGGCATCGAGCAACGCCTCGCCGACTCGGTCGAGACCGCGCTCAAGGTCGGCCACGGGCTCCTGGTCGTCGCCCCGCAGGGGCTGCCGGAGGAGACCCTCTCCCAGAACTACGCCTGCGCCAAGTGCGGCGCTGGGCTGACGGAGGTCACGCCGCGCCTGTTCTCCTTCAACAGCCCCTACGGCGCCTGCCCGACCTGCTCGGGCCTGGGCACCCTGATGGGCGTGGACGCCGAGCGGCTGGTGGCGGACCCCGAGCGTTCGATCGGGAACGGCGCGCTGACACCGTGGCCCAACGGCCCCAAGTCCTGGCGGTCGCGGATGCTCGACACCCTGGCCAAGGAGCTCGGCTTCTCGCTGGCGGCGCCCTGGAAGAAGCTGCCGGCGGTGGCCCGCGAGGTCATCCTCTACGGCAGCGGCGAGCAGGAGATGACCTTCAAGCTCGAGGGCAAGCGCTCGAGCTACAGCTGGCGCGGGAGCTACGAGGGCCTGGTGCCTTCCCTCGAGCGGCGCCACAAGGAGACCGACTCGGCGACGATCCGCGCCGAGATCGAGCGCTTCATGGCGGTGCGTTCGTGCGACGCCTGCGGCGGCCGGCGGCTGCGGCCGGAGGCGCTGGCGGTCCGGGTGGCAGGCGAGTCGATCGATCGCCTGTCGGCGATGACGGTCGAAGGGCTCCGCGGCTTCTTCGCGGAGCTCCCCCTCGACGATCGCGAGCAGGCGATCGCCGGCAAAGTGGTGCAGGAGATCTCCGATCGACTGGGGTTCCTGGACGACGTAGGGGTGGGCTACCTGTCGCTCGAGCGCGCCTCGGCCACGCTCTCCGGGGGTGAGAGTCAGCGCATCCGCCTGGCGACCCAGGTGGGAAGCAAGTTGATGGGCGTGCTCTACGTCCTCGACGAGCCTTCGATCGGCCTCCACCAACGCGACAACGCCCGCCTCCTCGCCACACTCAAGGGCATGCGCGACCTTGGAAACTCGGTCTTGGTCGTCGAGCACGACGAGGAGACGATCCGCGCCGCCGACTGGGTGATCGACCTGGGGCCGGGCGCCGGGGTCCACGGCGGCGAGGTGGTGGCGGAAGGAACGCTCGAGCGGATCGTGACGGCGCCGCGCTCGCTCACCGGGCGCTACCTGGTGGGCGAGCTCGAGGTACCGGTGCCCGGACGCCGGCGTTCGCCCGGCCCGCGGCGCCTCGTCCTCCGCGGCGCCCGCCACAACAACCTGCGCGACTTGACGGTCGAGGTCCCCCTGGGCGTCCTCGTCGTCGTCACCGGGGTGTCGGGCTCGGGCAAGAGCAGCCTAGTCAACGACGTGCTCTACAAGGCCCTGGCGCGCCACTTCTACCGCGCCGTCGACCGCCCCGGGACGCATGACGGCATCACCGGCCTCGAGCACCTCGACAAGGTCATCGACATCGATCAGAGCCCGATCGGCCGCACGCCGCGCTCGAACCCGGCGACCTACACCAACGTTTTCAACCCCATCCGCGAGCTGATGGCGCGGACTCCAGAGGCCCGTGCCCGGGGCTACAAGCCCGGCCGTTTCAGCTTCAACGTCAAGGGCGGCCGCTGCGAGGCCTGCAAAGGCGACGGGCAGATCAAGATCGAGATGCACTTCCTGCCCGACATCTACGTCACCTGCGAGGTCTGCGGTGGCAAGCGCTACGACCGCGAGACGCTGACGGTGCGCTACAAGGGACTCAACATCGCCGAGATCCTCGATCTCGAGGTGGAGAAGGCGCACGAGGTGTTCAAGCCCATCCCGCCGATCGAGCGGATCATGCGCACGCTCAACGAGGTAGGCCTCGGCTACATCAAGCTGGGGCAGCCCGCGACGACCCTCTCCGGCGGCGAGGCCCAGCGCGTCAAGCTCGCCCGCGAGCTCGCCAAGCGCTCGACCGGGCGCACGCTCTACCTGCTCGACGAGCCCACCACCGGCCTCCACTTCGACGACGTCGGCAAGCTCCTCGCCATCCTGCACGGCCTGGTGGAGAAGGGCAACACCGTCGTCGTCATCGAACACAACCTCGAAGTCATCAAGACCGCCGACTGGGTCATCGACCTCGGGCCGGAGGGCGGCGCGGCCGGCGGGCTGTTGGTCGCGCAAGGCACCCCGGAAGCCGTCGCCGAAGTCGACGACAGCTTCACTGGACAGTTTCTCAGGCGCTCCCTCGGTCGGAGTCGGCGGCGCGAGACGGTTGCGAGCCAGGCGTAGCTGACGGTTGCGAACGCCGGTGTGCGAGGAGAGGATCGCCGTGCCGGGTGCCGGGCGGCTCGGAGGTCATCCATTCGAACCCGAGATCGGCGCCTGCGTACTAGGCAGAGAATGCAGCGCACGGGAGAAGAAGGCGGCTGGAGCGGCCACGTGCTGAACAGGATCGTCGACGTCCGCCGTCACGAGCTGCGCGCCCTGCTGTTGTCCTTCGCCTACTTCTTCTCGGTCTTCGCTAGCTTCTACGTCTTGCGGCCGGTTCGCGACGAGATGGGGATCCAGGGCGGAGTCGAGAACCTGCCCTGGCTGTTCACCGCCACGTTCCTCGCCATGCTGGCCGCCGTGCCCCTGTTCGGGGCGGTCGTGTCGCGATTCCCCAGGCGCCGCTCGGTGCCCATCGTCTACCGCTTCTTCCTCGCCAACCTGCTGCTCTTCTTCGCTCTGCTGCACCTCGAGGCGACCGCCGCCTGGGCCGCGCGCGGCTTCTTCGTCTGGGTGAGTGTCTTCAACTTGTTCGTGGTCTCGGTCTCGTGGAGCGTGATGGCCGACCTCTTCACTGCGGAGCAGGGCAAGCGGCTCTTCGGTTGCGTCGCTGCCGGCGCCACCGTGGGCGGGCTCGCGGGACCCCTGCTGGCGACGACGCTGGCGCGACCCCTCGGCCCGGTCAACCTGCTGCTGGTGGCGGCGGCGCTGCTGGAGCTCGCCACCCAGTGCTCCCTGCGGCTCGGGGGCGGAGGCCGACCGCCGGCGGCCGCGCCGCTGGATGCTCCGCTCGGTGGCCGGATCTTCGCAGGCATCACTCACGTGCTGCGCAGCCGGTATCTGCTGGGGATCTGCCTCTACATGCTGCTCTACGCCACGACCTCGACCGTGCTCTATCTCGAGCAGCAACACCTGGTCGAGCGGACGGTCGCGGACTCGGGCGAGCGCACGGCGCTGTTCGCCGCCATCGATCTGTTGGTGAACACCCTCACGCTGCTCCTGCAGGCCTTCGTCGCCGGCCGCTGGATGGCCGGCTGGGGAGTGGGTCCTGCGCTCGCCGTCGTACCGGCGCTGACCGCAGGAGGCTTCGCCGCGCTGGCCGCGGTGCCGACCGTGGCCGCCGTCGCGATCTTCCAGGGAGTCCGGCGCGCCGCCAACTACGCTCTCGCCCGGCCGGCTCGCGAGGTGCTGTTCACGGTGCTGGCGAGAGAGGACAAGTACAAGGCCAAGAGCTTCATCGACACGGTCGTCTACCGAGGCGGCGACGCTGCCTCGGGCTGGGCCTTCGCCGGGCTGGCCGCCGTGGGGCTGTCGCTGCCGCTGATCGCCGTCGCCGCCGTGCCCGTCTCCGCTGCCTGGCTGGTGGTGGGCGTGTGGCTCGGCCGCCGGCAGGCGGGCCTGGCGGTAGAGTCCGTGGTCGTGGTCCAGGAGGGTGCGGAGGCTTCGACGTGAGGACGACTCGCCGCCAGTTCCTGCACCTGCTGGGGGCGGGTGTGGCGGCGGGCGTGCGGGGCGGGCAGGCGGCCGCCGCGGCGCCCGAGGAGCGCATGCGAACGCGCCCCATCCCGGGTACCGGAGAGGAGCTGCCGGTCGTGGGGATGGGCACCTGGCAGACCTTCGACGTCGGAACGAGCCCCGAGGAGCGCTCGCCCCTCGCCGAGGTGCTCGAGATCTTCTTCGACGCCGGCGGGCGGGTCATCGACTCTTCTCCCATGTACGGCGCCGCCGAGACGGTGACCGGCGACCTGTTGGCGCAGTTGGGCCCCTCGGCCGAGCCGTTCCTCGCCACCAAGGTTTGGACCACCGGGCGGGAGGCCGGCATCCGCCAGATGGATGCCTCCTTCGCCAAGCTGCGGGCGGCGCGGATCGACCTCCTGCAGGTGCACAACCTGGTCGACTGGCGCACCCACCTGGCCACGCTCCGGGCCTGGAAGGAGGCGGGCCGGGTGCGCTATATCGGTGTGACCGATTACCGGGCCTCGTCGTTCGACGATCTCGAGCAGATCTTCGCCACGGAAGCGATCGACTTCGTGCAGCTTCCCTACTCGCTCGCCCAACGCGAGGCGGAGCGGCGACTCCTGCCGGCGGCGGCCGACCACGGCGTCGCCGTCCTGGTGATGCAACCTTTCGCCAGCGGCGCGCTCTTCGGCCAGGCGCGCGGCCAGGCGCTGCCGCTGTGGGCCGCGGACTTCGATTGTGCGAGCTGGGCGCAGTTCTTCTTGAAGTTCGTCCTCGGCCACCCGGCGGTGACCTGCCCCTTGCCGGCGACGTCGAACCCCGAGCACATGCGCGACAACGTGCGTGCCGGCTTCGGTCGCCTGCCCGATGAGCCGACCCGGCGGCGGATGCCGGAGGTTCTCGGCCTCTAGCCTCGCCCCGGGCTGCGGAGCGGCCTAGCTGTCACCACCCGCGTGGGGGAGAATGAGGACCGGAGCGGTCCGATGGAGCCCCAGCCGACCTCCTTCGCCGAAAAGCGGCGGATCCTGCAGCTCGAGACGCTGTACGACCTCGCCTTGGCGCTGCCCGCGCACCGGCCGGAGCAGGAGCTGGTGGACGAGCTGCTACAACGCGTCTGCGTGGTCCTCGATCCAGCCGGCGCCGTTGCCGTCACCCGCGACGCCCAGGGGGGGCCGCGCGCGGTGGCGAGCGTGGGCTGGTCGGTGGCCCCGGTCGAGGGCAGCGAGCTTTTGCGCGCGCCGCTGTGGCGGGAGCTCTTGGCGAGCGGCCAATCGCTGGTGCGCCGCGAGGGTGAGCTCGCCGGCCGGAAGTATCGCGAGATCCTCGCCACCCCGTTGGCCGCGCGGGGCGTCTACCTGGGCTATCTCGGGGTCGCCGACAAGGAGCAGCGGGGTGGCGCGGCGGCGGGCTTCTCCGACGACGATCGCCGGTTCCTCGACTCGGTGGGAGCGCTGGCCGGGACGGCGCTCGACGCGGCGCGTCAGGTCGAAGCCCTGGAGACGCAGCGCGAGCGGCTGGCGGAGGAGAACAAGGCGCTGCGGGACGACCTCACCGCGCGCGTCGCGGGCCAGCGCATCGTCGCCCACGCCGATTCGATGCGCCGCGTGCTCGAGCGCGTCGAGCGTGTGGCGCCGCGCGGCGTCGCGGTGGTGGTGCGCGGCGAGAGCGGCACGGGCAAGGAGCTGGTGGCGAAGCTCCTCCACCTGCTGTCGGGCCGCGCCGGCGCGCTGGTGGCCGTCAACTGCGGCGCCCTGCCGGAGTCGCTCCTGGAGAGCGAGCTCTTCGGCATCGAGCGCGGCGTGGCGACGGGCGTCGAGGCGCGACGGGGCAAGTTCGAGTTGGCCGACGGCGGCACGCTCTTCCTCGACGAGATCGGCGACATGCAGCCAGCGCTGCAGGTGAAGCTGCTGCGCGCTCTCCAGGAGCGCGAGGTCGTGCGGGTGGGCGGCCAGCGGCCGATCGCTGTCGACGTGCGGCTGGTGGCGGCGACGCACCGCGATCTCGAGGCGCTCGTGGCGGCCGGCACCTTCCGCGAGGACCTCTACTATCGGCTGCAGGGGGTCGAGATCTTTCTTCCGCCGCTCGCTGAGCGGCGCGAGGACATCCCGCACCTGGTGCGGCACTTCGTGGAAGAGTTCGCCCGCCGCGAGGGCATCCCGGCGCCGCGCTTCGAGACCGACGCCATCGCTCCCCTGATGGCGCACCCGTTCCCGGGCAACGTGCGGGAGCTGCAGAACGTGGTCGAGGCCGCGGCCTCGCTCGCCGAAGGACGGATCGACGGTGAGCTGGTGCGCTCCCTCTTGGGCGGTGAGGCGGCGCCCGGCGGGCCGGAAGCCCTGGATCTCGCGACCCTCGAGCGGCGCCACATCGCTCGGGTGCTCAAGTTGGCCGGCGGCAACAAGAGCCGGGCGGCCGAGTTGCTCGGCCTCGATCGACGGACCCTGCAGCGCAAAGGATTCTAGCCTCTGCGACAACTTGCCGCGTATGCGGCACTGTGTCTCTTTGGCGGCGGAGTGTTCACAATCACGTCATCCTTTGGCGTCGAACGCTGGACCTCCAGCCTATGGATGCGGCATTATGCCGCATCTCGAGAGTGCCTCTGCTGCTGGTTCGCGACCAGCCCGGTTCGCTAAGTG
>CAYXXN010000111.1:0-9790 GCA_964469055.1 uncultured Thermoanaerobaculia bacterium
AGCGCGCAAGGTGCAGCGGGCCGGCGGCGGCAAGGTGCTGGTCGGCTTCGCCGGCGGGGCGGCCGACGGGCTCGCCCTCTTCGCTCGCTTCGAAGGCAAGCTCGAGGAGCACCACGGCAACCTCGAGCGCGCCGTCATCGAGCTGGCGCGGGATTGGCGCACGGACCGGGTGCTGCGCCAGCTCCAGGCCCAGATGATCGTCGCCGACGCCAAGCAGAGCTTCCTCGTCTCGGGCAGCGGCGACCTGCTGCAGCCCGACGAGGAGGGCGTCCTCGCCATCGGCTCGGGCGGCGGCTACGCTCTGGCCGCGGCCAAGGCCCTGCTGCGGCACACCGAGCTTCCCGCCGCCGAGATCGCCCGCCAGGCGCTCGCGGTGGCCGCCGAGATCTGCATCTACACCAACGACCGCATCGTCCTCGAGGAGATCTAGGGATGACGCCGTCCGCGTCGCGTCCGGCGGACCTCGACCTGACGCCGCGCCAGATCGTCGCCGAGCTCGACAAGTACGTCGTCGGCCAGGGGGCCGCCAAGCGCGCCGTGGCGATCGCCTTGCGCAACCGCTGGCGACGGCGCCAGCTCCCGGCGGCCGTCGCCGAGGAGATCCTGCCCAAGAACATCCTCCTGATCGGGCCGACTGGCGTGGGCAAGACGGAGATCGCCCGCCGGCTCGCCAAGCTCGCCAAAGCGCCGTTCTTGAAGGTCGAAGCCAGCAAGTTCACCGAGGTGGGCTACGTGGGCCGCGATGTCGAGTCCATGGTGCGCGACTTGGTCGAGGCGGCGGTCGCCATGGTCAAGGAGGAGATCCGCGG
The DNA here is from genome assembly GCA_964469055.1 of uncultured Thermoanaerobaculia bacterium. GTDB lineage: Bacteria > Acidobacteriota > Thermoanaerobaculia > Multivoradales > JAHEKO01 > CAYXXN01. The sequence goes on from CAYXXN010000111.1 coordinate 810, forward strand.
CGAGGTGCGCGAGGCGGCGGCCGCCCGCGCCGAGGAACGGCTGCTCGCCCTGCTGGTGCCGCCGGCGGCGCTCTCCCCGAGCGAGGCCGAGGAGCGCGGCGGCGACGCTCTGGAGACCACGCGCGAGAAGTTCCGCGCCAAGCTGCGCACGGGGGCGCTCGACGAGCGCGAGGTGGAGATCGAGGTCGACGAGTCCGCCCACTCCAGCCTCGAGGTGTTCACTCCGCAGGGAGTCGAGGCGATGGGCCTCGATCTCTCCGAGATGCTTCCCGGCCTCTTCGGCGGGCGGCGACGACGACAGCGGATGACGGTGGCCGAAGCGCGGACGGTCTTGGTCGAGCAGGAGGCCGAGAAGCTGATCGATCGCGCCGTCGTCTCCCGCGAGGCCCGCCGGCGCGTCGAGCAGGATGGCATCATCTTTCTAGACGAGATCGACAAGGTCGCGGGCCGCGAGTCGGGCCGCGGCCCGGACGTCTCGCGCGAGGGCGTGCAACGTGACCTCCTGCCCATCGTCGAGGGCTCGACGGTGGCGACGAAGTACGGTCCGGTCAAGACCGATCACGTGCTGTTCTTCGCCGCCGGCGCCTTCCACGTCGCCAAGCCCTCGGACCTCATCCCCGAGCTCCAGGGCCGCTTCCCGATCCGCGTCGAGCTCGAGCCCTTGACCGAGGACGACCTGGTGCGCATCCTGACCGAGCCCGAGAACGCGCTCACCAAGCAGTACGCGGCTCTGCTCGGCGCCGAGGGGGTGGTGGTCGAGTTCAGGCCCGAGGCGATCCGCGAGCTGGCGCGCCTGGCAGCCGAGGTCAACACGCGCAGCGAGAACATCGGCGCCCGCCGCCTCGCCACCCTGCTCGAACGGCTGCTCGAGGAGATATCCTTCGAGGCTCCCGACATGCGCGGGGTGCGGGTCGTGCTCGACGCCGACACCGTGCGCCGCGCCCTCATCGACATCGTTCGAGACGAGGACCTGAGTCGCTATGTGCTCTGAGACCGTGCGCGGATCGTGGGCGACCCTGGCGGCTGGCGTCCCGCTCCTCGCGGCCGCCCTCGAGCTCGCGGCCTGCGGCCACAAGGCACGGCCCGTGCCGCCGCCGCGCATGATCCCGGCCACGACCGCCGCCTTGAAGGCGCACCAGCGGGGGATGGAGGCGGTGCTGCAGTTCCCGCACCCCGCGACCACCCTGCGCGGGGCCGTCCTCTCCGGGCTCGCCAAGGTCGATATCTACGAGTACACGATGGAGTTGCCGGCGGAGGCGCTGGAGCTCCAGCGCCAGGAGAAGCTCGAGTACCGCCAGCGGCTCGAGGAGTACGAGAGGGCGCTGGCGGAGCGCGGGCCGGAGGCCGCCGTCGAGGAGGGCGCGGCCGAGGGCGAGCCCGCGGCGGACGCGAAGCCACAGCCGGCGCCGGAAGAGCCGTCGGCCCAGCAAGAAGAACCGCCGGCGGCCGTGGAGGAGGGCCCCGTGGGCGGCGAGCCGGCCGGCGACGCAGGGGAAACGGCCGAGGAAGCCCTTCGTCACCCAGGACAGCCTCCGACGTTCGCCGACCTGGTGCAGGTCGACCCGCGGACCTTCGAGCGCGAGGCGACGCTCCTGCGCTCGCTCGAAGGCGAGGAGCTCGCGGCTGCCACCCTGGGGAGAGACTTCATCGTCCGGCTGCCCTTAGCCGAGCTGCCGGCCGAGGGGGCGACCGGCTACGTCTTCGCCGTGCGGACGACGTCGCTCGAGGGCCTGCCGTCCTCGCTCTCGAACTTCGCCCGACTGGTGCCGCAGCCCCCGCCCGCCGCGCCGGGGAGCCTCACGATCGAGGGGCAGCCCCGCGGCATCGAGGTCGTCTGGACGGCGGGCGCCGACCCTGCGGAGAGCTTCAAGATCTACCGCCGTGAGGCCCAGACCCGCGTCTACGGCACGGCCGTGGCCTCGCCCCTCGCGACCGCGCGCAGCCACACCGACTACGGCGCCGTGCTCGGCTCGCGCTACATCTACACCGTCACGGCGGTGGAAGAGGCTACGCCGCTCGTCGAGAGCTCGCTGTCGGCGGAACGGGAGATCTACTACCAGGATCGCTTCGCGCCGGCGGCGCCCGCCGAGGTGGCCGCCTTCCCCGACGAGGGCGCCGTGCGCGTGCTCTGGGAGCCGCCCGTCGACGAGGACGTGGCCGGCTACATCGTCTACCGGCGCAGCGAGGGTGGCAACGCCCGCGCTCTGATGGAGGCGCCGGCGGCCGGGCTCGAGTACATCGACCGCGAGGCCCCCGCCGGCAGCATCCTCCTCTACGCGGTGGTGGCCGTCGACGACCACGGCAACCGCAGCGACGCCAGTGCCGAGGTCCGGGTGCGAGTTCCCTGACGATGAGCCCGCCGTCCACCTGCTGGCGGGTCTCGGGCGGTGGCAACGATTTCCTCGCCCTGATCGAGCCGCCGGCGGTGCCCGACGCCTCGACGATCCGCGCCTGGTGCCGGCGCGGCCTCTCGCTCGGCGCCGACGGGCTGTTCGTGCTGAGCCGGCAGGGCGAGGCCGTCCGCATGGACTACTGGAACGCGGACGGCTCGCCGGCGGACCTGTGCATCAACGGCACCCGCTGCGCCGCTCGGCTCGCTTTCGACCTCGGGTGGGCGAACGGTACGATGACGATCGCCACGGGCGCCGGACCCATCGCGGCCGCGGCTGCCGGCGAAGATCGCATCGCGCTTGCTTTGCCTCCGGCGCAGGCCCCGCCGGTCCCGCGACGCCTCGCCGCCGCGGGTCGCGAGTGGAGCGGCTGGCAGGTGAGCGTCGGCGTGCCCCACTTCGTGGTGCCCTGGGAGGAGAACCTGGGCCAGGCTCCGGTGGCCGAGCTGGGCCCGGCGCTGCGCCATCACCCGGACCTCGGTCCGGCCGGCGCCAACGTCGACTTCGTTCGCTTCCGGCCGCCCCGCCGCCTCGAGATCCGCACCTTCGAGCGCGGTGTCGAGGCCGAGACGCTGGCCTGCGGGACCGGCGTGCTCGCCGCCGCTGCCACGGCTCTCGAGCTGGGCGCCCTCGGCCTCCCTCTCCGGGCGCTCACGCTGGGCGGCTTCGAGCTCGAGGTCGAGGGCGAGTTGCGAGAAGACCGCCTCGTTTCCTGGCGGCTGCTCGGTGATGCCAGGCTCCTGGGGCGGTGCGAGATCCTGCCGGGAGCCGCTCGCTTGCCCGATCCTCCGGCCTGGTCGCCCTGACTCCACCCGTCCCCGCCGCAGCCGGGCGCGCCGCCATGGTAGAACTCCCGCCGATGCGGGCCGCCGCCTTCCCTGCCGTACCCGAGCAGTTGGCGGTGCTCCGGCGCGGCGCGGTCGACCTCGTCGAGGAGGCCGAGCTCGCCGCCAAGCTCGGGCGCTCGCGCGCCACCGGCCAACCGCTGACGGTCAAGGCGGGCTTCGATCCCTCGGCCCCCGACCTCCACCTCGGCCACTCCGTGCTGCTCGAGAAGATGCGCCAGTTCCAGGAGCTGGGCCACCGCGTCGTCTTCCTGCTCGGCGACTTCACCGCCTTGATCGGCGATCCCACCGGCAAGAAGACGACGCGGCCGGCGCTGTCGCGCGACGAGATCGAGGAGAACCTCGCCACGTACGAGCGCCAGGTGTGGAGCATCCTCGATCGCGAGCGCACGGTGATCGACCGCAACAGTCGCTGGCTCTCCGCGCTCGGCTCGGACGGCCTCATCCGGCTGGCCGGGCGCTACACCCTCGCCCGCATGATGGAGCGTGAGGATTTCCGCTCGCGCTGGCACGGCAACCGGCCGATCGCCATCCACGAGCTGCTCTATCCGCTCGTCCAGGGCTACGACTCGATCGCCCTCGAGGCCGATGTCGAGCTGGGCGGCCACGATCAGATCTTCAACCTGCTGGTCGGCCGCGACCTGATGCGCGAGCAGGGGCTCGAGCCGCAGGTAGTGCTCACGGTCCCCCTCCTGGTGGGCATCGACGGTGTCGACAAAATGTCGAAGAGCCTCGGCAACGCCATCGGTCTCGTGGACCCACCACGCGAGATGTACGGCCGAACGATGTCGATCCCCGATGCGCTGCTGTGGAATTGGTTCCTGCTCCTGACCGATCTGCCCGCCGAGGAGCTGGCAGCCCGGCGCGCGGCCGTCGACGCCGGGACCCTGAACCCCAAGCGGGTCAAGCAGGAGCTCGCCCGCTTCCTGGTGGCCCGGTACCACGACCCGGAGACCGCCGCGGCAGCCGAGGTCGAGTTCGAGAACGTCTTCACGGGCGGCGGCGTGCCCAAGGAGGTCGCCGAGATCGAAGTCGCCTCGCCGCGGGCCCTGAGCGCACTGCTCGTCGACACCGGGCTCGCCCCCAGCCGCAACGAGGCCCGGCGCCTGGTGATGCAGGGGGCGGTCAGCGTCGACGGCGAACGGCTCGGCGATCCCAACGAAGCCCTACCAGCGCGTGCCGAGTCCTACCTGTTCAAGGTGGGGAAGCGGCGCTTCGCGCGGGTGCGGGTGCAGGCGGGCTGAGCGCCTCCGAAGCCCGCTCGCCCCCTCGACGACCCAGCTTAGCCCCGGCGTGGGCGAGGTAGCCGGCGATCCACAGCGCCGAGCAGGCGAGGTGCACGCCGACCCAGATCGTGCGCCAGCCAGGCTCGACGGCGGTCTGTAGCAGGTAGCCCGAAGCGACCATCGGCGCGGCCGTGGCGAGCAGCGTGGCGCCCGAGCGCCGCGCACTCGCAACTCCCGAGCGCCAGTGTCGCCAGACGTGTTCCTGGAAGATCCAGCCGACGGCGAAGACGACGAGCGGCGCCGTCCACACGTGGAGGTGCTGCACGAGCGGCTGCAGCGGGTGGCGAATGACGGCGTAGGCGTCGGGCGGCTCGAGCGCGTAGCGCATCCAGGCGTAGACGCCTCCAGTTCCCGCCACCAGGAGGTTGGACACGTGAACGAACCAGGCCTGGAACCGGTTCATCGCGGGGTCGCCGGGTGGCCGGCGGCGGACAGCACTTCGTGGACCGCCAAGACGCGACGCACAGCCTCGGTGGTAGCGCGCGCCGTCAGGGTCGCACCAGTGATGCCGTCGATGTCGCGCTGGAGCGCCAACTGGGAGTCGAGCGCTTGCCCGACGAACTGTCGATACCAGGGCGTTCCCGGCAAGTAGTCCGGCGGCTCATCGAAGGAGAGAACCTCGACCCGTTCGACCCGTCCTTCGACGTCGATGACGACCATGACCGTCTCGGGGAGCGTCCGCACGCGATGGGCGTCGAAGTACGCGGTCCCGCCCGGTGCGCCGTTACAGGTCGCCACATAGGCCACCACGAGGGCGCTCGGCACGGCGACCCCAGCGGCCTCGCGCGCCTGCACGAGCTGGACGGAGTTCAGGTAGGAGGTCCGGCGCTCGATCTCACAGTCGGGGAAGGCCGCCGCCAGCGCCGCCTCGATGTCGAGGAGCACGCGGGCCGGCGCCGCCCAAGGAGCGAGCAGGGCGAGAAGGACGACCACGCCGGCGAAGCGGCGGGCGACGCGCCGCCCCGCCGACCGGCCGCGGTCGAGGCTAGAAAAGGTACCCGATCGCGACATTGAACTGGTCGACCGCCGTCCCCGCCTCGTTGTCGTAGTCCTGGAGATCGGCCTTGAAGACGAGAGCATCGATGGGCTTGTAGGCCAGGCCGAGCGTCCAGCTCTCGACGTCGCGAGCCGGGTCGTCGAGGAAGCGCGCCGGCACTTCCTCCTGGGTGTCGTAGGCCTCGAGCCGCAAGTAGGGAATCAAGGCGCCGGAGATCCCGTCGAAGGCGGCGGCCAGGTCGTAGCCGGCCTGCAGGTAATGCCCCGAGAGCCGCTCGCCGACTGACTCCTCGCCGGTCAGCCCCAGCGCCTCGTTGAGGGCCGCCGCGTCGGCGATCTCCCCCCGCACCCAGAGGCCGCGCAGCTCGAGCCCGCGCCACCTCCACTCGAGGTGACCCTCGGCCAGCGTCGTGCCGGCATCGACGGGCAGCCCGGCCGGCGTCTCCAGGCCCTGTCCCGAGTCGCCCCAGTAGAGCGAGGCCCCAGCCAGCAGACCCGGCAGACCGACGTAGTCGAGACGACCGACCCAAGCGAAGTCCTCGGCCAGCGCTTCCGAGCCCTGCTGCCGGCCGCCTCGCAAGCCGCCGGCCGAGAAGCCGGAGGCGTCGAGGCCGTCGACGAGGTAGACGCGGTAGCTCCAGCCCGCGAGCTCGCCGAAGAGCCCGAAGCCGTTCTCGCGCCAGGTCGTGGGCAGGAGCACGCGCTCGATGTCGGGTCGCCGCGCGCCGAGGAAGATCGGCGGCTCGTGGAGTTCGTTGACGAAGCCCATCGGCACGAGCACCAACCCCACGCGACCGTTCGCCGCCGGCCTCGCCAGGTAGTCCAGGTAGGCGAACTCCATCGACACCGATCCCTCGGCGCCGGTCGAAGCGTGCTCGAACTCGATCTCCGAGTTGAACAGCCAGCGGTCGGTGAACTTGTAGCCCACGTAGACGACGGCGCGCAGGAAGTCGATCTCGTCCGAGCGGCCCGAGGGCGCGCCGTCGTCTCGGCGCTCGTCGAAATCCTGATAGAGCAGCTCGCCGTAGCCGCCGATCGAGAGACCCTGCTCCGCGTGGTAGACCTTGGACGCGGCAACGCCGAGGCCGTGCTCGCCCTCGGTGGCGGCGACCGCCGCCGGCCCCAAGCGCAGCCGCTCGAGCTCGGCCGCCAACACCTCCAACCGGCGGGCGAGCTCCGCGGTGTCGGGCGGCGCCGGCGCCACAACGCCCTCTGGGGTGGTCTCCGCGGCAGGCGGGCGAGTCGCCAGCAGAGCCTCGACCTGCGCCCGCAGCCCGGCCACCTCGCGCTCGAGGGCGTCGATCCTCTCCTCTTGCGCCGTGCCGGCGATTGCCGGACTGGTGAGAAGCACGAGCGCCAAGATCCCGACCGCGGCTCGGCCGACCCGAGGCCAGCCACCTCGCGTTCTCCGTTGGATCAAGATGGTTCCCCCTCCAGGCTCACTCGCTGCGCCGCTCGCGCGCCTCTCGCGCCTGTTTGCACAGCAGGCACCGACTGACGATCTGCAGGCTCGCCGCCTCGGGGTCGAAATCGTGGGCCCGGCACAGCTCGCGCTCGAGGGCGCGGATGGCGCCGCTGACGAACTCGACGACGCGGCCGCACTCCTGGCACACCAAGTGGTCGTGCGTGGGGCCGAGATGCACGTGCTCGTAGAGGTAGCGCTGACGGTCCAGTCGCACCTTGCGCACCAGGCCGCAATCGGCCAGCAGCTCGAGGCTGCGGTACACGCTGGCGCGCGAGATCTTGCGCCCCTTGCGCCGCAGTTCGCCGAGCAGTCGATCGGCATCGACGTGCTCGTGCCGCGAGAAGATCTCGTCGAAGAGAGCGAGCCGCGCGGGCGTCATGCGCAGGCCCTGACGGCGCACGTAGTTGTGGAAGAGGACGAGTTCGCGCTCCATAGATCTTTGTTGAGATTCAATCTCAATAGATTGGCGTGATCCTGGACTCTCTCGGTCCTCTTTGTCAACGAGGCGACGCCCCGCCGCCGTACAATCCGCCAGCCGTGACGCCCCTGCTGCTGCACCGGCCCCGCCAGCCGGTCTTGCCGATCGCCCTTCGCATCCTGCTCTTCGTCGTGGGCTGGGTGCTGCTGCTGGTCGGCGTCGCCGGGCTCGTTCTCCCCGGCCTCCAGGGATGCCTGACCATCGCCTTGGCTGCGGCGATCCTCTCGCTGGTGAGCGAAGGCGCCTACCGAGGGCTGCGCCGGGCCTTTCGCGGCTGGCCGCGCGGCTGGCGCCGCGTCGTGCGCCTGCGCGCCTGGCTCGAGCGCAAGCTCACCCGCCGGCGGGAGTGAAGCCGGGGCGGGAGGCGCGTCAGCGCCGATCGAGTGGCACGAAGGGCCGCTCCGTCGCGCCGGTGTAGACCTGCCGCGGCCGGTGGATGCGGGTCGTCGCGTCGTCCCGCATCTCCTTCCAGTGCGCGATCCAGCCGGGGAGGCGCCCCAAGGCGAACATCACCGTGAACATGGCGGTGGGGATGCCCATGGCGCGGTAGATGATGCCGCTGTAGAAATCCACGTTGGGGTAGAGGTTGCGCGAAACGAAGTACTCGTCCTGGAGCGCCACCTCCTCGAGGCTGCGGGCGATCTCGAGCAGCGGATCGTCGACGCCCAGCTCGTCGAGCACCTCGTCGCAAGCCTTCTTCAGGAGCCTGGCTCGCGGGTCGTAGTTCTTGTAGACCCGGTGGCCGAAGCCCATCAGCCGGAAGTCGCTCGCCTTGTCCTTGGCGAGCTCGACGTACTTCCGGTAGTTGCCGCCGTCGCGCTGGATCATCTCCAGCATCTCGACCACCGCCTGGTTGGCGCCGCCGTGGAGGGGGCCCCACAGAGCGTTGATCCCGGCGGACACCGAGGCGAAGAGGTTCGCTCCCGAGGAGCCCACCATGCGCACCGTCGAGGTCGAGCAGTTCTGCTCGTGATCCGCGTGCAGGATCAGGAGCAGGTTCAAGGCCCGGTCGAGCACCGGCGAGACGACGTACTCCTCCGACGGCACCGCGAACATCATGTGCAAGAAGTTCTGGGTGTAGGTCAGGTCGTTGCGGGGGTAGACAAACGGTTGTCCCACCAGCTTCTTGTAGGAGAAGGCCGCGATCGTCTTGGCCTTGGCGAGCAGCCGCACGATGTTCAAATCGACGTCGGCGTCGGTGCGCGCACCCGGGTAGTAGGTCGACAGCGACGCCACCATCGTGGAGAGCATGGCCATGGGATGCGCGCCGGCGGCGTAGCCCTCGAAGAACTTCTTCATGTCCTCGTGGATGAGGGTGTGGCGGGTGAGCCGCTCCGAGAACGCCAGCCGCTGCTCGCGGGTGGGCAGGTCGCCGTAGATGAGCAGGTAGCACACCTCGCTGAAGCGCGCACCTTCCGCCACCTGCTCGATGGGATACCCCCGATAGCGCAGGATCCCCTGCTCGCCGTCGATGAAGGTGATGCCGCGGGTGCAGGAGCCGGTGTTGGCGTAGCCGGGATC
>CAYXXN010000112.1:0-9660 GCA_964469055.1 uncultured Thermoanaerobaculia bacterium
AGCGGGCGTGCTGGCGCTCAGATTGCGCAGACTGCGCGCCACAGCATCCTCGTCGAGCGCGTCGCCGGGGGCCACCGCGAGCAACGCGAGCAGTTCCTGCGGTCGCTCGACCGGGGTGTCGCTGCGCACCTCGACGCTACGGACCGCTTCGCCGGCGGCCGCCGCCGGCGCGGCGACCAGAGCGAGGGCCAGCGCCGATGGCCAGACGACGCTAGAAGCTCTTCTCCGCCCGCACATCGATGGCGTAGGACCCGTCGCCGTTCTGGGTGGCGACGACCGTCAGGCCGCGCGATACCAGCCACTCGAGCTGCAGGACCTGCTGCTCGGAGCTCGACGGATCGTAGGAGTAGGTGGCGTAGAGGTCGCGCGAGATCCTCTCACCGACCGTGATCCGGGCCGACGACAGATCGCCCCGCGACCCGGTCAAGGGATCGATGTGGAACTTGTCGAAGCCGAACAGCCGACCGACGCGACGTCCCACCGCCGCCGCCGCCTGACCGTAGAGCAGCCCCGTCGCCGTGATCCCGGTGCCGGCCTCCCCCACGCGGGGCTCGCCGGGCGCGCCCTCCCCGCCAGCGAGCAGGGTCAGCACGTCGATGTCGGCGAGCGGTGGGTCCGAGGCCACGGCCACGTCCAGGCGATCGAGCGTGCCGGAGAGGTTCAGCGTCACGTCGTAGTCGCGCAGCTCGGCGCGCGCCGCCAAGTCGATCACCGGCTGGATCCGGAAGGGGTTGGCGAACGAGAGCTCGCCGCGCTCGACCACGTATTCGGTGTCGGCGTAGACCAACGTGCCTCCCGGTCGGACGTCGACCGTGCCGAACACGACGGGGCGAGCCAGCGAACCGCGCAGCGCCAGGTCCACGTTGCCGTCGAGCTGAGCCAGGTTATTGCGCACGCGCAGGGCTCCGGGCCCGCGCACCAGGAGGTCGAGCTCGGTGGCGGCGAACAGCTCATCCGTCTCCTCCAACACGAGGGGCCGGCGGGTGAAGAAGCCTTGCAGCAGCTGGGCGAAGCCGATCGGCACGTCCTCGACGTAGTAGGCGCGCTCGAGGTCGATCGCGCCGCGCAGCCGCCGTCCCTCCGGCGTGCTCGCCAGGGCCACCTGCGCATCGCCCCGCAGCCACCAACCCTCGGGATAGCGGAGGGTGACATCGTCGGCCGCGACCTGTAGCTCGTAGGCCCTGCCGCTCTCACCGTAGAGGTCGAGGGTGCCCGCGGCGCGCAGGGCGCCGCCGCCGAAGCGCGCCGTCACGCTGTCGAAGGTCACTCGGCCAGGGTCGAAGAGGAGCCAGCCCTTGGGCGACTCGAGCGCGTTGGGGACTCCCGGGATCAGCACCGAGGTGAGCGCGATTTCTCCCTGGCCGGTGACGAGGGGCTGTTGCGGTGTGCCCCGGATCGCCGCGATGCCCTCGAGGCGTCCGCCCGCGAGCTGCCAGCCCGGCAAGAACGGCTCGGCCAGCGCACCCGTCAAGGAGGCCTGCACCTTGAGGTCGAGCGGCGCGCCGTCGAACGGCACGAGCCCGAAGAGGAACAACTCGCTCGCGGTCACCGGCTCGCCGAGATAGAGGCTCTCGATCTCGAGGCCGGCGGCGGTCCACTCGACCCGGACCGGCTCGAGGAGCGCGACGTGCCGCTCGCCCACCTCGAAGGCAAGCTCGCTCGCGTCGAAGGCGATCGCCAGGCCGGAGGCCTCGTTCCATTCGCCGCGCGCCACGAGCTCGCCCCGCAAATGGCCGGGGACTAGCGGCAGCGGCTCCTCGCTCGCCAACTGCGCGAGCGTCGCCAGATCGTCGCTGGCGAGATCGAGAGTGACGTCGGCGCCGTTCGCGTCGAGACGTCCGCCACCCTCGATGGCGAGGAGCCCGAGCAGACCGCCGTCGACGCGGAGCTGACCCTGCTGCCAAGCGAGCGCCAGCCGAGCGCTCCCCGCCTCGCCCAAGGAGCGCTCGCCGAGCGCGAGCTCTGTCCCGCTCATCGTCGCCGCGAGCGCCGGCTCGACCCAGGTACCGCCCAACCGGCCGGCGAGCTCTAGCCGCCCACGCAGGGGGCCGCCGAGCAGACCCGCGAAGGGCTCCCGCTCGAGATCGAGGCCCGTCGACGAGATCGTGAAGTCGAGAGGGGCGGCCTCGCCGACCCCGAGCGAGCCCGCGACGAACAGCTCGCCCGCCGCGGCGGCCAGCGACAGGCGCTCCACCATCGTCCCGCCAGACCCGAAGTCGAGCTTGGCTGCCAGCCGATCCGCCGGCACGCCAAAGGCCTCGACCGGCGTCAGCACGACGTCAACGGTGCCCGCGAGCGCCGCGAGGGTGCCCCCCAGCCGGACCGAGCCGCTCACCGGCCCCGCCACCGGCAGCCGCCACGGCAGCCAGCGTTGGATCTCGTCCGACGGCCAGCCGGTGGTCGCGATCGCCACCTCGAGGGCATCGCTCTCGGCGAACGGGACCCGGCCGGCCAGTCGCAGCTCGCCCGCCGGACGCGCCAGCTCCAGGTTCAGCTCCTCGACGGCCGCTGCGGAAAGCGTCAGGGTGCCCCACAGGCGATCGGCCGCATAGCCGGGCGCCACCACGCCTTCGAGATCGGGCTCGACGAGCATCCGCCAGGTCCCCGGCGCGAGAACGAGCGAGCCCTCGACGTGGCCGGCGCCTGCCGTGGGTCGCCAAAGCGGAGCCTCCGCCGGCCGGGTCGGGTCGAGCGCGGCGAGCAGCCGGCCCGCGTCGTCGACTCGACCCGCGAAGTGGAAGAGCCCGCGTCCGTCCGAGAGATCGTAGGATCCCCCGCCATCGAGCGCTGCCGCCGGTGTGTCGAAGTGAAGGGCACGAGCCTCGACGACGCCGTTCCGGATGGAGAGCGGCGCGGCGCCGGAGATCGGCAGGTCGAGAGCGAGCGGCGTTTCCACGGCGGCTACCTCGAGGTCGGCCCAGCCGTCGCCGGCGGTTGGCGCGCCCGCCGCGCATTCGTACGCGACACGGCCCGCGACCGTTCCCGCCAGCCCCTCGAGCTCGATGCCGAGGTCGGCCAGCACCTCCGCCAGCCGGCTACCGCCGAGCTCGGCGCGCACGGCGACGGTCGGCTCCTCGGTGAGCTGCACTCGGACGTCGCCGCGAAGAGAGCCCCCGCGGTAAGTTCCAACGAGCGGGTCGAAGCGCAGGGTCGCCTCGTCGAGCGTGAGGCCGGCGGTCATCGCCGCCAGCGGCCGGCCGTCGAGCACGACCTCGGACGAGTCGAGCCGTCCCCGCAGGCTCCAGGCGTCCGGCGTCCAGCCGAACTCGCCGGCGAAGTGCAACGGACCCTCGATGAGGTCGCTCCATTGGAGGCGTGCGAGGAGAGCGCCGGAGGTCTCCGCTTCGAGGTCGAGGGCGATCTCCTTGGTGCCGCCCCACCGCCAGTTGCCCGCGGCCCGCAGGGCAAGGTCGGGGCCGCTCAGGCGCGCCTCGATCAACTTCAGGGCCTGGGAGTCCAGCCGCAGCTTGAGTGTCAAGCCGCCGAGATAGGGCGCCAGCTCGGCGACGCGGGTCTCGACTTCCTGCGCCGCCGCGGTCCCCACCCAGGCGCCCGGCCCATCCCCGACGAGGCGCGCCATCACCCGGCGGGCCGCCAGCTCGAGCGGCAGCCGCCGCTCGCTGAGGATCACCTCGCCGTCCACGACCTCGAGAGCCTCGATCACGACCTGGCGCCGGCCCTCGCGCGGGCCCTCCCGCGCCCGCAGCGGCAGGTTGTGGCTGCCGTCCTCCGCGAAGGCCAACCGCACCCGCGGCCCTTCGATCAGCAGGCGCTCGAGCACCGGCTGCGGATCGAGCAGTCGCCGCGGATCCGCCTCGAGCACGACTCTCCGGGCGGTGGCGAATGGCAGTTCGCCGGGCGCTTCGCCCAGGATCGCCACCTCCCGCGCCTCCAATCGGAACGGCAGCCACTCAATGTCGAGAGCGTCGACCCTCACCTCGCGCTCGAGCACCGCCGACAGCCGCGAGGCGATCACGTCGCGCCCGCGTGCCGCGAGCCAGTCGCTATCGAGAATCGCCAGCAGCGCCGCCGCGAGAACGACGAGGCCCACCAACAGCCAAGCCACCGGCCGCACGAGCCAGCGACGGAACCGGCTGGTTTTGCGGGGCTGAGCGTCGTTCAAGGGCGGATGGCCGAGCGCACAGGGAGGCCCCGATCCGCGCTCGGCTCAGCCGCCCCAGTGTAGCTTGTCGCGTATCCCGTCGTAGAACGTCCGCTCGCTCACCTTGATCAGTCGCACCTGCGCCTCGCTCGGCCGCACGCGGATGGTGTCGCCGAAGCCGAGACCGGTCCCTTCCTGGCCGTCGAGCGTCAGGTACACCTCCTCGCGCTGGGTGTCGAGCGTCACCTCGATGCGACTGCCGCCGGGCACCACCAGGGGGCGCATCGAGAAGGTGTGCGGACAGATCGGCGTCAGGAGGACCACGGGCAGCAAGGGGTGGACGATGGGGCCGCCCGCCGAGAGGTTGTAGGCCGTCGAGCCGGTCGGCGTCGAGATGATGAGCCCGTCGGAGCGGTAGCTGACGACGAGCCGACCGTCGACGTGGACGGTGAGCTGGATGATCCGGGAGAGGGCGCTCTTGGCGATGACGGCGTCGTTCAAGAAGCGGAACGTCGCCTTCGTCCCCGCCGCACGCTCCAGCTCGACGTCGACCAGCGCCCGTGACTCGAGCTCGAAGCGCCCCGCCAGGACGCCGGTCAGGGCCGGGTAGAGCTCGTCGCGGCCGAGCTCGGTCAGGAAGCCGAGGCTGCCGAGGTTGACGCCGAGGATAGGGGTTCCCGGTCGCAGCCGGCGGGCAACCGACAGCAGGGTGCCGTCCCCGCCCAGCACGACCGCGAGGTCGTAGGGCTCGGCCGGCGCGAAGAACTCCTCCCCCGTGCCTTCACCCGCGTCGCGGATCACCGCCAGGCCGCGCCGCTCGAGCCAGGCGACGAGCTCGTGCGCCAACTCTTGCGCCTCCGGACTGGAGCGCTTGGCGATGACCGCCGCACGGCGGACGCTAGGGGCCTCGCTCATGGCTTCACGAACCAGGCGAAGGCTTCGCGGTTGCCGGCGGCGCCGGCCAGAACCGAGTCGCAGGTCGCCCGATGCTCCAGACCCAGCGCCACGAGCCCCTCGACGGTTTCGGCGATCACCCGACGGCGCACGGCCTCGTCGCGGACCACGCCGCCTTTGCCCACTCGCTCCCGCCCAGCCTCGAACTGGGGCTTGATCAGCGGCAGCAGGATGCCTCCCGTTTCGAGGTGCGGCAGGATCGCTGGCACCACCTTGACGAGCGAGATGAACGAGAGGTCGAGGACGGCGAGCGCGCAGCGTTCGGGCAGCGCGTCGGCCGGGAGGTAGCGGGCGTTGACTCCCTCGAGGACGACGACCCGGGGATCGGCCCGCAGCCGCGCGTCGAGCTGGCCTCGGCCCACGTCCACGGCGTAGACCCGCGACGCGCCGCGCTGCAGGAGGCAGTCGGTGAAGCCGCCCGTCGAGGCGCCGACGTCGAGGACGAGGCGTTCCGCGACCTCGAGCGCGAACGTGTCCAGCGCGTGGGCCAGCTTGCGGCCTCCGCGCGACACGAAGGGCTCGCGCGAGCGCACGGCGATGTCGCATTCCGCGCTCGCCGGCGTGCCCGGCTTGTCCACCCGCCGGCCGTCGACCTCGACGGCGCCGGCCATGATCGCCCGACGGGCCTGCTCGCGGCTGCCGAAGAGCCCGCGCTCCACCAGTACCAGGTCGAGGCGGGTCATCGGTCGCGCCGTGACAGGTAGCCGACCAGCGAGACGAAGACCTCGCGCCGAGCCGGCAGCGCCGCCACGTCGGCCAGGGCCTCGTCGCGCGCGGCGGCGAGCATCTGCTTGCTCTGTTCGAGCCCGTAAAGCGCCGGGTAGGTCAGCTTGCGAGCCGCCACGTCCTTGCGCGTCGACTTGCCGAGAGTGTCGGGAGAGCCTTCGAGGTCGAGAATATCATCCGCGATCTGGAACATGAGGCCGAGCCGGTGGCCGAGGGCCGCGAGCTGCGCTTCTGCGGCCTCGCCGGCGCCGGCCGTGATGGCGCCCAAGCGCAGCGAGGCCGCGAGGAGAGCGCCCGTTTTCTTGCGGTGGATCGACTCCAGCGCGGCCCCCGGGTCCTCCGGCCAGCGCTCCTCGGCCTCCAGGTCGGCCATCTGACCGCCGATCATCCCGCCGGTACCCACGGCGTCGGCGACCATCGCCAGCGCCCGCAGCCGCCGCTCCACCGGCGCGCCCGGCGGCGACGCCGCCACGATCGCCAGGCCCAAGTTGAGCAGGGCGTCACCGACCAGCACGGCGGTGGCCTCGTCGAAATGCTTGTGGACCGTCGCCCGCCCGCGACGCAGGTCGTCGTCGTCAAGCGCCGGCAGGTCGTCGTGAACCAAGCTGAACGTGTGGATGAGCTCGAGGGCGGCGGCGCCGGGGAGCAGCTCCGAGCGCTCGCCCCCGTACGTCTCGCCAACCAGCACCGCGAGGACCGGCCGGATCCGCTTGCCGCCGGCGAAGACGCAGTAGCGCATGGCCGCGTGCAGGCGCCGCGGCGGCTCGGCCTCTTGCGGCAGCAGCTCGTCGAGGGTGGCCTCGATCTCGGGGTGGAGGGCCGCCGCGAAGGCGCGGAAATCAGCCTGCATCGCTCCCCGCCGCCGCGGGTTCGCTGCCGGCGAGCGCCCAGGGCAGGGCGACGAGGAACAGCGCCACCCGCTGCACTTCGGTGTCGCCCCAGTTGTACTCGAAGAGTCCCGCCAGGTTGAAGGCGGCCAGCGCGAGAAGGCCGCCCAGATAGAGCCCGGGAGTGTGGCCGGCTGCGCGCGCCTCGGCACGATACCCGCGGTAGGCCACGACCAGCGCCCCGCCCATCAGCCAGACCAGCGCCGCCATCGCCAGCAGGCCCTCTTCCGCCGCCACGTGCACGAGGTTGTTGTGCAGGTGGGGCACCCAACGGCGCGGTGCCGTCGGGTGACGGTAGAGCGGATAGAGCTCGCGCACCATGCGCGGTCCGAGCCCGAAGAAGGGCCGCTCCTTCACCATCAGCACTCCCGCCTCCACCATGCACAGGCGGTCGTAGTTCGAGACGTCGGCCAGGTCGAAGATCGAGACCACGCGATGCAGCAGCGGCACCGGGGCGAGCAGGGCTAGCAGCAGAGCGGCCGGCACGTAGGCCAGCACCCAACGCGGGCGGCGCAGCAGCAGGCAGAGCGTCAGCGCGACGACGAAGGCGACCCAGGCACTGCGGGTGAGCGACCAGAGCAGGGCCAGGTTGATGATCCCGAGCGCCAGCCAGCGCCGGAGGTTGCGATGCCGGCCGCAGACCATCATGCCGATCAGCAGCAGGTCCGCCAGCAGCAGGACACCGGCGAACGTCATGTAGTGGGAGAAGGGACCGCGGATGCGGTTGTCGATGTCGCCGTAACCGAGGAACAGCTGCTGGTAGAGCCCGTGCGCGGCGCTCAGCGCCGCGACCGCGACGATCCCGTCCACCACCCAGCGGGCCCGACGCTCGCCGCGCAGCACGAGCAGACCGAGCGGCAGGATGGCGAGCGACACCAAGCCGCTCAGGGCGCGCGCGCTCGCCTGCGGGTGGCGCGATAGGGCGACGGAGGTCAGCAAGCAAGCTGCGTAGATGCCGAGCGGCACGAGCACCGAGCGCCAGCGTCGGCAGGCGATGGCTCGCCATCGCTGCTGCCACAGGTTGGCGAGGATTGCGGCGCCGAACAGCACGTTCGACAGCGCCAGGCCGAAAACCGTCCATAGGGCGCTCGTGTACAGCCAGAAGCCGACGCGATCCTCGGCGCCCACCGCGTGCCCAGAGGACTCGTTCACCGAAAGCTGGTGCCGCGCCGGCTCGGCTCCCGAGATCAAGTCCAGCGGGTCCGTTGGCTTGCGATCTGGGATCGGCGCATCGGGGAGGCGAACCCGTGCCCGTGGGGACCGGTGCGTCCGCGAAACTGGAGAAGGCCAGAGTAGCGGGACTCGCACCCAGCGTCAACGCCGCCGCTCTTGACAGGCTAGCGCCGGATCGAGAGGCTGGGGGCGAAGTCCCCTCCCTTGAACGATTCCGCACTCTCGCGGCAGCGCCTCTGGATTCCCTTGCTGCTAGCGGTGGTGTGGCTGGCGTTCGCTTACCTTGTCGCTCCCTGGCTCCTCGGAGCGCTCTACCGCGGTGAGCTGGAGGCGCCCTCGACGGAGCTGGGGCGACAGATCGACGAGGCCCGTGCCCGGGCGCCCCTAGGGCACCACCTGGCACAGTGGTACTGGTTCGGCCTGTGGCCGATCGCGGCACTCGCGAGCTGGTGCGCCGTCGCTCGCCTGACCACCATGCCGGGCATCGTCACGAGGCATGTCTTCGGAGCAACGGCCACCTCGCTCGCGGGAATTCGGATCCTGGTTTGCGGTGTGTCGTTCCTGGTCGTGCTCGACGAGCACCTCCCGTCGACCGCCCTTCTGCCCCGCGCGCTCGTCGACTGGGACGGCGTGATCGGGCCGCTGCGCTTCGTGCCGGGCTTTCGCGCCCTGCTCACGAGCGCGCCGGCACTCGCCGGAATCGAGCTCCTCGCCCTCGGCGCGCTGCTGGCCGCCGGGCTCGGTTGGCGCACCCGAGTCACGCTGCCGCTGGCGACCTCCACAACCCTCCTCGTCGCCGGGATCCTGCGCTTCTACAGCCGCTTCTTCCACACCGGCCTGGTGCCGCTCCTGCTGCTCGTCGCGCTCTGTTTCACGCCCTGCGGTGATGCCCTGTCGTTGGATCGGCGCCGCCGTCCCGGCGCCGGCGATCCCGAGGCGCCCCGGCCGAGGTACGGCTGGTCACGCTGGCTCTGCTGGCTGGTGCTGGCGGCGAGCTACTTCGAAGCGGGGCTCTCGAAGCTGCGCAAGGGCGGCTTCCTCTGGTGGCATCCCGACAACCTGCGCGACATCGTCCTGACCGACGGCTTGAACCCGATGCGTTTCGACTTCGACGGCGGGCTGCGATGGTTCGCGGCGCCGGATGCCTTCTTCGCGGCGATGGGCCTCGGCGCTCTGGCGGTGGAGCTGGCGTACCCACTGGTCCTGGTGTCGCGGCGCGCGCGGCGCACCCTGCCGCTCGCTGCCGTCGCGATGCACGTGGGGATCCTGCTGCTGCAGAATGTCGCGTTCCTCGATCTCGTCGCTTTGCAACTGCTGTTCTTCGACTGGCGCTGGCTGCCCCGGCTCGTCGCACGCCGCCCGATCCCGGCGACGAGCCCGCCCGGCCCCCGCGACGGCGCGGAGATGGCGGTCGGCGCCCGGCGGGCGCGGAGGGCGGCAGCGGCTCTCCTGTTCGTGTGGGCGCTCCGGATCGAGTGCTTTCCGCTGACCTCGATGCAGATGTACGCCGGACGCGACACTTCGGGCACGGTCGAGTACGTGCGGGTGGACGCACGCCTCGCTCCCGGCGACACGATCCTGGCGCCCTTGGAGGAGGCCATCCCGGCGCTGGCGGACGCTCGCTACCGCCTGCTGTTGCGGCGCGGCTTCGAGAGCGAGCAGGGGCGCCGCATCGCGGTCGCCTACCTGCGGGCGGCCGGGCGCGCCCACAACGCGAAGGTCGCGCCGCCGCAGCGCATCGTGGCCTTCCACGTCGAGCTGCGGCGGTGGGATTTCAGGGGCGAGCCGGAGGCGAGCCGCGGCACGGGGGGTCCGGGG
>CAYXXN010000113.1:0-9623 GCA_964469055.1 uncultured Thermoanaerobaculia bacterium
GGATTGTCGGCCTTTATCGGCGTGAACTCGGATCCGCCCTGACTGGTCTGGTCCGTGGTGGTTTCGAGCGCGGATTCGAGGCCGCCGGAGTTCAAGCTCTCGACACCGAGGAACGACGCGGTCCTGCCCATCAGCACACCGCCGACGATCACCAGTACGAAGAACGCGAGCAGCTTGCCCGCCGCGACGGACGCCGAGTTGCCGCGACCACGCGCGAACACGAACGCCAGCCCGATCGCGATGACCATAGTCAGCGCGATGTGCGGCCGGACCATGAACGTGAGCCAGAGGCCGAAGGCCATGTCGATGGCGCATTCCGGCCTTGGGGCCCAGCAGCCCTCCTGCGGGGAACAATCTTCGACCTCCTCGCAGAACCGCAGATCCCCGTGCGGTGGCCCGCCGGTGAGAACGACGGCATCCCACACCGTCTCCATGCCGTAGTGGGTGAGCGTGTAGGCAAGTTGCGAGGCGCCCGCCGATTGGCCCGTGCCACAGAATCGCTGGCCCGGGGAGCAGCGTCACTTCGCGGTAGGGGGCGCGAGAGGCGCTGGGGTCAACCGAGAACATCGGCAGGCGGCGGCGCAGGCCGGCGCGGAGGAGGAGGTCGGTGACGCCGACGGCGAAGGAGGTGCCGACGAAGAGGATGAGGTCGGCCTCGGCGGCGGCGGCGTGGACGTCGGCGAAGCGGAAGTCGCGGTGGCCGTCGTAGAACTCGTCGAAGAAGAGGACGTGGGCGCGGAGCAGGCTGCCGCAGGTGGGGCAGCAGGGGAGGTGATCGAGGGTGGGGTCGCGGCGGAAGGGGGTGAGGTCGAAGTCGGAGCGGGGGAGCGAGCCCGTTGGGGCGCCGTGGGGGCAGCCCCAGCGTGAACAGCGCAAGCGGTCCGCGGAGCCGTGGACCTCGATCAGGCTCCTCGAGCCCGCCCGCGCGTGCAGCGTGTCGATGTTCTGGGTGACCAGGAGGAAGCGGCCGCCGCGTACTTCCTGCCAGCGCTCGAGCTCGACGAGAGCTCGGTGGGCGGCGTTGGGCTCGGCGCTGTCCACCGCGGCGAAGCGGTCGAGGTACCAGGTCCACTGCCGGACCGGATTGCGGTGGAAGGTCTCAGCGGTGGCGAGCTCGATGTCCGACTGTTTCCAGATCGCGTCCGGCTCGCTGCCGCGGAAGGTGCGGATGCCGCTGGCGGCGCTGACGCCGGCGCCGGTGACGACGAGAAGAAAGCCGGCATGCGGGGCGGCGAGAGCCTCGAGGAGAGGAGCCGCGAGCCGCACGAGAGGCTGCGGCGTGGCGGCCGAGGCCGCCGCGCCGCCGAGGATCCGTCTCTCGCTCAGTCGACCGAGAGCGACTGCAGCTCCACCGGCACGACACCCGCCTGGCAGGCGTTCGCGATGAGGAGCGCCCAGTCGCCAGTGCAGCCGAGCGCGCTGGCGCCGGCGCCGTTGCTGTAGATCACTGCCGCCGAGGGGTTGTAGGCGTGGGCGATCTCGGCGTCCAGGTAGCTGCCGTCTTGCTGTCCGGAGCCCTGCAACGCCAGGATGTCGCGGTAGGTGCACTCGTAGTTGGTCACGCCGTTGTGGATCACCGTCGTGCCGTCGCCCGCGTAGCTGCTGCTGAAGAAGTGGTTGGTGCCGCCTGGCGAGGTCACCGGGCAGTAGGCCGAGCCCATGATCGCGCCGGACAGGGAGTTGCCGCTGGTGTAGGTGCAGAAGACGCCGAGGACCACGTTGCCGCCGCCGTCCACGTAGGTGGCCAGATTGTTGCCGAAGGTGACGTTGTCGGCGTAGGCGAAGTTGGCCCAGGTGTGAACGCAGTCGTAGTTCGACATCAATTCGACGCTGGGGGTGCTGGAGATGGCGTCGAAGTAGTCCACCGTGCCGCCGGTGAAGGCCGCGATGGCGGCCCGGTAGCCGGGGTCGTCGGCCTCGGAAGGGGCATAGAGAATGCTGAAGCCGCCGGCCGGCGTCAGCACGTTGCCGCCGCTGGGAGGCTCGGCACAGCCGCCCGTGTTCTTCTGCATGCACTCCGCCGAGGCGACCTGGGCCGCGAGAAGAAGGCCCGCTGCCGCCGCGCACACCACGAACAACGTGAATCGAGATCTCATCTTGGATTCTCCTGGAATCTGGTAACTGTACTCCCTTCGGCCCTCCGGAGGCTAGGGCGGAATCGACCGCTCCGAATCCGCACCGAGGCGGTCTTGTATAGACTGGGGCCCGGCAGAGAGGAGAACGCCATGTCGGCCATCGAAGAGCGCGGCTACGTCCGACCGGAAGTGCTGGTGTCCACGGAGTGGGTGGTGGGTCACCTCGACGACCCGTCGATCCGCATCGTCGAATCCAACGAGGATCCGTTGGTGTACCCCTCCGGCCACGTCCCCGGCGCCGTCGAGATCGACTGGACGCGCGACCTCAACGACCCGCTGCGCCGCGACTACGTGAGCGGCGAGGCCTTCGCCGCCCTGATGGGCCGGCTGGGCATCACGCCGGAGACCACGGTCGTCCTCTACGGCGACAAGAACAACTGGTGGGCCGCCTACACCTACTGGGTGATGCAGCTCTTCGGCCACAGCCTCGCCAAGCTGATGGACGGCGGCCGGCTCAAGTGGACGCAGGAGGGTCGCGAGCTGGTGCGCGACGTCCCGCAGTACGAGGCCGTGGACTACCCCGTGCCGCAGCGGGACGACTCGCGGATCCGCGCCTTCCGGCGGCGGGTGGCCGACCACGTGGAGAAGAGGGGCCAGCTCGTCGACGTGCGGAGCCCCGAGGAGTACACGGGCGAGCGAGTGCACATGCCCGACTACCCGAACGAGGGCGCGCTGCGGGCCGGCCACATCCCCGGCGCCAAGAACGTGCCCTGGGCGCGGGCGGTCAACGCCGACGGCACGTTCAAGGACGCCGGCGAACTGCGGGCGCTCTACCTCGAGGGCCAGGCGCTCGATCCGACCGGCGAGACGATCGCCTACTGCCGGATCGGCGAGCGCAGCAGCCACACCTGGTTCGTTCTCACCAACCTGCTCGGCTTCCGCGACGTGCGCAACTACGACGGCAGCTGGACCGAGTGGGGCAACCTGGTGGGCGCGCCCGTCGAGCGCTGACCCGCCGAGCGCCGAGCCGGAGCCGCACCGATGGCCGACTTGCCCCCGAAGCTGCAGCGCCTCCTCGACGGGCTGCGGCTCCTGCCGGACCGTGGCGAGCGCATCGAGACCCTGATCGAGATCGCCGACCGCTTCCGCGTGGTGCCGCTCGACGTGGCCACCCGGCCGTACCCGGCGGAACGGCTCGTGCCGCACTGCGAGTCGGAGGCCTACTTCTGGGCGCGCGAGCTGCCCGACGGGCGGCTGCGCTTCCACTTCGCGGTCGAGAACCCGCAGGGCATCTCAGCCAAGGCAATGGCCGTGATCCTCGACGAGACCCTGTCCGCCGAGCCGCTCGAGGAGGTGGTGCAGGTGCCCCTGGACCTGCCTTACGAGATCTTCGGCCGGGAGCTCTCGATGGGGAAGACTATGGGGCTGCTGGGGATGGTCGGCCTCGTCAAGCAGGCGGCGGCGGAGCGGCTGCGGGCAGAGGCGACCGCTACATGAAGTAGAGGTTCTCGTCGACCCGCGGCCGGCGCCGCCGCCGGGTGATCGCCTTGCGGAGCTGGAACAGCTCGTCGAGGCCTTCGCCTTCCTCCCCGAACTCGTCCCCCATCTCGTCCTCGACGGCGTCGGCGTCCTCGCCCGCCTCGAGTCGCCGGATCATCTCTTCCATCTTGGGTCCGAGTGCCAGGCCCGAGACCTCCCCGAACCGACGCATGAGGCGGCCGAGCTGGCGCGGGTCCTCCTCGTCCTCGGCGCCCGCCAGCTCGTCGGCCAGCGCTTCCATCGCCCCGGCCATGCGGTCGTCATCCAGCTCGTCGAGAGGATCGGGCTCGTCCTCGCCGGCGTGTCTCAAGGTAGCGAAGCGTGCCGGGCGGCGGTCGAGCTCGGCGCGGCCGCAGCGAGGGCACGCGGGACGGGCCGTCGTGTCGATGCGGGCGGAGAAGAAGTTGAACAGCGTGTTGCAGGCGCTGCAATAGAATTCGTACACCGGCATGGCGCGGATCCATTCCTACCACAAGGTCACTTGACCGATCCCGAGCGGGGTGAGGAGAGGCTGGGCTCGCGCGGTGCGACGCGCGTCGCCCTCGGCATCGCGGCCAGCCGCGCGCTCGGTCTCGTGCGCGAGGTGCTGATCGCGCGCTTCCTCGGCGTCGGCGCCTGGGCCGATGTCTTCCGCACCGCCTTGCGGGGTCCCAATTTGTTGCAGAACCTGCTCGGCGAGCAGACGCTGTCGGCCGCCTTCATCCCGGTGTACAGCCGCATGGAGGAGGCCGGCGCGCACGAGGACGCGGCGCGCTTCGCCGGCGCCGTGTTCGGCTTTCTGCTCGCGTTGGTGGCCGGCCTCGTCCTGGCCGGCGAGCTGCTGGCCGAGCCCATCGTGGCCCTACTCTCCTCGGGTTACCTCGGAGACGCGGCGGCGATCGCGGTGGGCGAGGCGACGGTCGACCGCTTTCCGCTCGCCGTCGCCGCCGTGCGCTGGATCTTCCCGATGGTAGGGCTGCTGGTGCTCTCGGCTTGGACGCTGGCGGTGCTCAACAGCCACCGGCGCTTCCTCCTGCCGTACCTGGCTCCAGCGCTGTGGAACGCGGCAATCATCGCGGCGCTGTGGAGCGTCGGCAGCGGCGCCTGGTCCGCACCGAGCAGCAGCGTTTCCCAGGCGCGCATCCTGCAGGCGGCCTGCGTCGGCGCCCTGCTCGGTGGTGCCCTCCAGTTCCTCGTCCAGCTACCGCCGGCGCTGCGCTGTCTCGCCTCCTTCCGACCCTCTTTCGACCGCCGGGCGCGCGGCGTCCGGGAGGCGTGGGGCGCGTTCTTGCCGCTGGTCACCGGCCGCGGGGCCGTCCAATTGTCGAGCTACCTCGACAACTGGCTGGCTTCCTTCCTGCGCGTCGGAGCGCAGTCGGCGCTGGGCTTCGCCCAGGGACTCTACTTGCTGCCGATCTCGCTGTTCGGCATGTCGGTGGCGGCCGTCGAGCTGCCGGAGCTGGCGCGCCACGGCGCGGACGGCACCGCGACGGCCGACCGGCTCGCTCCGGCGGTGCGGCAAGCGGCCTTTCTGGCCATTCCGGCGGCGGTCGGCTACCTCTGCTTCGGCCATCTCATCGTGCGAGCGCTCTTCGGGGGCGGCAGCTTCGGCCCGGCGTCGATCTGGCTGGTGGCCGTCATCCTCGGCGCCTACGCGGCGGGGATGCCGGCGAGCATCCTGACGCGGCAGCTCAACAACCTCTTCTTCGCCGCGGGCCGAACGCGCTGGCCGGCGCGTGTGGCGCTCGAGCGAATGGCCCTCTCGGCCGCTGTCGGCACGGTGCTGATGCTGGGCCTGGACCGCTACCCCCTGAGCCGTTGGGTCGCTGCCGGACCCGCCGAGGGAGGGCTGCACTGGGGCGGTCTGGGTCTCGCCGTCGGCGCGGCGCTCGGCGCCTGGTACGAGCTGGCGCGGGTGCGCCGGGCGGCGCGGCGCCAGTGGCCGTCGGCGCGACTGCCGGCCGGCCGACTGTTGGAGCTGGCTGGGCTCGCGCTGCTCGCCGCGGCGCCTGCTGCTTTGGCCTGGCGCTTCCTGCCGGCACTCCACGCCGCGGCGACGCTCGCCATCGTGCTCGCCGTCTACGTCGTTGGCTACCTGGCCGTCACCCGGGCGCTCGGGATTTCCGAGCTCGCTGCGTGGCTCGGCCGTTTCTCGGGGAGGAAGCGATGAAGATCGCCATCGCCTCGGACCACGCCGGTTTCGCCTACAAGGAAGAGATCGAAGGCCACCTGATCCGGCTGGGTCATGAACTACGCGACTTCGGCACCCACTCGGCGGAGTCCTGCGATTACCCGCGGTTCATCGTGCCCGCCGCCCAGGCCGTGGCGAGGGGCGACTGCGAGCGCGGCATCGTGCTCGGCGGCTCGGGCAACGGCGAGGCGATGGCCGCCAACCGCGTGCGTGGCGTGCGCTGCGCCCTGTGCTGGGACGAGCGGACGGCACGCCTCGCCCGCGAGCACAACGACGCCAACATGATCTCGCTCGGTGAGCGGCTGATCTCGCTCCCGACGGCGCTGGCCATCGTCGAGACCTGGCTCGCCACGCCTTTCGAGGGCGGCCGCCATGCTCGGCGCATCGCCCTGCTCGACGAGATCGAGCCGTAGAGAAGGCGAGCTCGAGCCGTGCGGCGCTGGGAGATCTGGGTCGACACCGGGGGCACCTTCACCGACTGCTGGGCGCGGGATCCAGACGGCGCGGTGCACCGGGCCAAGGTACTGAGCACCGGCTGCCTGCGCCGCCACGCCCGCCCCGGCGCGTCAGCCGAGGAGGCGCGCCTCGTGCCGCCGGGCGAGGAGCCGGCGGACCTGTTCGTCGGCTGCCGGCTCCGGCGGCTGGGCGGCGGCGACGCGGTCGAGATCATCGGTCACGAGGCCGGCGGCCGGTTGCGGCTGCGGCGCGGGCTCGCGCCCCCCCTCGCCGGCCAGGAGCTCTGCGAGCTGGTCTTCGACGAGGAAGCGCCGGTGGTGGCGGCGCGGCTGGTGACCGGGACACCGCGGCGCGCGCCGCTGCCAGCGATGGCCGTTCGTCTCGCCACGACGCGGGGTACGAACGCGCTCCTCGAACGACGGGGCGCCGCGGTGGCTCTCTTCGTCACCGCGGGCTTCGCCGATCTGCTCGCCATCGGCACGCAGCAGCGGGAGGAACTCTTTACTCTGCGACCGTCGAAGCCGCCACCGCTCTATGCCGCGGTCGTCGAGGTGCCGGGGCGGCTCGACGCCGAGGGTGGCGAGCTCGAGCCGCTGCGTCTCGACCTGATCCGAGCGGCGGCCGAGGCGTTGCTCGCGGACGGCGTGCGGGCGGCGGCGGTGGCCTTCCTCCACAGCTACCGGAATCCCGAGCACGAGGAACGGTGCGCGAACCTGCTCCTCGAGCTGGGCTTCGGCCATGTCTCCCGCTCGAGCGAGTTGGCTCCCCGGATCCAGATCGTGCCGCGTGCCGAAACCGCCGTCGTCGACGCCTACCTGAGCGAAGTCGTGCGGGGCCATCTCGAGCGGGTGGAAGAGGTGCTCGGCGATGGCACCCTGCACGTGATGTCGAGCGCCGGCGGGCTGGCGACGGCGGCCGCCTTCCGGCCCAAGGACAGCCTGCTCTCGGGTCCGGCCGGCGGGGTCGTGGGAGCGGCGGTCGCAGGAGCGGCTTCGGGCCGGCGGGCGCTGCTGGCCTTCGACATGGGTGGCACCTCCACCGACGTCGCCCGCTGGGCGGGCGACTTCGAGTACCGCTTCGAAACGCGCATCGGCGGCGTGCGCCTCTACGCGCCAGCCCTGGCGATCGAGACGGTCGCCGCCGGCGGCGGGTCGATTTGCGCCTTCGAGGGCCGTCAGCTCCGGGTGGGGCCCCGCAGCGCCGGCGCCGACCCCGGGCCCGCCTGTTACGGAGCGGGCGGTCCGCTCACCTTGACCGACGTCAACTTGCTGCTGGGCCGCTTGGCGCCGGAGCGCTTCGGGATCCCGCTCGATGCGGCGGCGGCCACGGCGCGTGCGGCGGAACTGGCCGAGGCCGTCGCCGCGGGCTGCGACGAGCGCCTGACCGCCGAGGAGCTGCTCGGGGGGTTGCTGCGGATCGCCGACGAGCGCATGGCCGAGGCGATGCGCAGGGTCTCCATCCGGCGCGGCTTTCTGCCCGCGGACCACGCCCTGCTGGCCTTCGGCGGGGCCGGGGGTCAGCATGCCTGCGCCCTGGCCGAGCTGCTCGACATCCGCACGGTTCTCGTGCCGCCCGACGCTGCCTTGCTGTCCGCCTTGGGGCTCGGGGCGGCGCGTCTCGAGCGCTTCGCGGAGCGGCAGGTGCTGGCCCCTCTCGCCGCAGTTCGAACGCAGATGCCCGGCTGGCTCGCCGAGCTGACCGCCAGCGCCCGAGAGGAGCTCCTCGCCGAAGGTTGTGCACGGGCGGAGATCGCGGCGCCGCGCTGTCTGGCCAGCTTGCGCCTCGTGGGGCAGGAATCGACTCTCGAGCTCGAGGTCGGTTCGGAGGGCGAGTTGGAGGCGGCCTTCCGGGCGCGGTACCGGGAGCGCTACGGCTACGCGGCGGAAGAGCGGCCGATCGAGCTCGAGTCCCTGCGGGTCGTCGTCGCGACCGAGGCGCCGCTCTCGCCTGCGGCCGTCCCCGTCGCTCCCCGTCGCGTTGCCGCCGAGGTTCGGCGCCGAGCGTGGTTCGCGGGCGGCTGGCGCGAGGCGGAGTTCTGGGATCGCGAGTCCCTGGCGCCGGGGGACGCGCTGGACGGGCCGGGCCTGGTCTTCGAGGCGCACTCCGCCACGCTGATCGAGGAGGGTTGGCGCGCCCAGGTGGACGGAGCGGGCGCCCTGGTCCTGACTCGATGAGCGACCCCGGACGGCGCCCATCCGACGCCGTGGAGCTGGAGCTCTTCACGCATCGCTTCGCGGTGCTGGCCGAGCAGATGGGGGAGATGCTGCGCCGTGTCGCCGTCTCCGTCAACGTCAAGGAGCGCCTCGACTTCTCCTGCGCCTTGCTCGACGGGGCCGGCGAGCTGGTCGTCAACGCGCCGCACATTCCCGTCCACCTCGGCGCCCTCGGCCTCTGCGTGCGCCGGCTCCTCGCGGTGCTGCCCCTGGGGCCCGGGGACGTGGCGCTCACCAACCATCCCGCCTTCGGCGGCTCGCACCTGCCGGACGTGACGGTCGTCGCGCCGGCCTTCGAGCGCGAGGAGGGCGGCGAGCTGCTGGGCTATGTCGCCAACCGTGCCCATCACGCCGAGATCGGCGGCATTCGCCCGGGTTCGATGCCGCCCGCGGCGCGGCGACTGATCGAGGAGGGGGTGGTGCTGCCGCCGATGCGGCTGGTGGTCGCCGGCGAGGCGCGCTGGCAGGAGGTACGCCGGCGGCTCGAGATGGGGCCGTATCCCTCCCGGGCCGTGCCCGAGAACCTCGCCGACCTGGCGGCGGCGGTTGCCGCCGCTCGGCGTGGGGTCGTCGGACTGCGCGACCTCGCGGGGCGGCATGGCGTGGCCACGGTGCGACGCTGGATGAGCGCCCTCGCAGACGAGGCGGAGCGGCGTATGCGGCGGGCGCTGGCGGCGCTGCCGGACGGCGAGCGGAGCGCCGAGGAGCGGCTGGACGACGGCACGCCGCTGCGCGTCACGATCCGCGTGACCGGCGAGGAGGCCGAGATCGACTTCACGGGCAGCGGTGGCGTCCACCCGGGCAATCTCAATGCTACGCCGGCCGTCGTGCGCAGCGTCGTGCTCTACGTGCTTCGCCTGCTGATCGGCGAGCCGCTGCCGCTCAACGAGGGCTTGCTCCGACCCGTCCGTTTGCAGCTGCCCGAGGGGCTCCTGAATCCGCCCTTCCCCGACGATCCAGCGACGGCACCGGCAGTGGTGGCCGGCAACGTCGAAACCAGCCAACGACTCGTGGACACGCTGCTCCGCGCCCTGGGCCTCGCCGCCTGCAGCCAGGGGACGATGAACAACCTGTTGTTCGGCAGCGCCGCCTTCGGCTACTACGAGACGGTGGCCGGCGGCGCCGGGGCGGGCCCGGGGTTCGCCGGCGCCAGCGCCGTGCACACCCACA
>CAYXXN010000114.1:0-9484 GCA_964469055.1 uncultured Thermoanaerobaculia bacterium
TCGACCGCTTGGGAGGCCGCGAGCCGATCCGGGTCGACGTGCGGGTGGTGGCGGCGACCAGCAAGGACTTGAAGGCGATGACCGAGGCCGGCAAGTTCCAGGAGGCGCTCTACTACCGCTTGAGCGTCGTTCCCTTGTGCCTGCCGAGCCTGCGCGAACGCCCGGGCGACGTGGCGCTGCTGATCGACCACTTCCTGGGCAGCTTCGCCGCCCTCTACGGCCGACCGATGCGCATGGAACGCGAGGTCTACGAGCTGCTCGGCCAGCAGCCGTTCCCCGGCAACGTGCGGGAGCTCGAGAACCTCGTGCACCGTCTGGTGGCGCTGTCGGTCGACGGCGTCGTGCGACGTCGCGACCTGCCGGGCGAGCTGCAAGGGCCGCTGCCGCCCAGCCTCTCGCTCGCCAAAGACCCGCTCGCCCGGTTGCTCAAGACGCCGCCCGCCGACCTCGACGACCTGCGCGGCAGGCGGCGCGAGGTGGCGCGCCTGTTGGGCGAGCAAGAGCGGGAACTGGCTCGCCGCGCCGTCGAGGCGGCCGGCGGCAACATCAGCCGCGCCGCGGAGTCGCTCGGCGTGCACCGCGTGACCCTGCATCGCATGCTGCGGGGCGAGCGGGAGCGGAGCGGTGCCAAGGATCTTTGAGCGAGGGGTGGCACGCAGGTTGCCTAGGTTTCTCCGCAGCCTGCCCTTGCTCCACTCGTTGGCGGGCCAAGAAGGAGGAACGAGGATGCTCCAGTTCAAGCGGAGGATGACGCGCAGCTTCATCGTCTGGGCCGCAGCCCTCTGGCTCGGGGCGCTCACGGCGCCGACACCACCGGCTTTCGCGGTCACCAAGTCGCCGCCGACCAGCGTCGGCGAGCCGCGAGCGGACCAGGCCCTGGTCTACTTGATCCGCGAGAAGCGCTTCCAGGGCAGCGGGCGCACGATGTTCCTGTACGCCGACGAGGCATTCCTCGGCGTGCTCGACAACGATGCCTACACCTACGCCTACCTGGCGCCGGGGCCGCACCTGCTCTGGCTCAACTGGTCGCGGATCACCGAGGAGGTCGAGCTGGAGGCGGGCCGCACCTACTACTTCACGGTGTGGACCGAGTTCCTGCCGCTCGACGAGCAGACCGGGCGCGCCTACCTCGAGGCGGCCGCGGCCTACACGACGCCCGAGGCCAAGGAAGAGCAGACGGCGCAGGACCACATTCGCGAGCGCTACGCCAAGGCCGAGCGGCGCGCGGCCGAGCCCGAGCCGCAGCAGCGCGCGGGGAGCCAGCGCCAGCGCGAGCAGCACGTGGCGGAGTGGCCAGGGGTGGATCTGACCCGCTACGCCGTGCTGGTGATCGAGGACTTCGCCGTGACCGATCCGAAGGCGGGAGAGCGCGCCAAGGAGCTGCAGGTGGAGACGGTGCCTCGCCGGCTCGCGGACCTGGTGGCCGGCCAGATCGCCGAAGGCGTCTTCGCCGAGGTCGTCCGCGGAGCGCTCGCCGAGCCGCGCGAGGGCGCCGTCGTGCTGCGGGTCGAGATCACCCAGTACAAGCCGGGAAGCGCGACGGCACGGTTCATGATCGCCGGCGCCGGCGCGGCTCGCCTCGACTTCAGGGCCCACCTGGTCGACGCCGCGACAGGGCAGGAGCTCACGAGTTTCACCAGCGAGCGCAGCTTCTCGTGGGGCGGCGTCTACGGCGCCAGCGGCGGCATCGAGAGCATCGAGCTCAATGTGGCCTACGAGTTGGGGTTGTATCTGAAACGCTGCAAGGGGTTGGCGGTCGGATCCTCCGAGTAGCCTGAGATCGCCGTGTAGCGCTCGGCGTTACGCCTTGGCGCCCAGCGCTCCGCGTGTAGCAGCTGACGCTACACGGCGGGCATGAGGCGCTTCGCCAAAGCCTCACCAAATCAGTCAATTGCAGAATGAGCGCCCACGGCACGCCGATTGCCTTATGCTCTCCTCAGCCCGCCCTCATCCACTTTTCGGCGGGTTGAGAGGGAGGAAGGGAGATGCTCCAATCCAAGACCAGGCAACTGACCCTGAGCCTCGCGCTGCTGCTGGCCGCCGCGGCGCCGGCCCTCGCCGAGACGGTCACCGGCACGGCGACGAGCGGTGGGAAGGTCTTCAGCTACATCGCCAACGAGTCGCGGCCGTCGCGAGGCGTGCTGATGTGGGCCAAGAAACCGGCCGACGTCGACATCGCGATCTTCGCCGACGCCTCGCCCGATCCGATTCCGGTCGCCCTCGGGTTCGGCACGGAAGAGCGCCTCGAGGTGGTCGAGCACGGCGCGATCGGCGGCGCGCTCTACTTCGTCGTGGTCTCGAAGTTCTCGGGGCCGAACTCCAAGTTCTACTGCAACGTCAGCACGGAGGGCTTCGAGACCCTGAGTCGAGAGGACGACCCGTTGGCAGACGGTCGACTCCACTATGTCGGCAATCTCGCCACCCTGGCGGCCGCGGAGCCGTACTTCGCCCGCATCCAGGAGCACCTGGCGGCGGCGCGGGCCGCCAAGCGGGGCCCTGCCGCCGAGTAGCGGCCGAACGCAAGGCAGCGGCCGGGCGCACTCCCGGCCGCTGCGCTCTCGGTCGAGGGGCTACGGCGGCGCGACTGCCGGTTGGCGCCCGAGCCGCTCTTCTCGGTACTGGCGGGCCTTCTCGGCCAGGCCTTGCTCGACGGCGGTCGAGACCTCGACGCCGCGCTCCTCGGCGTACTGCCGCAATTGCTGCGTGATCTCCATCGAGCAGAACTTGGGCCCGCACATGGAGCAGAAGTGGGCGAGCTTGGCGCCGTCCTGGGGGAGGGTCTCGTCGTGGTAGGCGCGGGCGGTCTCCGGGTCGAGCGCTAGGTCGAACTGGTCCTGCCAGCGGAACTCGAAGCGGGCACGGGAGAGGGCGTCGTCCCGGTCGCGCGCCCCCGGGTGGCCCTTGGCGAGGTCGGCGGCGTGGGCGGCGATCTTGTAGGCGATCAACCCCTGCTTGACGTCCTCCTTGTCCGGGAGGCCGAGATGCTCTTTGGGCGTCACGTAGCAGAGCAGGGCGGTGCCGTACATGCCGATCATCGCCGCGCCGATCGCGCTGGTGATGTGGTCGTAGCCGGGGGCGATGTCGGTGACCAGCGGCCCCAGCGTGTAGAACGGGGCCTCGTGGCAGACCGCCATCTCGCGATCGACGTTCTCCTTGATCAGGTGCATCGGGATGTGACCCGGCCCCTCGATCATCACCTGGCAGTCGTGGTGCCAGGCGATCTCGGTGAGCTCCCCCAAGGTGTCGAGCTCGGCAAACTGGGCGGCGTCGTTGGCGTCGGCGATCGAGCCCGGACGCAGGCCGTCGCCCAAGGAGAACGAGACGTCGTAGCGCCGCATCAGCTCGCAGATCTCCTCGAAGCGGGAGTAGAGGAAGTTCTCCTGGTGGTGGGCGAGGCACCAGCGGGCGAGGATCGAGCCGCCGCGCGAGACGATGCCGGTGACGCGCTCGGCGGTGAGCGGAATGTAGGGCAGCCGGACGCCGGCGTGGATGGTGAAGTAGTCGACGCCCTGCCGCGCCTGCTCCTCGAGGGTCTCCATGAAGATCTCGAAGGTGAGCTCCTCGGGACGCCCGCCGACCTTCTCCAAAGCCTGGTAGATCGGCACCGTGCCGATCGGCACCGTCGAGCGGCGGAGGATCGCCTCCCGCGTCTCGTGAATCTGGCGGCCGGTCGAGAGGTCCATGACGGTGTCGGCACCCCAGCGCATCGCCCACTCGAGCTTTTCCACCTCCTCGCGGATCGACGAGGTGGTGGGCGAGTTGCCGATGTTGGCGTTCACCTTCACCCGGAAGGCGCGGCCGACGATCATCGGCTCGAGCTCCGGGTGGTTCACGTTGGCGGGGATGATGGCGCGACCGCGGGCTACTTCCGAGCGCACCAACTCCGGCTCGCAGCGCTCGCGCTCGGCGACGTAGGCCATCTCCTCGGTGACGATGCCCCGCCGCGCGTAGGAGAGCTGCGTGGGAGCGGCGTCGCCGCGGCGCTTCTCGATCCAGGGTGTACGGAGCATCCGACTTCCTCCTCGTCGCAGGAGGGAGCCGAGCGCTTGAGGGCCCGTCGGTCTCGCGCTCCCTCCGCCGGCATCAACCGGATCAGGTTCCAAGGGTTTGATCTCAGCCCGCGCGCTGGGCACCCCTGGCAAGACCGAACATCGACGATCCTAGCAGGTTCATCGTCGTCGACTCGCGTAGACTGGAGCCAAGTCCACGCGAAACGCGGCGGCGCTGAACCCTCCGCAAAGCCTACGGCCGGCCTCGCGGCCGGCCGTCGACTCCTCCCGCCCCGGTGGGCGGTGCACTGCGAGCGGCCGGCCTGGAGGCCGCCGCCTCACTTCAACTGCAGCCCGAAGTCGAGCCGCAGCTCTCGCACACGTGACAACCGCCGGCGCGCTTCATCTTGATGCCGCACGAGAAGCACAGCGGCGCGTCGGCGTCGGTCGGCGCAGAGACGTTGGCGGCCATCGCCACGGCCGCCGGAGCCTGCAGCAGATCCGCCTCGCCCGGCTCGTGGCCGTCGCCCTCGAGTGCCGCCTTGCGCTCGGCCACGGTGAGGATGCCGAGGTCGCGACGCTCGCCGGCGGGCAGGTACTCGATGGCGAGCTTCCTCGCCAGGTAATCGATGATCGAGTGGGCGAAGCGGATCTCCTCGTCGTCGGTCATCCCCGCCGGGTCGAAGCGCATGTTCATGAACTTCGAGACGTAGGCCTTGAGGGGCACGCCGTACTGGAGGCCCAAGGACACCGAGATGGCGAAGGCGTCGATCAGGCCCGAGAGGGTCGAGCCCTGCTTGCCGAGCTTGACGAAGATCTCGCCCAGGCCGTCCTCCGGGTACTCGCCGGCGGTGAGATACCCCTTGGCGTCACCCACCCGGAAGCTGATCGTCTGCGACGGCCGCGCCTTGGGGAGCCGCCTGCGCACCATGCCGCGGGGTGCCGGCTCGACGGCGGCCCGCTCGGCCGGCCGGGCGTCCTTCTTCTTGCTGATCGACAGCGGCTGCGCCACCTTGCAGTTGTCGCGGTAGAGGGCGATCGCCTTCAAGCCCATCTTCCAGGCGTCGTAGTAGAGGCGCTCGACGTCCTCGACGGTGACCTCTTCGGGCATGTTCACCGTCTTCGAGATGGCGCCGGAGATGAAGGGCTGCGCCGCCGACATCATCCGCACGTGACCCATGTAGTGGATGGCATTGTCGCCCATGGCGCAGGCGAAGACCGGCAGGTCTTCCTCGCGCAGCCCCGGGGCGTCGAGGATCGTCTTGTGCTCGTCGACGTAGGCGACGATGACGTCGGTCTCCTCCGGGCTGTAGCCGAGGCGCGCGAGGGCCTGCGGGACGGTGCGGTTGACGATCGACATCGAGCCGCCGCCGACCAGCTTCTTGGTCTTCACCAACCCCAGGTCGGGCTCGATGCCGGTCGTGTCGCAGTCCATCATCAGGCCGATCGTGCCGGTGGGGGCCAGGACCGTGGCCTGCGAGTTGCGGTAGCCGAGCGCGGTGCCGAGCTCCAGGGCCTCGTCCCACGCCCGGCGGGCGGCCTCGAAGACCTCGCGCGGCACCAGCTTTTCCTCGATGTCGGCGGTCGCCGCCCGGTGCTTCTGGACGACCCGCAGCATGGCGTCGCGGTTGGGCGGGTAGCCGGCGAAGGGCCCCTTGACGGCGGCGAGCTCGGCGCTGGTGCGGTAGGCGTGACCGCACATGAGGGCGGTCAGGGTCGCCGCCCAGGCGCGGCCGGCGTCGGAGTCGTAGGGCAGGCCCAGGCTCATCAGCAGGCCTCCCAGATTGGCGTAGCCCAGACCCAGCTCGCGGAAATCGACCGCGGTCTGGCGGATCCGCGCCGTCGGGTAGGCGGAGAAGCCGACCACGATCTCCTGCGCCGTGAAGACGATCTCGATGGCCTTCTCGAAGGCCTCGACGTCGAAGCGATCGGCCCCGTAGTCGTAGAACTTCTTCAAATTGAGCGACGCCAGGTTGCAGGCCGAGTTGTCCAGGTGCATGTACTCGGAGCAGGGGTTCGAGGCGTTGATCCGCCCCGACGCCGGGCAGGTGTGCCAGTCGTTGATCGTCGTGTCGTACTGCATGCCCGGATCGGCGCACTCCCAGGCGGCCTGCCCGATCTGTCGCATCACGTCGCGGGCGCTCCTGCGCTCCAGGGTCTCGCCCGTCGTCACCGTCTTCAAGGCGTAGTCGCGACCCGTCTCGTAGGCTTCCATGAACTCGTCGGTGACCCGCACCGAGTTGTTCGCGTTCTGGTACTGCAGCGAGTAGCTGTCCTTGCCGTCGAGGTCCATGTCGAAGCCGGCCTCGCGCAGGGCCCGGGCCTTGCTCTCCTCGCGCGCCTTGGTCCAGATGAAGTCCTCGACGTCCGGGTGATCGACGTTCAGGATCACCATCTTGGCGGCGCGGCGCGTGCGGCCGCCCGACTTGATGGTGCCGGCCGAGGCGTCGGCGCCGCGCATGAAGGAGACCGGCCCGGAGGCGTGCCCCCCGGCCTTGACGTGCTCCTTCGAGGAGCGCAGGGTCGAGAGGTTGACCCCCGATCCGGAGCCGCCCTTGAAGATGACCCCCTCCTCGGCGTACCAGTTGAGGATCGACGGGATGGTGTCGTCGACCGAGAGGATGAAGCAGGCCGAGCACTGCGGCTCGAGCTCGGCGCCCACGTTGAACCAGACCGGGGAGTTGAAGGACGCCTTCTGCTCGACCAGCAGATGCTTCAACTCGGCGTTGAAGACCGCGGCCGACTCCTCGTCGGCGAAGTAGCCGCCCTCGCGGCCCCAGCGAGTGATGGTGTCGGCGACCCGGTCGATCATCTGGCGAACGGAGCGCTCGCGCTCGGGGGTCCCCAGCCGGCCGCGGAAGTACTTCTGGGCCACGATCGTCGTGGCGTTCATCGACCACGAGCTGGGGAACTCGACACCCCGCTGCTCGAAGGAGACGGAGCCGTCTCGCCAGTTCTTGATCAAGGCGTCGCGGACTTCCCACTCGATCTCGTCGTAGGGGTGGACGTCCGGCTGGGTGAAATAGCGCAGGAAGCGCAGCCCACCGGCGTCGCCCTCCTGGGCGAGCTCGAGTCGGCGCACCCGGTCCAGGGGCGTCGGGCGATGCGGTTTCAGGATGCTCTCGGCCACGGTGATTCGACCCTCCTGTTGGTACCCGAGAAAGCGCGAAGGCGAAGAAGCGGGGCGCCTCGGCGGCCTCGCCGAAGACCGGCACCCCTACTCGAAATCGCCGCTCCGCTGCAGTCGCAAGACTCCGCGAAGTGTGGCACAAAGAGTTCGCTCGATCAAGGGGTCCGACGCGATCGCTTGGGCCCTTCGCCTGGTGAGTGGCCATATGTTGTGGTGTTCGGCCCGCCCGGAGGTGAGCGACGACACCTCGGATTGGGGGGTCTCGTGCCGCGCCTGGACCGGCGGGGAACGGGCTAGACTCAGCCGCCATGCCGGGAGCCGAGCGCCTGCTGCGCTACGCCTTCATGAAGCTGGCGCGGGACTTCGACGCCCGGTTCGAGTCGCTGCTTTTGACCGGCCGCGTCTCGAAGTGGTACAGCGAGGTGGGCAACGAGGCGACCACCGTGCCGGCGGGCCTAGCCCTCGAGGCGGGAGACGTGCTGTCGACGCTCCACCGCGACCTGGGCGCGATCCTCGCCGTCTACCTCGACCCGGCTCGCGCCTTCCCGGGCTTGGGGCTGGGCGAGCCCGACGGCCGGCGGCCGGAGCCCGACCAGATCCTCGGCACGCTCGCCTGCCAGCTCCTGGGCAAGGGCCAGGGCTTCTCCCAGGGCGTCGAGCGCTCCTTCCACTACGGCCACCTCGACCCGGCCGCCGGCATCCTGCATGTGGGGATGATCAGCCACCTGGGGTCGATGGTCCCGGTCGCCGCCGGCTGCGCCTTCGCGCTCGCGCGCGAGGGCGCTGGCCGAGTGGCGATCAACTTCATCGGCGAGGGCGGCACCTCGACGGGGGACTTCCACGAGGGCCTCAACATGGCCGCGGTGTGGAAGCTGCCGCTGGTGCTGGTGATCGAGAACAACCGCTACGCCTTCTCGACCCCGACCCACCTGCAATACGCCGCCCGCCGCCTCTCCGACCGGGGAGTGGGCTACGGCATCGCCGCCGAGACGGTGGACGGCAACGACGCGGACGCCATGGCGGCGGCCTACGGCCGCGCCGTGGCGCGGGCCCGGGCCGGCGAGGGACCGACCCTGCTCGAAGCGATGCTCGGCCGCCTGCGCGGCCACAGCGAGGGGGACGACTCGCTCAAGGTGGTGCCGCAGGACGAGCTCGCCCTCTACCGCGCCGCCGATCCCGTGCCGAGCTACGCGCGGCGGCTGGAGGAGGAGGAAGCCCTCGACCCGGCGACTCGCGAGCGGCTGGAGCGCCGCATCGGGGAGCTGGTCGAGACCGCCATCGGCGGCGCCCTGGACGGCGAGCCGCCGCAGCCCGAGACGGCGCGGCGCAGCGTCTTCGCTCCGCTCGCCGGCGCGGAGTCGGCACCGCCGCCCGCCAGCGCCGCGGCGGCCGGCCCGACGGGCGGCGATCCCCTGTTCTACGTCGAGGCCCTCCACCGCGCCCTCTGGGAGGAGCTGGAGGCCGACCCGCGCCTCGTCCTCATGGGCCAGGACATCGGCGTCTTCGAAGGGGCTTTCCGCATCACCCGCGGCATGTTCGACCGCTGGCCCGACCGCGTCCTCGACACCCCGATCGCCGAGAGCGGCACGCTCGGCATCGCCATCGGGGCGGCGCTGCTCGGCACCCCGACGGTGGTCGAGATGCAGTTCGCCGATTTCGTCAGCTGCGGCTTCAACCAGATCGTCAACGTCGCGGCCAAGCTCTACTACCGGTGGCAGGTGCCGTGCCCGATCGTCGTGCGGCTGCCGGCCGGCGGGGGTGTGGGGGCGGGGCCCTTCCACTCGCAGAACCCGGAAGGCTGGTTCGCCCACGTCGCGGGCTTGAAGGTCGTCTGCCCGGCGACCGCGCTCGACGCCGGGGCGCTGCTCAAGGCCGCGATCCGCGACCCCAACCCGGTCATCTTCTGCGAGCACAAGTTCCTCTATCGGCGCATCAAGGAGTCGCTGCCGAGTCCCTTGCCCCTGGGCCGGCTGGGCGAAGCACGAGTGATGCGGCCGGGGCGCGACTTGACGCTGGTGGGTTATGGCGCGACGACCTGGACCTGTCTCGAGGCGGCGGAGGTGCTGGCGGCCGAGGGTGCCGAGGCCGAGGTGGTGGACCTGCGGACGCTGGTGCCGCTCGACGAGGAGACGGTGCTCGCCTCGGTGAAGAAGACCGGTCGGGCGCTGGTCGCGCACGAGGCGCAGTTGACCGGCGGCTTCGGCGGCGAGGTGGCGGCGCGCATCGCGGACCAGGCCTTCGCCTGGCTCGATGCGCCGGTGAAGCGCGTCGCCTACCCGGATCGCCCCGTGCCCTACGCGCGCGTGCTCGAGCAGGAGCTGCTGCCCGGGAAGGACAAGATCGTGGCGGCGGCCCGGGAGCTGCT
>CAYXXN010000115.1:0-3496 GCA_964469055.1 uncultured Thermoanaerobaculia bacterium
CGAGTCCGGGTAGTCGACCTTGACGACCGCCCAGTCCCCGGCCGGCTCGCGGTCCTCTGTCTCGTCGCTCGCCACACCGAGGTCGTCGAGCACGGTCCAGTCCTCGTCGCTGACGGCGTACACGTTGCCCTCGGCGTCCACGGCGAACGGGATCTCTCCTTCCTCGCGCCGCGCCTCGGCGAGGACCGACTTGAGCACATGCTTGGCCTCGACCTTGGCCCGCAGGCGGCCGACCGCCTGCCCCGCCGCCTCGATCGGGCACTCGTAGCTGCCGCGCAGGAGCTTGTGGGCTTGGGCCCCTTCCCGGCCCGCCATCTCCTCCAGATGAGTCGCGGCCTCCTCCGCCTCCACCGCGACCCTCTCCGCCTTCGCCGCCGCGTGCTCGGCTTTGGCGGCGATCTCGTCGGCCAGCTCCTCGAACTCTCGCAGCCGCTCGGGCGGCATCGCGTCCTGGGTCGCCAGCCGTCCGATCTGGGCCGCCTCCTGCACGACTTGGGCGGCGAGCCGCCCGACGGTGGCGACATCCACCGCCCGGGGCTCTGCGCCAGCGGGCATCGCGGCGCCCATGGCGGCCACCATCTCGGCCTTCCTCTTGGCCAGCGCGGTCGCCCTCGCGATGCGGGCCGAGAGCTCCTCGAGGCGGATGACGACGGGGGCCGCCGGCGCCGAGGGCGCTGCGGGAGCCGGCGGGGCCTCGGGGGCTGCCGCAACGGCCGGAGCCGCCGGTGCCGTCCCGACGACGACCGCGATCGCCGGTACCGCAGCCGTGACAGCTCGGGGGATGAACTCCAGGCTGTCCACGTAGGGCGCCAGCTCCGCGAGTAGCGAGCCGTAGTCACCGCCCGCCGCGAGCACCAGATCCTCCTCGCTCTCCATCCCCACGAACGCCTCGAGCGGCAGGCCCTTCAAGCTCCGCACCTGGGCCCCCAGCCGCGCCTCGACCAGCTCCATGCGGTCCGAGAGATCCGAGGCCAGCACGGTCGTCTCCTCCAGCGCCGCCTGGCGCAGGGCGCGGGTCGAGGAGACGTAGCTGTAGCCGGCGATGGCCGCCAGGGGCACCACCGAGAGCAGCAGAAAGGCGAGGACGAGCTTGGTGCGTAGGCTCAACGGCGGCCTCCGGGCCTGATACGGCGGGGCCGGGAGTGGGGTTTCCGCGGCGGCTCCCGCGAGCTCACCAGGCTACCGCAACCCCGGGACCGCTAGCCGCCGAACACCGGCCGGCCTGCGGCGATGTCGGAGTTGACTCGGGCGACGATGCGGGAGACTTCGAGGCGGGAGATCTTGCTACCGGGGCCGCGGCGCTCGACGCGGTCGAGGGTCGGCCCGGCGAGGGCGGCGGAGAGGGCGGTGAAGGCGACGACGCCGTCGGGGCCGCCGGCGCGCTGGACGGTGAGGCAATACTCCTGGGCCGCGACGAGATCGCGCCGCGCCAAGGCGAAGACCTCGGAGCGCTCGACGCTCGGCGGCAGGAAGTTGCGCCCCTCGGCACTGTCCCCGCCCGTGTCCTTGAGGATGTTGGTGAGCTGCAAGCCCTCGCCGAAGGCGGCCGCCCGCTCGCGGAGGGTCGTCGCCACCGCCTCCAGAGTGGGGGAACCGAGCAGGAAGAGCTCGGTCAGCATCTCGCCGACGATGCCGGCGACGACGTAGCAGTAAGCGCGCAGGTCCGCCAGGTCGGCCAGGCGCAGGACACCGTCCTCACCGGTGCGCTCCACGAAGCGCGCCATGCCCTCGGCGGTGCGGATCGTGTGATGGGTGATGGTCTGCCGCCGCGGCGGCGCGAGCACCGTCAAGGCCGCCATCACCGTCGGCGTCTCGGCCAGCAACTCGGTGTAGCCGGCATGATCGACGGGCGGCCGCTCCAGCCAGCGCGCCGCCAACCGTCGCGCCTCGGCCGCCGACGGCTCACGCACCAGGCCGGCGAACGCGCCGAGTGCCGTCACCCGCTCCTCGCGCGACCACAGGACGGTCGCATCCTCGAAGGTGTCGGCGATTCGGAACAGCAGGTAGGCGATCGTCACCTCGCGCGCCGTCGGCTGCGGGAGCAAGGGGATGGCGAGGGCGAACGTGCGACTCGTCTTGAGCAGCAGCTCTCCGAGCAACTCTTCGTCCGCCAGCCGCGAGTCCCGCCCGAGGGCTTTGCCACCGACCATCGACGACCCCGCCCTAGCCGGGCCACCGCTCCCGGAGGGGCCGCCGCGCGAGCTCGGCGAGCGAGCCGGCGCCGGCGCAGAACATGGCGATCGTGAGCTCGCGCACCGTGCGCCGGGCGCGATCGACGGCGCGCTCGGCCGACTCCTTGGCCGCCTCGAGGAATGGCTGGGCGATGCCCACGAGCTGGGCGCCGAGGGCGATCGCCTTGGCGACGTCGAGGCCGCTGCGCACGCCGCCGCTGCCGATGATCGTCAGGCCGCCGAGGGCCGCGAGCGCCTGGATCGACTGCGCGGTCGGGATGCCCCAGTTGGCGAAGCTCTCACCCAGTTCGAGGTCGCCGGAGCGGCGCGCCTCGATCCGCGCCCAGCTCGTGCCCCCGCCGCCGGCGGTATCGAAGATGGTCACGCCGACGGCGCGCAAGGCGCGGGCGGCCGACGCCGACAGGCCGCAGCCGATCTCCTTGACGATCACCGGCACGGCGAGCCGGCTCGCCACCTCGCCGATCTTGTCGACCAGCCCGCGGAAGTCGCACTGACCCTCCGGTTGCAGGGCTTCCTGCAGGGGGTTCAAGTGCAGGACGAGGGCGTCCGCCTCGATCATCTCGACCGCCCGCCGGCACTCGGCCAACCCGAAGCCGTAGTTGAGTTGCACGGCCCCGAGGTTGGCCAGGAGCGGCACCGAGGGACAGAGCTCGCGGACGCGGAAGCTCGCCTCTTGCGTCGGGTCCTCGATCGCCTTGCGCTGCGAGCCGACGCCGATGGCGATCCGGGCCTGCTCGGCGGCGAGCGCCAGATTCCGGTTGATGCGGGTCGCCTCGCCGGTGCCGCCGGTCATGCAGGAGATGAGGAGCGGCGCCGCCAGCGGCCGGCCGAGGAACTCGGTCGACGGATCCACCTCGGCCAGGTCCAGATCCGGCAGGGCCTGATGCTCGAAGACCCAGCGATCGAAGCCGGCGCCGGGCGCCTGCATGGTCGCCTCGAGGGCGAGCTCGATGTGCTCGGCCTTACGGTCGCGCTCGGCGGGCCCTTCTTTCTGACTGAAGTGGACGGGCTTCATCGCGGGCTCGCCGGGGCGGCAGCGCGGCGGCCGGGAGCGCCACGCCGGGAGCGAGGAAGACGGCAAGGTTAGCAAACGGCTCATGGAATCCCGGGAGACGCCGCGTCGACGGCCGCGGGCCGCGGCCGGGCGAGCCGGACCCTGGCCGCGAAGGGGGCCAGGGCATCGGCAGCACGCAGGGCCCCCGGCGGGTTCCACCCCGGCGCGTCGCTCATCACGAAGCCGAGCGTCTCGTCGCGGCCCAGCGCGCCGTGCGTCCAGCGCAGGCGGCCCTTGCCCAGGCGCGCCA
>CAYXXN010000115.1:3596-9287 GCA_964469055.1 uncultured Thermoanaerobaculia bacterium
ATAGAGCTCGAAGCTCGACACGAGCCCGTACGGGGTCATCACCACCTGCCCGGGCCTGCGCAGCCGGCTCACCGGCTTGAGGCCCGCTTCCCGCAGTGCCCTTCGGACCTTCCTTGCCACGTTGACGAGAGGTTCACCGCCGGCGATGCCGTGATCGGAGAGGATGACGGTATCGAAAGGCCGCTCGGCGCGCCGCGTCCGCGCTCCCGCGAGCGCCGTGTCGAGCGCGGCCAAGACACGCTGGGCGCTTCGCGGGCCGTGGACGTGCATCGCCGTGTCGGTCGGTGCGATGTAGATCAGGTAGACGGGCGCCGGCGACTCGACGAAACGCTCGAGCGCCGCCCTGATCTCGCGGATGCTCGAGCGCACCGGCCGCACGGCGGCGAGGAAACTCGCGACTGGCCCCTTCCGGTTCCAGTCGAAGAACTCGCGCCAAGCGAAGCGAATGCGGAAGTAGCTGATCGGCCCGCCTCCCACCTTGGCGCGTCGCTCCCAGTCGAAGAAGCGCGCCTCGTAGCCGGGCGAGCGCTCGAGGCCGTGCGCGCCGAGGAGCTCGCCGAAGGCGACGCTCGTTGTCGAGGGGAAGGTCGAGATCAAAGGCACCGGTGGGCGGAAAGCGGTGAACAGCTCGGGTAGGGCCTCAGTGCCCCGATGTGCCTCCAGGGCCGCCGTGTACGGCACCGCGTCGAGGGCGATCAGCAACAGGTCGCGCTCTGCGGCTCCGGCCGCTCCCGGCGCTGCGCCGAGCAGCAGCAGCGCCGCACCGAGGAGCTCTCGTTTCACGCGACGAGAACCTCCTCGACGGCGTCAGCGAGCCGGTCGGCGCAGAGCTCGACGCGCCGCCGCAGGTCGAGGAGCCGAGCGGCGGTGCGAGGCCGCAGCGCGGCGTGGCGCACCACGCGCGCCCGTGACACCGCGCCACCGGCGTCTCGGAAGCGCTCGAAGTCGAGAGGCAGCGCCTCGTCCGCGAGGTCCGATACCGCGCGCAGCACGAGGAACGACGTGCCGGTGGCGGCCGCGACGCCCGCGAAGGCGGCCGACTCGAGATCGACCACGGCTGGGCCCTCTCCCTGCAGTCGCCGCCGGAGGTCCGTCTTGGCCTCCACCGTGTCGGCGATGCGCTCGGCCGAGAAGACCGTGGCGACGGGGAGAGACCGAGCCGCCCGGGCCAGCCAGTCGGCGTCCGGAGCCGGCGCTTCGCCGGTGACCGAAACGATGCGGCGGGCGGCCACGACATCGCCTACCTGGAAATCGGCGGTGAGAGCACCCGCCAAGCCGGCTACCAGGCAGCGAACGGGTGCGAACGCGGCTACGACCCGCCGCAGCCCCAACGCGGCGTTGCGTCGGCCGTCCCCCGTCACCACGAGCACCACCGGAGTCGCGCCGAGGCAGCCCACCCTGCCCTTCACCTCGCCGCGAAGCTCGGCGCGGAGCCTCGTCGCTCGACGAGCGATCCCGGCCAGCTCCTCCGGCAGTGCCGCGACGATGGCCAGCAGGGGCTCGTCGCCGGCGCTCATGCGTAGCCGTTGGCCCGATACCAGTCGACGGCCCGTCGCAGGGCCTCCTCGACCGGCGTCTGCGGCAGGCCGAGCTCCCGCACCGCCTTGGACGAGTCGAAGTACATCTTGTGGCGGGCGAGCTGAACGGCCTCCAGGGGCAGCCAGGGCTCGCGCGGCAGGATCTTGCTGAGCGCCGTGTCGACGGCCGCGATTCCCAGCGGGATCCAGTGCGGCAGCTCGAGGCGGGGTGCGGGAAGACCGGTGATCTCCGCCAGCAACTGAAAGATTTCACGCAGCGTCATGTTGCGATGGCCGAGGATGTACTCCTCACCCAGACGTCCCTTCGTCCCGGCCAGGAGATGGCCGGCCGCCACGTCGCGGACGTCGACCAGATTCAAACCGGTATCCACGGTTGCCGGCATTCGGCGGCGCAGGAAGTCGACCACGATGCGGCCGGTCTGGGTCGGCTTCCAGTCGGCTTCGCCGACCGGGGCCGAGGGATGGACGATGACGATCGGCGCTCCCTTCGCCGCGAATTCCTTGGCGACCTGCTTGGCCCGGTACTTGGACTTCTTGTAGTGACCCACCATGTCGGCCAGGGTCACCGTGCTCGCCTCGTCGGCGGCCGAGTCGTCGGGCATCGGGCCGAGGGTCCCCACGGTACTCGTGTAGACGATCCGCTCGACGCCGGCGTCGAGGGCCGCCGACAGCACGTTGCGCGTGCCCTCGACGTTCGAGGCATAGATCTCGGCCGGGCGCCGCGCGAAGAGCCGGTAGTCGGCGGCCACGTGGAAGACCCGGTCGCAGCCGTCCAGGGCACGCCGCACCACACTGGGGTCGGTCAGGTCTCCTTCGACCACATCGGCGCGGCTACCAGCGAGATTCCGTCGCGAGCTGCCGGCGCGTACGAGACACCGCACCTGCGTCCCCTGCGCTTCCAGGGCTCGCAGCACGTGCCCGCCGATGAAACCCGAGGCGCCGGTCAAGAACGCCTTCATCGGTTCAGCCGAGGAGATTCCAGGCCACCATCCGCGCCAGGTCGCGCGGGTTGCGGCGCAGCTCCATGACCCCCGAGGCTTCGAACCCCGAGTGCATCGCGCAGTTGGCGCACAGCTCGTCCTGGCGGGACTCCCAGTAGTCCCAGTCCGTGCCGGTCCAGAATTCCTCCCAATCCCAGGTGTAGCGCTTGCCGATCAGGTAGCAGGGACCCTTCCAGCCGCGCGGCGTGAAGGTCACCGTGCTCCACGGCGAGCAGGGATAGTCGCGCCGGCCGGCGGCGAACTCGAGGAACATCGGCGTCGACGTGAGCCGGTACTGCTTGGAGAGCTCGAGCACGCGCTCGAACTTGCGACGGATGTCGTCGCGGGTCAGGAAGATGTCGGCCTCGACGCTCTCGTAGTGGTAGCCCGGCGAGATCAGCATGCCGTCGATGCCCATCGCGCAGAGCGTTTCGCAGAGCTCCTCGACCTCGTCGATGTCGGTCTCCTTGAAGACCGTCGTGTTGGTGATCACGTGATAGCCCCGGCGCTTGCTCTCGGCGATCATCGCTATCGCCTTCTCGAAGACGCCGTCCCGAGCGCAGACGAAGTCGTGGGTCTCCCGCATGCCGTCGAGGTGGACGTTGACCGTCAGCCGCTTGTGCGGCGGCACCTTGCCGAAGACCTTCTCCTCCATCAGCAGGGCGTTGGTGCACAGGTAGATGTGGCGCTTGCGTTCGATGATGCCGGCCACCAGCTCCGGCAGCTCCGGATAGACCGTCGGCTCACCGCCGCAGATCGAGACCGCCGGGGCGCCGCAGTCGTCGAGGGCTTTCAGACAGGTCTCCACCGGCAGGCGGTCGCGGAGCTTGCCCGTGTGCCGCTCGGTCGCGCACCCGATGCAGGCGAGGTTGCACGTGTAGAGGGGCTCCAGCATCAGCACGAAGGGATAACGCTTGTTGCCCTTGACGGCGTTCGCCAGCTGGTGCCGGATCATGTCGGTCGTGATGTGCAA
This sequence comes from uncultured Thermoanaerobaculia bacterium, assembly GCA_964469055.1. GTDB lineage: Bacteria > Acidobacteriota > Thermoanaerobaculia > Multivoradales > JAHEKO01 > CAYXXN01. The sequence goes on from CAYXXN010000115.1 coordinate 7,088, forward strand.
CGGGAATCGCATGGCGTCTCAGGGCCTCTGGTAGATTGCGTCGGGCGCGGTCTCGACCCGCGTCTTCCGCGAGCGACAGGAGGGCAACCCGTGCGGGGAGCGAGCGGCCCAGGGCAGATCGTAGTCAGCGGGTCCGTCGCTTTCGATGTGATCCTCGACTTCCCCGGTCGCTTCCAGGACCACATCTTGCCCGACAAGCTCCACGTCATCAACATCTCGTTCCTGGTCGAGAAGCTCTCCAAGCAACGGGGCGGCTGCGGCGGCAACGTGGCCTACAGCCTGGCGCTCCTGGGCGAGCGGCCGCGGCTGGTGGCGGCGGTGGGCGGCGATTTCGGCGACTACGAGCGTTGGCTCGCCGAGCAGGGCGTCGATCTCGGCGGCGTGCGCGTCTTCCCCGAGGAGATGACGGCCTCCGGCTTCGCCACCACCGATCGGGACGACAACCAGATCTGGGGCTTCTACAGCGGCGCCATGCGCCGGGCCCGCGAGCTGTCGTTGGCCGAGCTGGCGGGCCCGGCGGCCCTGGGCTGTCTGGTGGCCCCCGACGATCCGGAGGCCATGGTCCGCCACTGCCGTGAGGCGCGCGCGATGGGGCTGCCGCTCTTCTTCGACCCTTCCTTCCAGGTCACCGACCTCGACGGGGAGACCTTGACCGCCGCGGCGCGCGGCGCCAAGGCGCTGTTCTTCAACGACTACGAGCACGCGGTCTTCCAGCAGAAGACCGGTTTCGACGGCCCGCGCCTTTTCGAGCTGGCCGAGATCGTCGTCGTCACGCTGGGCGCCCACGGCAGTCGGATCGCCACCGCCCGAGAGACGCTCGAGGTGCCGGCGGTGCCGCCGCGCGAGGTCGTCGACCCGACCGGCGCCGGCGACGCCTACCGCGCCGGCTTCCTGGCGGGATGGCGGCGGGGCTCGCCGCTCGCCGTGTGCGGGCGCATGGGGAGCCTCGCCGCGACCTATGCCGTCGAACACTACGGAACCCAGAATCATCGTTATCACCCGGGAGAGTTCGCCCGCCGCTACGCCGAGAGCTTCGGCGAGGAGCTGCCGCCCTCCTCCTGATCCCGCCGCCAGCGCGCCAAGGCGAGCAGCGGGAAGTACGTGGCGTAGAGGTGGTAGCGCAGGTAGAAGATCTCCGGGAAACCGGTCCCGGTCCAGAACTCGTCCTGCCAACCGCCGTCCGCGCCCTGACCGGCGAGGAGGTGGCGGAGGCCGCGCTCCACGGCGTCGCTCCGCTCCCCGGCCGCCAACAGGCCGAGGACGGCCCACGCGGTCTGCGAGGCAGTGCTCGGCCCCTGACCTTTCAGCCGCGGGTCGGCGTACGAGGCCGGCAGCTCGCCCCAACCGCCGTCGCCGTTCTGGCAGCGTTCGAGCCAGCGACGGGCCCGCACCCCCCAAGCGCTGCCGCGCGTGTCCTCGCCCGCCCACTCGAGGCCGACGAGCGCCAGCCAGGTGCCGTAGAGGTAGTTGCAGCCCCACCTGCCGTACCAGGAGCCGTCGGGCTCTTGCTCTCTCAGCAAGAAGTCGACCGCCCGCCGCACCGGCGGCGACGCGGGGTCCATCCCGGCGGCCACCAGCGCCTCGAGGACGCGCGCCGTCACGTCGACGGTCGGCGGATCGATCATCGCGTTGTGGTCAGCGAAGGGAACCTGGGTGAGGAACTCGCGGTCGCAGTCCTTGTCGAACGATCCCCAGCCCCCGTTGGTGCTCTGCATGCCGAGCAGCCAGCGCTGGGCCCGCGCGAGCTGGGCGTCGCGCGACGACACCTCCTCCGGCGCCGGGACGACCTTGGCCAGGGAGGTGACGACCTGCGCCGTATCGTCGCAGTCGGGATAGAACTCGTTTCGGTACTCGAAACACCAGCCGCTCGCCTCCGTGCGCGGGCAGTTGACCCTCCAGTCTCCCGGCTGCCGCACCTCGCGCTCCATCAGCCAGCGCGCGGCGCGGCGCAGTCGCGGGTCATCGGCCTTTCCCGATTCGGCCAGGGCGCTGGCCGCCAGCGCCGTGTCCCACACCGCCGAGAAGCACGGCTGTACCCGCAGGGCGTTGCCGTCCGTGAGCTCGAGCCGCTCGAGCTGGTAGAGCTGACCGGCGACCAACGGGTCGTCGACCGAGTAACCCAGAGCGCGGAAGGCGAAGATCGTGTTGACGATCGGCGGGAAGATCGCCCCCAGCCCGTCTCCCGCCTCGAGGCGCCGGC
>CAYXXN010000116.1:0-9165 GCA_964469055.1 uncultured Thermoanaerobaculia bacterium
GGCCCCGATCCCAACGGCAACGATCAGTTCGAGGAGTTCGAGGGTCTCGAGGGGTTCTTCACCGAGTTGGTCAACGTCGACGTCGAGGCCGATACCGGTGAGACGGAGAACGGCGTCGGCCGCTGTGGCGGTCTCGACATGAACGACGACACGGACGACGACATCTACGTCGATCCCTACAACCTGCGGTTCCCGACGATCGCGGACCCCGACACGACGCTGCTCGACGTGGGCGACTTCATCCCTCTCGACTGGCGCAACGGCCACACGCAGCTGATCCTCTCGCGGCTGGCGCCGAACATCCTGCTCGGGGAGGCGACCCCCGACTTCTCGATCTCGCGCTACTTCGAGAACCCGGCCGGCACCGGCCCCAACGGCGCCCTGGAGTTGCTCGACGAGGGCGTTCGCCCCATCCTCCCGACCGCGAAGACGCCCCTCGACAACGCCATCGCCGACTTCCGCGAGTGGTACGACGGCTGCCGGCACAACCCCAACTGCGGCAACGAGGACAACGGCTGGGAGGAGTACGCCGAGACCCGCGACCCCAACTGGGGCTGCCGCAAGAAGTACCTCTTGATCTTCACCGACGGCGACGTGACCTGCCGGGAGGGCGGCAACGCCTGCAACGCCACCGCCAACATGAACTCGCAGCTCGGGGTCGAGACCTTCGTCGTCGCCTACGGCACCAGCTCCGACGAGCAGCAGCCCGGGGGCGGCAACCAGAGCACGCTCACCTGCCTGCCGGCCAACAGCGGAGCGGGGCAGGGTCAGGAGATCGGCGCCCTCTTCCCCCACAACCGCCAGGAGCTCCTCGACGCCCTGAAGCTCATCTTCTCGGCCATCGTCGGCCGCACCGCCACCTTCTCCGCGGCCGCCGTGCCGTCCGTGCAAGCCGAGGCCCTGGACAAGCTCTTCCTGACCTCGCTCTCGCCGGTCAACGAGCAGTCGGTCTGGCCGGGGCGCCTCGACGCCTTCTTGAAGCCCCTGCCGCTCGACGACCAGAACCGTCCGGACACTGTCAACTCGCCCTGCCCGGATCCGTCGAACAACGCCTCGCACTGCCACCTGTGGAACGCGGCCGACGTGATGCTCGCCGAACAGGTCGACGCCACCGACCCCGTCGGGCAGACGGCCGGTCAGCGACGGATCGCCTACTCCCAGTTCCCGCTCGACGCCGCCGTGCCCTGGGCGCAGGAGAGCTTCGAGTCCAGCACCAACCGCACGGTCGGCATCGAGGTCGAGCGCGACTTCTGGCGCGGCTTGGGGATCACCTTCGTGCGCGACGACACGACCTCCGAGGACGCGGCACGGGCGGAGTCCGACGGCATCATCAGCGAGGCCCTGGCGGTCAAGACCGGCACCCTGCCGCCGCCCGACGAGACCGTCATCGACTACGTCTTCGGCGAGATCTTCCACTCCGACCCCGGGGTCGTGGGCTCGCCGACCAACAACCTCTATTTCATCGCCGATCTCGGGACCGACGGCGACGGCACCACGGGCTGCGAGGACGCCGCCGAGCGCGGTTACCGCTGCTTCTTCTTCCGCAACGCGAAGCGCCGCAAGGTGCTGGGCGCCGGGAGCAACGACGGCATGTTCCACCTCTGGGACATCGGCGCGTGGAGCACGACGGGCGACTTCATCGATCGCTTCGACAACGGCAGCGGCAAGGAGATCCTGGGCTACATCCCGCGCACCGTGCTGCCGATCGTCAGGCGCATGACCGAGGATCCGATCCAGCCGCAGTACGCGGTCGACGGCCGGCCGGCCGCGGCCGACGTCTTCATCGACCCGGTGCACGCCGGCACGCCCGATCCGGACGAGCGCGAGTGGCGCACGGTGGTGATGGGCGGCTTGCGCGGCGGCGGCTGGACGACGCTCACCGGCTTCAGCAACCTCGAGGGGCCGGTGGGAAGCGAAGCCCAGAAGGCCGCCAGCTACTTCCTGCTCGACATCACCCAGCCCGACCCGGTGAGCTTGACCGATTCGGACTTCGTGCCGGACGTCCAGGACCCGCCCGCCTGCCTCGTCGCCGGCGTAACCGACTGCGGCCCCGTCGCCTACGGCACGCCGCTCTGGGAGTTCACCGACACGATCCTGGCCGAGCGCGAGGAGGGCGACCCCAATGACGCCACCGACAACGTCATCGTCGGCGTGCGGCTCGACGAGGACGGCAACGGCTTCATCGACTTGGCGCCCACCTGGTCGACGCCCAACTTCGGGCGCATGCGGATCTGCGTCGCCGCCGGCGGCGGCAGCCCCAACTGCAATGCCGCCGATCCCGCCAGCGACGTCGAGGTGCGCCACGTGGCAGTCTTCACCGGCGGCCTGGAGGGCGAGGATCCCACCGACCCGGTCTTCTATACGCGCGGCAACTTCCTCTACATCGTCGACGCCGAGACCGGGCAGACCCTCTACAAGCACGAGTTGGAGGGCGCCGCGCCGAGCGAGCCGGCGGCCGTCGATACCAACTTCGACGGCTTCCTCGACACCATCTACAGCGGCACGAACATGGGTTTCCTCTATCGCGCTGACCTCGAAGCGATCGTCGGCGCCGCGATCATCGTGCCGGAGTTGACGGACGTGACCGTCTCCGGGACGATGGCCGACGGCACCTTCGTCACGGACACCCAGCAGCGGATCACCGACCTGCTGTACAAGCCCTACATCCTCTTCAACGCCAACGACGTGAGTGTGGACGACGTCATCATCGGCGTCGCCGGCGGCACGTTGCGGCCGCAGCAGATGTACTACCGCCCGTCGGTCATCTTCGTGCCCGACCTCGACCGCTACGCACTCGCCTTCGGCACGGGCAACCGCGCCGACCTCTTCGATCGCGGGGAGACCGCCGGCGGCCGGTTCTTCGTGATGGTCGACGACGTGTTGCCCGCCGACCTCCAGGACCCGACGTTCACTCCGCTCGGCCCGGCCGACCTCCAGCTGATCGACGTCCTCGCGGCGCGGCGCACGGACGACCTCCTCACCACCGTCGGCGGCTGGTGGTTCCAGCTCGCTCCCAACCAGCGAGTGGTGACCGAGACCTTCGCCCTCTCCGGCATCCTCTTCTTCTCGAGCTTCATCCCGGCCGACCAGGCCATCATCGTCGAAGGCGCCGCGCCGGGACCCAACCCGCCGCAGCCGGGCGACGATCTCTTCTGCCGCGAGGCAGGCACCAGCCAGATCTTCGCCACGCTCGCCACCAACGGCAACGGCCTGCTCTACGTGCCGACCGAGACCGACGCCGTGCGCTTCCGCACGGTGGAGGATCTGGCGACGCGGCCCTACACCGAGCTGTCGCAGACCGCCAACCCCGTGCCCGACGAGCCGCCGCCGCCCCTGTCGGCCGAGCTGCTCCAGATCCAGGAGGAGCTGAAAGGGCTCTTCCCCTCCAACTGCAAGTTCCCGCCGGGCTACAACATCGGTGTCAAGACCCGCGTGACAGACACGGGCATCGAGTTCATCGCGCCGGTGCCGATCTGCGTCATCGAGAAGAACTTCCGGGACTACTGACCATGACCGTCCACCTGCGCTACATCGCTCTCTGCGTTGCCCTCTCGGCGAGCTGGGCTCTCGCCCCGCTCGCCCCTGCCGCGGCCGACTGGCTGGTGACCCGTGACGGCTCGGCGATCGAGACCGACGGGCCCTGGCGACTCGATGGGGAGCAGGTCGTCTTCACCCTGCATGGCGGCGGGCTCGCCGCTCTGCCGGCCGAGGAAGTCGATCTCGACGCCAGCCGGGAGCGCACCTCCCCGGCGAGGGCGCCGGCACCGGTGGCGGCGCCGGCCTCACGCTGGACGATCACGGACGCCGACGTCGACCGTGCCCTCGACGTCGAGGGCGAGGGCGGCTCGGCGGCGAGCGAAGCGCCCGAGCAGACGAGCGCCCTCGCGGGCGTGTCGGTCGTCTCCTGGGAGGAGACCTCGGCGCCCGAGGCCGGAGGAGTGTCGCTCATCGGCACGCTGCGCAACGACGGCACCGACTACTCCGCCAACCTGCGCCTGCAGGTCGCGCTCCACGACGAGGCGGGCGAGCTCATCGAACGCCGCGCGGCGGTGCCGACCAGCACCACCCTCGCGCCCGGCGACGCCACCGACTTCGCGGTCGACTTCCCCGAGGTCGTGGGCTTCGCCGAGGTCCGCTTCACCATCGAAGGGCGCGGGTTCAGCGCCGTGCGCCCCGCGGTCGGTGAGGAGGCCATCGGCGAGACCTTCGAGGAGGCTGAGGGGTTCCCCCTCGACGAGGAGTCGCTCGAGGAGGTCCCCGAGGAGACTCTCGACGAGACCTACGGTGAAGGCATCGAAGAGGAGTTCCCGCTGGAGACCGAGGAAGTGGCCGTCGAGTCGGAAGAGGCCTAACGCCCTCTCTACTGGCGGTACTTGGGGAAACCCTCGAGATCCAGATCCCGCACCCGTCGCTGCAGCGTGCGGTAGCTCACACCCAGCAGCTCCGCCGCTCGCTTCTTGTCGCCGGCGGCGCGCCGCAGGGCGTCGCGCACCGCCTCCGCCTCACCGCCGGGCATCGGCCCCAACACCGAGACGAGATCCGCCGCCGTCCACAGCGGCCGATCGAGGACGACGACGCCGCGCTCGAGCACGTTGGCGAGCTGCCGGACGTTGCCCGGCCAGGGCTGAGCGGCCAGGACTGCCTCGGCCTCGGCCTGCAAGCGCGGAGCCGCCCGGCCCAGGCGCAGGGCGATGCGGCCCAGAAGGTGCTCGGCCAGGAGCGGGATGTCGCTGGCGCGCTCGGAGAGCGCCGGCAACTCCACGGGGAAGACCTCGAGCCGGAAGAAGAGGTCGCGACGGAAGAGACCGGCCGCCGCCAGGGCCGCCAGATCCTGGTTGGTCGCCGCCACCAACCGCACGTCGGCTCGCAGCGTGGAACCGCCGCCCACCCGTTCGAAGGTCCGCTCCTCGAGGACGCGTAGGACCTTGCTCTGCACGGCGAGGTCGAGATCGCCGATCTCGTCGAGGAAGAGCGTGCCGCCGTGGGCCAGCTCGAAGCGTCCCGCCTGCCGCCGGTGCGCGCCCGTGAACGCGCCCTTCTCGTGCCCGAAGAGCTCGTTTTCCAAGAGCTCGCGCGGGATCGCCGCGCAGTTGACGGCGACGAAGGGGCCGGCGGCGCGCGGTGAGAGCTCGTGGACAGAGCGAGCGAAGAGCTCCTTGCCAGTGCCGCTGGCGCCGGTCAGCAGTACGGTGCTGTCGGTCGGCGCCACCCGCCGCAGCAGGTGCAGCGCCGCCCGCATGCGCGGATGGCGGCCGACGATCTCCGTGCCGGCGGGAGTGGCGAAGACGGCGGCGCTCGGCGCCGCGCCCGCCAGCGCGCCGACCAGCCGCTCGAGCTCGCCCAAGTCGACGGGCTTCTCGAGGAAGTCGGCCGCGCCGAGCTTCATCGCCTCGACGGCGGCCGACACGGTACCGTAGGCGGTCATCACCACCACCGGGAGGGCGGGCCGCAGGCGGCGGGCCGCAGTGAGGACATCGAGCCCCGAGCATCCCGGAAGCTTCAGGTCGGAGAGCAGCAAGTCGAAGTCTCGGGCTTCGAGAGCGGCGATGCCGGCCTCGCCTTCGGCGACCGCCGTGACCTCGTGCCCCTGGCTCTCGAGGGCGTGCGCGATGAGGCGGCGCAGCGACTCCCGGTCCTCGACCAGCAGGATGTGGGCGGGCATCGGCGGGGATTCTATGGCCCCGTGGAGTCCCGGAACGGCTTCAGCCCGTGAGGGCAACACGAACTGCATCAAGTAGGAAAGCGTCGTCCGCCGGGTCGACCGTGCGCAGGTCGAGGAACACCTTGCCGTCGCGGGCGTAGCCGACGACCGGTGGCTCCCCCAGGCGCAGCCGCGCCAGCAGGTCGCCGTCATCGGGTAGGGCCAGGGCCCGGCCCGGGAGAGGCTCCTCCGGCGCCGAGCCGCCGCCAAGGAAAGCGTCGGCGGACACGATCGCCGCACCCAGAGCTGTTGCAGCGGCGGTCAGCCGCCGATCCAGGTCTTCCCGAGCCCACATCCGATCGAGCGGTAGCGATGCCTCGGCCAGGTGGAGGCGCAGCACGCCGTCGAGGGCGGCAAGCGTGAAGCGGTTGGGACGCAGGGCGCGGAAGAGAGGATGGGTGCGGCAGCGTTCGACCCAGGAGCGCTTGCCCACCAGCAGGCCCGCCTGCGGACCGCCCAGCAGCTTGTCACCGCTGCCGCAGGCGACATCGACGCCCCAGGTCACGAGCTCCTTCAGGCTCGGGTGATCGGCGAGCTGGGGCGCGGCGTGGGGCCGCAGCAGGCCGCTCCCTTCGTCGACCACGAGCGGCAGCCCCCGCTCGGCGGCCAGCTCGACCAGCTCGGGAACGGCGACGGACTCGGTGAAGCCGCGGATGCGATAGTTGCTGGGGTGCACCTTGAGCAGCAGGGCGGTCCGTTCGCCGATGGCACCGGCGTAGTCGGCTCGCCGCGTCCGGTTGGTCGTGCCGACCTCGACCAACACGGCGCCCGCCGCGGCGAGGAGCTCCGGGATGCGGAACGAGCCGCCGATCTCCACCAGCTCGCCGCGCGAGACGACCACCTCCCGGTCGCGGGCAAGCGCCGCGAGGGCGAGGGTCAGTGCCGCCGCGTTGTTGTTGACGACGGTCGCCGCCTCGGCCCCGGTCGCCTCGCAGAGCAGCGCCGCCACCCGCCGCGTACGCGAATCGCGCTCGCCCGTGGCGAGGTCCATCTCGAGATCGCAGGCGGCGGTCAAGAGTCCCGGCAGACCCTCCGCGACCGCCCCCGGCAGCGGCGCGCGGCCGAGGTTGGTGTGCAGAAGGACGCCGGTGGCGTTGAGGACGCGGCGCGGCGGCGCCCCCAACCGCGAGCGGAGCGCCTCCGCGACACGGGCGGCGAGATCGGGCTCGGCCGGCAAGGTGCTGTCCCCTGCCAGCTCCGCGCGCCAGGCCGCCAACTCGTGACGCGCCTGGGCGCGCACGCTCTCCCTTCCGTATAATCCGGCGAGTCGCTCGAGGACCGGCTCACGGAGCAGTCGGTCGATCGGCGGCAGCGACCGTCGAGCGTCCTGGGGTCTTCCCTTCATGCCGGCGGCTAGACCGGCGCGATTATGAACCACGGCGCGGCCATCGCACAGCTCGAGCGCGATCTGCGGCAGCTCGAGCTCGACTACAACCGCTACTTCGCCGGTAGCCTCGAGCTCCCGCCGGAGCTCTTCCAGAAGGATCTGAGGGCCCGCCTGCGGAGCCTCCGCGGCCAGCCGGTAAAGGGCGTCGCGGACCGCTTCCGATTGAACGCGCTCACCGACCGTTTCAACGTGCTCTCCGAGCACTTCCACCGCCGCTTACGCGAGCTCGAGACGGGTGGCGAGCCTCGCCGAGCCGCCGACGAGCGCGGGTACGACCCGCACCAGGGCATCGTGCTCGACGGTGTGCCGTCGCCGGAGGCCCTGCGCGCCCTCTACGACGCCCTGTACGGCCAAGACGCCGGCGCGACGCCGTTCCCGACCTTCCGCGACCTGCTGCTGCGCCAGCTCGACACGCTACGGGCCAAGAGCGGGTGTGTGCGCGTGCGCGTGCGGGTCGAGCTGGCGGACGGGCGTCCGCGTCTCAAGGCGCGGCCGGTCGAGAGCGCGGGCAGGAGCCGGGCCGGGGCGGTGGCCCTCGTCGCAGCGCTCGCCTGGCCTTCGACGGCAGCCTGGGCCGCGGCGACACGGGGGCTCGACCCAGCGCTGAACGCGCAGCTCGCCCTCGTCGAGGCCCAACCGGCCGATGTCGGAGCGCGCAACGACCTCGGCAACCTGCTCGTCTTGGCGGGCGATCCCGAGGCGGCCGCGGCGGCCTATCGCGAGGCTCTGCGCCTGGACCCGCACGCCGACCTCGCGCGCTACAACCTCGGCCTGCTCGAGCTCGAGCGCGGGCAACCTCGGGCCGCCCGCCGTCACTTCGCGCGCCTCCGCGGAGAAGAGCCGTTCCGCGCTCTCGCCCAGTACCGCCTGGGCGACATCGCGGCCGGGCGGGACTACCATGCGCGCGCCGTGCGCCACTACGAGCGTGCCTTTCGCCTGGCGCCGGAGCTCGCCGATCCGGCCACCCACCCGGAGGTGCTCTTCAATCGACTGGCGGACTGGGCGCGGCATCGCGCCTATCTCGCGCCGGCGCCGGGGCTGCGGCCGCGCCGCTACGCCGACCCCTCGCGGTTGGCGGGCCTGATGATGGGCGAGCCGGCCCCCGAGCCGGCCGTTCCAGCCGAACCGGCCGCTCCAGCCGAGCCGGTCGCGCCGCCAGACTAGGATCTCGCGAACCTCAAGGCGCGTCGGCGGGCGGCGGCGCGCTGCCGGCCAGCGCCGCGCGGCCGCCGGCCAGCGCCCGCCTCAGCCGGCTGCGGGCGTTCTCCACCACCTCCGGATAAGCGGGCGCCTGCGGGCTGGCGAGCAGCTCGTCGAGCGCGCTCTCGGCCTGGTCGTACGCCGCCGCCGCGGAAGCGCGCTCGCCCCGGGCCAGATGCAAGTTGCCGCGCCGCAGGGCGCTCACCACGAGCGCGAGCCGGGCCGGCAGGTAGTCGGGATCGGCCGCCACAGCGGCCCGACCTCGCCGCTCGCCCTCGGCGTACCAGCCGAGAGCTCGGTCGGGGTCGCTCGCCACGACCTCGGCCCCCAGCCGGTTCGCCGCCGTCGCCAGGTTGGCGTGGGTGACGGCAGCCCAGGCCGCCCGGTCGGCGGTGTCGAACGTCGGCCAGCAGGCCACGACGAGAGTGGCAAGCGCGGCCGCGGCCCAAACCGCCAGCCGGCGCCGCCCGCCGGCTCGCCAGGCGACGGCGAGCTCGGCCAGACCGGCTCCTGCCGGAGGCACGAGCAGCGGCACCAGGGCCAGGCGATAGCGTGCGAAGACGAAGAACAGCGCCACCGACACACTGAGGCCGGCGACCAGCACGGCGAGGTAGCGGGCGCCGCACCGCCGCCGCAGTGCCACGAGGCCCGCGATCCCCAAGGACGCCACCCAGGGGAAGGTGATCGGGCTCGCCGCCAGCCACCGCGACTCCGCACGATAGACGTCGAACGCTTCGGCGTCGGGGATCTCGAGTCGATTCCAGGCGAAGAGGAGCTTGCGCCCCAGCCCGGCGAGCCAGGCTCCCGGCGCCGAAGCCAGGTCACGCCCGCTCTCGCGCCAGAGGGCGCGCGAGACCTCGGCCGGCGTGAGCGAGCC
>CAYXXN010000117.1:0-9135 GCA_964469055.1 uncultured Thermoanaerobaculia bacterium
GACCAGATCCCCCCAGAGCGCCGCCTCCAGGTTCACGAGGAAGGCCGTGCGGCCGAGCGCCGGGGGCGCGAAGGTCGCCATCAGCCCCTCGGGTTCCGTCCCCACGACCTCGCCCAGCCACACGAGATCCATCCCTTGCCGCAACCGCTCGTGCACCAGGCTGCCGCCGATCGCCCGCTCGATCTCCTGGTGGACCAGGAGGCCTGCCGGTAGCGCCGCCATCAGCTGGACGGCCCAGGCGAGCCCCAGCAGCCGAGGAGGCAGCAGCGCCCGAACGAGCCCGTGCCGGAAGGACCGCCCGACCATCCGACTGCCCTATACCACGGCCGCGAAGCGGCCCAACCAGTCCTGGAACCAGACCAGCCAGCGCGCCGCCCATTTGGCGGCCGGGAGGCGGGGTCGCGGCTCGACCAACAGACTGTTGTTGGTCGGCCGCAGGTCGAGCAGCAGCTCGCCCTCGGGGTCGACGGCGGCGTAGCGGAGCTTCGCGGTGCGGATGGCCGTGAATTCCCGCCAGCGGGCCCGACCGTTCCAGCGCTGGGAGAGTTGGCTCCCGTCCTCGAACACCATCAACACGTCGACCGGGAAGGTGCCGCTGCCGTACCGGCGCACGACCACCTCGCTGCGGTAAGTGGCCTCGCCCGGGACGTCGGCCGCGTCGCGCAGGACGAGGGCGCCGTTCTCCTCGACGAGCCCGCTCGCCGCGGCGGGGACGCTCCGCGCCGACTGCACGCCGTAGTCGAAGTCGTCGTCGGTGAGGAAAGAGGCAGCCGCCTCGGCGAACTCCGTCCCGCCGAACTCACGGGCCGTGGCAAGAAAGTCGTCCGGCGTCGGATGGCCGAACGCCCCGCGAGCGAACAGGGTCGCGAGCACGCCCCGCAACGCTTCCCAGCCGAAGCGTCGCTCGAGCGTGCTCAGCCACAAAGACGTCTTGTTGTAGGTCAAGCGCCGGCCGGAGGCGGGGTCGAAGCGCCAGCTCTCCTGGCGCTGGGCGTCGGAGGTGGCGTGCGGGCGGTAGCCGTCCAGTTGCTCGAGATGAACCCGGCCCCCCCGCGAGAAGCCCGCCAGCGCCACGGGGAAAAAGCCGTCGTCCTCCGCGAGGCCCGGCGGCGCGAAGAATCGGTGAACGAGGGCCGGCTCGCCGTAGACCTCGGCGTAGACGCGCTCGTCCGAGAACCTGTTGATGCCCTCGTCGAGCCAGGCGTGGTCGACCTCGTCGTTGCCGACGATCCCGTACCAGAACTGATGGCCGGCCTCATGGATCGTGACCCTCTCCGGCTTGCCGCCCGCTGGCGGGTTCCAGAGGCGGGTGCCGGCGGTGAACAGGGTCGGGTACTCCATGCCGCCCGCGTCGGTGCCCCACGCCGGGTCGACGACGGTCAGGTGGCCGTACGGGTACGGCCCGTACCAGCGGCCGTAGCGCTCCAGCGCCGCCTTGGTCGCCGCCAGATGGCGCCCGGCCTGGCCGCGGTGCTCCGGCTGGAGCAGCAGACGGAGATCCACCGGCGGCAGGCCCTCGGCGGAGAACCGGTCCTCGATCTCCAGGTAGTCGGGGCTCGCCGTCCAGGCGAAAGTGTGGACGTCCTCCGCCAGGTAGCGATGGCTCACCTTGCCGTCGCCGTTGTCGCGGCGCTCGACCTCGCGTCCGGTCGCCCCGACGACGAACGGGGCCGGCAGGGTAATCGTCACGTCGTAGACGCCGTAGTCGGAGAAGAACTCGGTCGAGGCGTGGAACTGGCGGCAGTTCCACCCCTCCCCCTCGAAGACGCCGAGGGCGGGGAACCAGTGGGCCAGGAAGTAGTAGTCCGCGAGCACGCCGGTGCGAGCGAAGAAAGAGGGCACGCGAGCGCGCCAGCCGAGCTCGACCTCGATGCCACCCCCCGGCGGCACGGGCTCCGGCAGGCGCAGCACCCAAACGGTGCGGTCCTGGTCGTTGCCGTCGTCCGGAGCGACGAAATGGGCCGCTTCCAGCAGGTCGAGCGCCCCGGCTCGAGCGCTCAGCACCTGCAGGTAGCCCCAATCCTCGGCGCCGGGCTCGGCGAGCGCGCGGCGCTCGCGGTAGCGGTCCTCGCGCATCCACGTGGACTGGTCGTTGCGCCAGGCGTTCCAGTAGAGGTGGAACCAGAGCTCGGTGGCCGGCCGCTCCTCACGGTTGCGCCAGCGCACGACCTGGCGGCCGGTGAGGAGACGCGCCTCGGGGTCGAGCGTCACCTCGATCGTGTAGCTGGCGTTGCGCGGCGAGAGCGCCGGCGCCGACCGCGCCCCCGCCGGCAGGGCCGCGAGCAGGAGCCAACCCAGGGCCGCCCGGCGGATCCTCATTCGCGCTGTCGCTCGTTCCGGACGACGACCCCCTCCTTCATGACGAAGCTGATCCGCTGCAGGAGCGAGATGTCGGCCAGCGGGTCGCCCTCGACGGCCACCAGATCGGCGAGCTTCCCGGCCTCGATCGTGCCGAGCTCGTCGGCGAGACCCAGCACCTCGGCAGCGGTCGCAGTGGCGGCGCGGACGGCCTCGAGCGTCGGCATCCCGCCCTCGACCATCAGCACGAACTCGCGGGCGTTCTCGCCGTGGGCGGAGACGCCGGAATCAGTTCCGAAGGCGATGCGCACGCCGGCCGCGTAGGCGCGGCGGAAGGTCTCCCGGATCTGCGGTCCGATGCGGCGCGCCTTCTCGCGCACCAGCTCGGGGAAGAAGCCTTCCTCCTCGGCTCGCTCGGCGACCGTCGCGCCGGCGAGCAGGGTCGGCACGTAGAACGTGCCGTGCTCCTTCATCAGCCGGATCCCCTCCTCGTCGAGGTAGGTGCCGTGCTCGATCGAGCGCACCCCGGCCCGCACGGCGCGCTTGATCCCCTCGGCGCCGTGCGCGTGGGCCGCCACGTACAGGCCGTAGTCGGCCGCCGTCTCGACCACCGCTCGCAGCTCCTCCTCCGTGAACTGCGCGTTGTGGCCGCTGGTGGCGAGCGACAGCACGCCGCCGGTGGCGGTGATCTTGATCAGGTCGGCCCCCTCCTTGTAGCGCTGGTGCACCGCCTTGCGAGCGTCGTCGGGGCCGTTGATGACGCCCTCGACCGGTCCGGGATCGCCCCGTAGATCGGGCCTCAAGCCGTTCGTCGGGTCGGCCTGGCCGCCGGTCGTGCCGAGCGCCTTACCGGCGGTGAAGATGCGCGGTCCCGTGAGGTAGCCCTCGGCGATGGCGCGCCGCAGGGCGATCGTCACGCGCCCGTCGTCGCCCAGGTTGCGCACCGTCGTGAAGCCGGCGGAGAGCGTGCGCTCGGCGAAGGCGGCGGCGCGGTAGGCGAGGTCGACGCCGTCGAGCTGCCAGCGCTCGGTGAAGCTCGCCGGGGCGAGCTCGCTGTCGAGGTGGACGTGGAGGTCGATCAGACCCGGGAGCACCGTGGCGCCGGTGAGGTCGATGACGACGTCGCCGGCGGCCGGCAGGCGGAAACCCTCTTCAACCGCGGCGATGCGAGCGCCATCGACGACGACGGTGACTCTCGTCCGGGGCGCCGCGGCGCCGCCATCGATCAGGGTCCCGGTGTGGATCAGGGTGGCGGCGCCGCTCGGCCCCGCCCGGGCGAGCAGGAACGCCGTCGCGGCGAGCCAGCGCCGGGAGGATGGCGACATGGCGAGAGGGCAGTATGGCACGGCCGCGGCGGTCCGTCGGGAGCCTTCCGGGCCGGCCTCCCCGCCGTTGGTGCTGGCTGGTGGCTGGTGTACACTCGGCCGGACTTCGCTCGGTCTCAGGTCACTCAACCGTTCGGGGGGGATGCCCATGCTTTCCATCTCTTGGTGTTCGCGACTGGCGCGCGGTGCCGCGCTGCTCGCCGCTGCAGCCGCCGTCCTCTTCCTGCCGCCCGCGGCCGAGGCCATGATCGTCAACGCTGGCTGCCTCGCCGAGGAGGCACCGCCGCAGGGTCTCAACTGCACCTCGAACGACCTGACCTTCATCCTGGTCGGCCTCGGCACCCAGACCGACGGCTGCGTCGACGAGGGCTTCGGGCACTGCACCCCGGTCGGCGACCCCGACCCCGATCCGGCCGGCGAGCCGTGCACGATCAGCCCCGACAGCTGCGACGACAGCCCGGTCGAAGAGGAGTGCCGGGCCCTCGACGAGGTGAGCATCTTCATGCGCGCCGTGGTCCAGAACTCCACGGCGCAGACTCGCTACGACGTCGGCTTGTGGTTCGCAACCGACGGCGACCCTCAAGTGTGCTCCGGCAAGGTCTGCTCGACGACCCTCCTGGCCTGCTTCACCGACGCGCAGTGCCCCGGGGGGGAAACCTGCGGCAGCCGCAGCTGCGCCGTCAACGCCGACTGCCCCTTGCCCCAGGTCTGTAACCCGTCAGACGGCGCCCGGGGTGGCGAGTGCGGCCGGGAGATGCTGCATCCGACCCGCGTCTGCAACGGCGGCGCCAACAACGGCTTCCCCTGCAACTTCGACGTCGACTGCCCCAGCGGCCTGTGCGAGGTCCCCGGCCACTGCAGCGTCACGACCAGTCAACGCTGCTTCGCCGTCGGTGGCCCCCCCTGCCCCGGCGTTCAGACCTGCATCGTCCCGGCCAACTTCTGCCCGCCGCTCGACCTCATCGGCAACGATCCCACGCCGCCGGCCACGCCGCCGGCCGGTCCCGCGAACGGGCCTTACGTGGTGGCGGAGTCCACGGCCGCGGTCTTCGACCGCTGCGGCGACATCCGGGCCCAGGGCAACTCGGGCTGTGACGAGGACGGCAACGGCCTCTGGGACGACACGGTCCTAGACTTCGACGAAGCCGTCACGATCCCGTGCTCGGACGTCGACGACGACGGTTTCGTCAACATCCCGACCTGCGCCACCTGGGGAAACAACGAGGGCGACGTGGCCATGGGCGAGTGCGAGGCCGACTGCTCGCCGCCCGGCGGTGAGGTCTGCGCCGATGCCGGTCAGCCCTGCGACGCCGACAACCAGTGCGACGCCGACTGCCTGCCGCGCGGCGTCTGCGTCTCCGGCGCGAGCACGGGTCTATCGTGCCTGACCGACGTCGACTGCGGTGGTGTGCTTGGGAGCTGCTCCGGCAACAGCTTCGCCGTCGACACCTGCGACTCCGAGTTCGAGGTGTTCCACAACAACCCCGCTAAGTGCCGGTGCGAGAACGTCAACTCGAACATCCCGAACCCCAACCTGAACCTGACCTGCACGCTGCCCAACCGCTGCACCATCACGGGCAACTCCTGCACCGTCACCGCCGACTGCACCGGCGGCGTCCTGGACGTCTGCGTCTCCCAGCCCTCGACCGTGCCGCCCGACTCCGAGGTGCTCTTCCACGTCGCCTACACGAATCCGGTGGTCTGCACCCCCGACGTCAACACGCCCGAGCGCTTCCAATGCGGCACGGCGAGCTTCATCCGCTTCGACGTCGACGATCAGCTTCCGGCGATCGACCCGGACAACGGCACCTTCCTCGACTCGCCGCCCAACGAGACCCAGGACATCACGCCGACCTTCCCGTCGAACCCGGCGGTGACGGCAGAGGAAGTGCAGTGGATCCCCAACAGCGCCGTCGGCACGCCCGGCATCATCGGCGCCGGCCGCAGCGGCACCCTCGAGGTCAGCTACCGCCTGGGCGCCGACGACGGCGACACCGTCAACCTCCGCGCCCGCACCTTCTGGTCCAACGAGAGCGACTTCGATCCCGGTTTCTACCAACTGCTGCAGGCCATCTGCCCGATCAACGTCGACCTCGACTGGGCCTCCGTGGCTTCGCCACGGGCCTACGAGCTCGGCGGCCGTGTCGTCTTCGAATGGCGCACGACGACCGAGGTGCAGACCCGCGGCTTCGAGGTCTACCGCCTCGACCGCGGCGCCGACCGCCGCCTGCCACTGGCCGACGGCCTGGTGCTGAGCCCGATGATCGCCGAGGGGAGCGTCTACCGCGTCCTCGACCCGCAGGGCCGTCCCGGCGAGCGCGTCGAGTACCTGCTCGTCGAAGAGGACCTCTACGGCCATCGCCGCGTCCTCGGCCCCTACGCCGTCACCGTCGGAGCCGCGCCGCCCGCCCGGGCCAAGGCCGACGATCTCGGCCTCGGCGCGCGGCCCGTTCTGCCTTCGCTCGCCGAGCTGCGGCGCCTCGAGACCTCGCTCGCCGAGGCCGAGGCGGCGCAGGCGACCACCGCCACCCCCGCCGCCGGCGGCGGCGCCCTCAAGGCGACGGTCGAGGCGACCGGCATCTATCGCGTCGGCGCCGACCAGCTCGCCGCCGCTTGGGGCATCTCCTCGAGCCAGGCGCAGGCCGCGATCGCCAGCGGTCGGCTCCTCCTCACGAACCGCGGCTCCGAGGTCGCTTGGAGCCCGGCCGGCGACGCCAACGCCTTCTTCTTCTACGGCCAGGCGGCGGAAGATCCGTTCAGCCGCTTCAACGTGTACTGGATCTCGGCCGAGCGCGGCACGCTTGCGGCAGCAGTCTCCGGCGGAGCGCCGGCACCGCAGCCGGGGCTCGCCTTCGCCGAGAGCCTGCGCCTCGAGACGCAGTCCTTCGCGGCCACCAACGCCGCCAAGCAGCCCGACGTGGATTACTGGTTCTGGGACGGGATCCTCGCTCCGGCCACCAAGACCCTCGACGTCACGGTGCCCGATGCCGTCGGCGGCGCGGCCGCCGAGCTGACGGCGCGCTTCTACGGCGCCACCGACTATCCGCAGGCGCAGGAGCACACGGCGATCGTGCGCGTCAACGGCGTCGACGTCGGCCAGACGTCGTGGGAGAACATCCGCTTCCACGAGGCCACCTTCGCGGTGCCGGCCGGCGTCCTCGTCGCCGGTGCCAATCAGATCGAGGTCAGCGGCGTCCTCGGCGGCGCTCCGGTGTCGGGCTTCTTCATCGACCGCTTCACGCTCTCCTACCCGCGCCTCTACCGGGCCCTCGGCGACGCGCTCGCCTTCGGCGCCGACGGCCACGCCGTCGTCACCGTCGAGGGCTTCTCGAGCCCGGCCATCGCCGTGTTCGAGGTCGTCGATCCGCTCGCGCCGCGGGTGGTCACCGACTTGACCGTCGACGCCGACGGCAGCGGCGGCTTCCGCGCCAGCTTCCAGCCGACGTCTGCCGACGCCACCTACCTCGCGACCACCCTGGCCGCCATGCGGCAGCCGGCGGCCCTCTGGGCGGACACGCCCTCCGACCTCGCCGGCAGCTCCGGCGCCGAGTGGGTCGTCGTGGCTCCCGCGCAGCTGATGGCCGGAGCCCAGAGTCTCGCCCTCTACCGCCAGCAGCGCTTCTCGACGATGGCGGTCAACCTCGAGGACGTGTACGACGAGTTCAACGACGGCCTGGCGAGCCCGCACGCCCTACGCGACTTCATCGTGCACGCGGCGACCCACTGGCCGCAGCCGCCGCAGTACGTGGTCTTCGCCGGGGCCGGCTCGTACGACTACAAGGACTACCAGGGCCTCGGTGGCAACCTCGTGCCGCCGCTCATGGTGGACACGCCGTCGGGGCTCTTCGCTTCCGACATCGCCTACGGCGACGTGGCCGGCAACGACGGCGTGCCGGAGGTGGCGATCGGCCGCATTCCGGCCCTCACCCAGGCCGAGTTGACGAAGTACCTCAACAAGGTGAAGGCGGTGGAGCGTTCTGGCGGACCCGACTGGCGCGGCAGCGCCTTGATGGTGGCGGACAACCCGGACAGCGGCGGCGATTTCTCGTTCGACAGCGACTCGGTGGCCTCGTTCCTGCCCGGCAGCTACGTCGTCGACAAGGCCTACCTCGAGCAGCTCCCGGCCGCCGAGGTGCGCCAGCAGACGATCGACGCCTTCAACCGCGGTGTCGGTTTCGTCAACTACGTCGGCCACGGCGGTGTGACGCAGTTCGCCGACGAGGCGCTGCTCACCGTCGCCGACGCCGCTCTGCTGACCAACGGCAGACGGCCCGCCGTCGCGGCGAGCCTCACCTGCGTGGCCGGACGCTTCGAGTTCCCGGGCATGCAGTCGCTCGCCGAGGCGTTGGTGCTGGCGAACGGCGGCGCCGTGGCGATGTGGGCGCCCTCGGGCCTCTCCTACAGCGTCGATGCGGCGCGCCTCAACCGCGCCTTCGTGGACGCCGCCTTCGACAGCGGCGCCACCGTCGGCTCGGGAGTGCGCGAAGCCCTCGCCGCCTACCAGGAGGAAGGCTTCTCCCGCCACCTGCTCTACATCTACAACGTGTTCGGCGACCCCGCCGTGCGGGCGCGCTGAGCGATCCGTTCTCGATAGTTCTCCGGGGCCGGGCGCGAGCCCGGCCCCTTCGTTTCGGGCTCCTTCACTCGCCGGCGGGCAGCGGCGCGAAGCGGAGCACCTGCCACTCGACGCTGTCTCGCTGGCCGAGCACGTGCCGCAGGAAGCGGGCGGGAAAGCCCCACTCCGGGTCGAAGCGAGCCTTCAGCACGACGCTGCCCGCCGGCGCGCCGTAGGTGCGCTCGGCGTCGGCGGCGTTGGCGAGCTCGGTGTCGAGAAAGGAGAACAACCCTTCGACGGTCCAGAAATGCCAGGCCTCCCGAGTGGCCTCGACGCCCCCCGTCGTCATGCGAACCACCTCGCCGTCCCGTACCTCGACGACCTGGCGGGCGCCCGCCGGCCCGCGGGTCTCGATCTCCAGGAGATAGCTCCCGAGTCCCTTGGCGCTCCAGCGCTGTCGAGCGGCGGCCAACCCCTCGGGGGTCAGCGGATCGGGTCCGCGGCCGACGATCAGCCAGCCGCCGACCATGCCGAGGCCGAGCCCAACCGCCAGCCACCACGGGCGCGGCCGGCGGCTGGCCCTCGAGTCCCGCGCGCGCTCGTTCATGCCGGCCTCACCGGGCGACATTATCGCCCGAGCCGGCCGGCCGCTGGCGACTTATACTTGCACCCCCAAGGAGACCCGAGGATGCACCGTTCCCTTCCTTACCCAGCTCTGTTTCTTGTGTTGCTCGCCGCCGCGATGCTGGCCGCGCCGAGCGGCGCGCAGGACGTCGAATCGGACTACCCGAGCGAGCCCCCGGGCTTCGAGGTGCCGGACACCGTCAACGAGGAGCCCAGCTCGGGCGACACCCTGTTCGACCAGTCGGACCTCGGCAACGTCGTGCAGTCCGCGCAGAGCCACTACCACGCCGGTCGCCGCGAGATGCAGGCGGCCGAGAAGCTCGCCCGCAAGGC
>CAYXXN010000118.1:0-8824 GCA_964469055.1 uncultured Thermoanaerobaculia bacterium
GTCGGCGATGAGCAGGTGAGGGGGCTGGTCCTCCTCGTGGGCGGTGCCGGAGTTATAGAGGTCGGCGAGCTTGTCGAAGGTCAGCTCGTGGTCGGCGGGGGGCGGCGGCGGCTGGGCAAGTGTCCGGCCCGGAGCGTCCAGTCGCCGCAGCCGAGCGTGGCCCGGCCCATTGCGCAGCCGATCGCGGAAACCCCAACCGCGACCGTTGGTGAGCATGCCGAGGCCGGTCTGCAGGATGCCGGCGAAGACACCATGCTCGAAGGCCTGGTGGAAGTTGCGCACCGGCCAGAGCTCTTCCTTGATCCAGCTCGCGGCGACCTTGTCGCGGTAGGGGGCGAGCCGCTCGGCGCTCACTTCGCCCGCCGTCAGGGCCTCGAAGATGGTCTCGGCCGCCAGCATCCCGGACTTCATCGCCAGATGGATCCCCTTGAGCCGTTGGCCGTTGAGGAAGCCGCCCGAGTCGCCGACGATCAGGAAGCCGTCGCCCGCGCAGCGCGGCATGGCCCACCAGCCGCCTTCGGGGATCGCCTTGGCCCCGTAGAAGGTCATCTTGCCGCCGGCGAGCAATCCCGCGACCTTGGGGTGGGTCTTGAAGCGTTGGAACTCGGTGTGGGGGTCGAGCCAGGGGTTCTCGTAGTCCAGACCGACGACCAGACCGACGATGAGCTGGTCGTCGCCCATGCCGTAGAGGAACCCGCCGCCGAAGGTGCGGCGATCCAGAGGCCAGCCCATCGTGTGGACGACGGAGCCGGCCTCGACTCGACCCGGTGGCAGCTCCCAGACCTCCTTCAAGCCGAGCGCGTAGACCTGCGGATTGCTCGCCGTCGACAGGCCGAGAGCGTCGTCGAGCTGCTTGGCGAGGGTACCCCGTGGCCCTTCGGCGAGCACCGTGACCTGGGCGCGGATGTCGACACCCGGCTCGAAATTCGAGCGCGGCTTGCCGTCGCGGCCGATGCCGCGGTCGCCGGTGCGCACGCCGACGACGCGGCCGTCCTCGAGCAGCACGCGCGTCGCTGGGAACT
This sequence comes from uncultured Thermoanaerobaculia bacterium, assembly GCA_964469055.1. GTDB lineage: Bacteria > Acidobacteriota > Thermoanaerobaculia > Multivoradales > JAHEKO01 > CAYXXN01. The sequence continues at coordinate 1,023 of CAYXXN010000118.1, forward strand.
CGCAGAAGACGTCCACCCCGGCAGCCTCGACCTGCGGCGCCAGCCACTTCAGCAGCTTGCCCAGTGAGACGACGAACTTGCCCTCGTTCTCGAGCGGTGGCGGGATGGGGAGCGAGAGCGTTTGCCGCGAAGTGAGCCACCACAGCTCCTCGCGTCGCACCTCGCCCTCGAGCGGCGCCTCCCGCCAGGTCCGGGGCAGCAACTCCCGCAGGGCGCGGGGGTCGAGCACGGCGCCCGACAGGGCATGGCTGCCGATCTCCTTGCCCTTCTCGAGAATGGCGATCGACGGCTCCAGACGGCCGTTGCCGGCGCTCACTCCCTCGTTGTGCTCGCGGAGCAGGCGCGCCAGGTGATAGGCCCCGGCCAGGCTCGCCGGCCCGGCGCCGACGAAGACGACATCGATCTCCAGGGTTTCGCGCGGCGCCTCAGCCATGCTCGAGGCTGCCGTGCCGAAATCGACTGTTGGCCGGAGGCAACGGTGGCACGCCGGCCGAGGATGCTAGCACGGGGTCGCTCGTGCCCCGGGCCGCAAATGCCCGACGGCCAGCCCGAGGGCCGGCCGTCGCGTCAGCATCTTCGCGGAGAGGTCGCTAGTCTACGTTGAAGCTTTGCAGCTCGACGGCCACCACGACACCGGAGATCGAGAAGCAGAGATCGGGATCGGTGCCGACGCCGCAGTTGATCCGGGGGGTCCAGGTCGTGCAACCCGTGCCGAAGCCGTCCCCGGGGTTCTGCCAGGCCGAGAGGCTGTTGCTCAGCACGGTGCGCTCGGTCCAGCCCCACTGGCCGCCGACGCCGAAGTCCATGTCGGCGCGGACGCTGACCCAGTAGGCGGTGCCGCCGCCGGCCGCCAGGCTGCACGGCGTGGGCAGCGTGATGGTCAGCGAGCCGGCCGCGTCGGAGAAGCTGCTGAGGTTCGGGAAGTCGCAGACCAGGGTACCGGGCAGGCTGCTGGAGTTTGTCCAGAACTGCACATCGACCAGGGGCGTGGGACCGGCGCCATTGAAGTACACGCCGCGCGCGAAGACCTGGCTGACATCCCACTGCACATCGGGGGCCGGCACGACGAAGTCGTCCGCCGCCTGGTTGTCGAAGGCCGCGAACGGCGGCTCGAACTCCTGGCTGCTGATCGAGTTGACGCCGCAACTGTTGTCTTGGTTGTAGAGGACCGCGCCGCCCTCGAACGGCGGTGCGGTCCCTGCCGCCCTGACCGAGGTCTGGGGGCCTTGCGCGAGGAGCGGGGCTCCCACCGCGGCGAGCAGCATAGCTGGAACAAGTTTCGAGACTTGTGACATGCCAACGCTCCTTACTTTATGGGGCAGCGGGCGGAAGATAGTCTTGCACGCTTCGTTCGTCAAGTGGCTTTAGTTTGACACGCTTCGCGGCGTCCTGCTCTACTGCCCTAGGCCTCATGGGCACGCCAGCGGAGCGCGCCGTCCTCGTGGCGACCGTCGCTCGCCCGCCGGCACCTCAGGCGATCGCGGCCCTGGGCACGGAGGCGGACGTGCTCGAGGTGCGCTCCGACTTGGTCGGCGATCTGCCGCCGCCGTGGCTGCGAGCCCAGTTCCCCGGCCGACTGCTCTACACGCTGCGCAGCGCGGCGGAAGGCGGTGCGGGTGAGGATGCTCCCCCGGCGCGCCGCCAGCGGCTGGCGTGGGCGGCGGCGGCGGGCTACGACCTCGTCGACCTCGAGGCGCGCCGCGACCTGCACCCGGACCTACTGGCCGACCTGCCGCCGACGCGTCGCCTCCTCTCCTGGCATGGCGGCTGGTGTGAGCTCCCCGAACTCGCGGCGAGGGCCGAGCGCATGCTGGAAGTTCCGGCCGCGTACTACAAGTTGGTGACCGAGGCCGAGGCGCACGGTCAGGAATTGACGCCGCTGGCGCTCCTGCAGGCGCTGGGCCGCCGCGACGTCATCGCTTTCGCGGCCGGCGAGCTGGGCGGCTGGACGCGTCTGCTGGCTCCTCGGCTCGGGGCGCCGGTCGTGTACGCGGCCGCCGATGCGCCAGCGGCGCCCGGTCAGCCTTCTCTCGCCCGCCTGCGCGAGGACTACGGGCTGCCGGAGCTGCCGCCGCTGCGCTTCGTCTGCGGGGTCGTGGGTCATCCGGTCGAGCACAGTCTCTCTCCCCGACTCCACAACCGGGCGTACCGGGAGGGCGGCATCGAGGCCCTCTACCTGCCCTTCCATGTCGAGCACTTCGGCGACTTCTGGCTGGAGGTCGTCGAGAGCGGCGCCCTCGGCGAGTTGGGCTTTCCGCTGCGCGGCCTGTCGGTCACCTCGCCGTACAAGACGACGGCCTTGGCCTTGGCCGGCGCCGCGAGCCCGCTGGCCGGCTACGTCGGCTCGGCGAACACCCTGGTGGCGCGCGAGGGCGTGTGGGAGGCGGAGTCGACGGACGGGGAGGGCGTCCTCGGGCCGTTGCGGCGGCGGCAGATCGCCCTCGACGGCTCCCAGGCGGCGGTGCTCGGGGCGGGAGCGGCCGGCCGCGCCGCCGCCGTCGCGCTGGCGCGCGCCGGAGCCCAGGTGATGCTGGTGAACCGCGACCCCGCCCGGCTCGAGCGAGCGGTCGCCGAGCTGCGGCTCCCCGGGCGCAGCTGGGAGGATTTCGATCCCGCCGGCTACGACCTGCTGGTGCACGCGACACCGCTCGGACGCCGGCCCGGGGACCCGCTGCCGCTCGATCCCGCGCGCCTCGGTCCCGAGGCCATCCTCGTCGACCTCTCCTACCTGCGCTCGGGCCCCACGCCGCTGGTCGAGGCCGTGCGCGCCGCCGGCCGTCGCGCCGTCGACGGGCGAGAGGTGCTCCTCTACCAGGCCGTGCCGCAGTTCGAGCTCATGACCGGGCGGCCGATGCCGATCGAGCTGGCCCGTCGGTTGCTGCTGGCCGAAGCGGAGGAGTGAGGTTGCAAGCCGCCGGCTGCCGGCCACGACAGCGCGAGTTTCTCGCCGACGGCCTCACCCCCCTCGCCGTCTACCGGCGACTGGCGCGGCTGTCGCCGGTGCGTTTCCTGCTCGAGAGCGTGACCGGCGGCGCGCACGTCTCACGCTTCAGCTTCCTGGGCGCGGCGCCCCGGGTGGTCCTTCGGCTGTGGGCCGATCGCGTCGAGATCGAGGAAGCGGACGGCGACCGGCGCGTGGAAGGCGCGCCGCGAGGCGTGCTCCGTCGCGCGCTCGGCGCGGTGCGTGCGCCGCGAGGCGAAGTGCCCTTCCTCGGCGGGTGGGTGGGCTATTTCGGGTACGACTGGGTGCGGGTCCTGGAGCGACTACCGGCCAGGCCGCCGGATCCGTTCGGCTTGCCGATCGCCGTGCTGGCCCGCTACGACTCGGTGGTGGTCTTCGATCACGCGCGGCAGCGCGTCATCGCGGTCGCCAACGAGATCGACGGCGAGGTGGACGAGCGCGCCGCTCGCCGGGAGCTCGACCGGCTGGCGAGGCTGCTGGCCGAAGTCGAGGCGGGGAGGGCCGTCGAGCTGCCGAGTGGGCCGCCGCCGGCGCCGCCTCAGGCGAGCCTCTCGGGCCCGGAGTTCCGGCAGGCGGTCGGCCGGGCCCAGGAGCACATCGCGGCCGGCGACATCTTCCAGGTCGTCCTGGCGCGGCGCTTCCGGCTCGGGTCGGCGGCCGAGCCGGTAGCGCTCTACGGCGCGCTCCGCAGCATCAATCCCAGTCCCTACATGGTGCTGTTCGAAACGCCGGACGTGGCGCTGGTGGGCGCTTCGCCCGAGATGCTCGTGAAGAAGAGCGGCTCGCGCGTGGAGACCCGGCCGATCGCCGGCACGCGCCCGCGGGGGACGGATGCCGTGGAGGACCGCCGCCTGGGCGCCGAGCTCCTGGCCGACCCGAAGGAGCGAGCGGAGCACGTCATGCTCGTCGACCTGGGGCGCAACGACCTGGGGCGTATCTGTCGGGCGGGCAGTGTCGAGGTCACCGGTTTCCTCGAGGTCGAGCGCTACAGTCACGTCATGCACCTGTGCTCGACCGTCGAGGGTGAGCTCCTGCCCGGCCGCGACGCCCTCGACGTGCTCTGCGCTTGCTTCCCGGCCGGCACGGTCTCCGGGGCGCCCAAGATCCGTGCCATGGAGCTCATCGACGAGCTCGAACCGGAGGCTCGCGGCCCGTACGCCGGGGCCGTGGGCTACGTCTCGCACGCCGGCGACCTCGATGCCTGCATCACGATCCGCACCTTGGTGGTGCGCGATGGCGAGATCTCGGCCACCGCTGGAGCGGGCATCGTGGCGGACTCGGACCCGGCTGCCGAGGAGCTCGAGACGGAGAGCAAGGCGGCGGCGCTCCTGGCGGCCGTGGCGTTGGCGCGACGGCTGGAGGAGGGGTCACGGTCGTGATTCTGGTCGTCGACAGCTACGACTCGTTCACCTACAACCTGGTGCAGCTGCTGCTCGTGGCCGGCGCCGAGGTGGACGTGGTCCGCAACGACGTCGCGTCGCCGGACGCGCTCCTGGCGCGCCGGCCGGCCGGCATCGTGCTGTCGCCGGGGCCCGGTCGGCCGGAAGACGCCGGCGTCCTCGTGCCTCTGCTCGAGCGCCGCCCGGCGGTCCCGGTGCTCGGCGTCTGCCTCGGACACCAGGCCCTGGGCGTCGCGTTCGGGGCGACGGTCGAACGGGCGCCGCGCCTGCTACACGGCAAGACCTCGCAGGTGCGACACACCGGCGTCGGGATCTTCGCCGGCCTGCCCGATCCCTTCGAGGCGACCCGCTACCACTCACTCGCCGTCCTCGCCGACGCCCTGCCGGCCGAGATCGAGTGCGTCGCCTGGAGCGACGACGACGTGCTGATGGGCATGCGCCACCGCGAGCTGCCTTACTGGGGCGTCCAGTTCCACCCGGAGTCGGTGCTGACGGTCGCTGGGCCGCAGCTGGTCCGCAACTTCCTGGCGCTGACCGGCGAGGGCCGGCGATGAGCGGTGGAACGGCGCTCGCGCCAGTCGAGGCCCTGCGCCGCTGGATGGCCGGTGGGGCGCTGTCGCGCGCTGAGATGGAGGGACTCTTCGGCCGGCTGATGGACGGCGAGCTCGCGCCACCGCTCCAGGCCGCGTTGCTCGTCGCGCTGGCGATGAAAGGCGAGAGCGTCGCCGAGCTCGCCGGTGCGGCGGCGGCGATGCGCCGCCGGGTGCGCGCCATCCCCCACGCCCGCGACGGCGTCGTCGACACCTCCGGCACGGGCGGCGACGGCAAGGGTACTTTCAACATCTCGACGGCCGCGGCCCTGGTCGCCGCGGCGGCGGGGGCGCCGGTGGCCAAGCACGGCAACCGGTCGGTGTCGAGCCGCTCCGGCAGCGCCGACGTCCTGACAGCCCTGGGTGTTCAGGTAGAGGTCGAACCCGCCGCGGCGGGGCGCTCCCTGGACGAGATCGGCATCGCCTTTCTCTTTGCGCCACGCCTCCATCCGGCCATGCGGCAGGTCATGCCGGTGCGCCAGGCCCTGGCCGTCCGGACGACGTTCAACCTGCTCGGCCCGCTGACCAATCCAGCGAGCGCGACCCGGCAGTTGCTGGGTGTCTACGCCGCCGATCGCGTGGAGGTGGTGGCCGGAGTGCTGGCCGAGCTGGGCACCGAGCACGCCCTGGTGGTGCACGGGAGCGATGGCCTCGACGAGATCACTCTGTCCGGGCCGACTCGGGTGGCGGAGGTGCTGGACGGTCGCGTCACCCTCTCCGAGGTCACGCCGGAGGACTTCGGGTTCGAGCGCCGCCCGGTCGAGACCTTGGCCGGTGGCACTCCCGAGCGCAACGCCGAACTCATGCGCGGCGTGCTCGGCGGCGAGGCGGGGGCGCACCTCGACGTGACGCTGATCAACGCCGCAGCGGCGCTGGTGGTCGCCGGACGGGCCGCAGACTGGCGCGACGGCGTCGCGCAGGCCCGCCGGGCGATCGACTCGAGTGCCGCCGCTGCGAAGCTCGAGGAGCTGCGCCGCCGCCATGGCCAGTGAGGTGCCCGACCTGTTGCAGCGCATCGTGGCCCGGCGCCGCGAGCGGCTGGCGGGAGGCTCCGACGAAGGGCTCGAGACGCCCTCGGTCGGCATCCCCGAGCTCTCGCCATCGCCCAATCCCTTCTTGACCGCCCTGGAAGCCCACCGCGGCCGCGCCGTGATCGCCGAGGTGAAAATGGGCTCGCCCCACTTGGGCAGTTTGGCCGGACAGATCGACCCGGAGCGCCAAGCGCGCCTCTACGCCGAGCACGGGGCGGCGGCGCTCTCGGTGGTCGTGGAGCCCGACTTCTTCTTTGGCAGCTACGAGCTGCTGGCGCGCTGCCGCTCCGCCGCGGGTTTGCCGACGATCGCCAAGGATTTTGTCGTACATGAAAAACAGCTCGAGTGGGCAAGAGCTGCCGGAGCCGACGCGGTGCTGTTGATCGCGGCGCTGTACCCGGCCGCCGAACTGCTCGAGTGGGCTGAACGAAGCAGAGCTCGGGGCTTGGTGCCGCTCGTCGAGACCCATGGAGCCGAAGACCTGGGCAAGCTCGCCGGTGCCGAGTGGGAGCTGGTGGGGGTCAACGCCCGCGACCTGCGGACGTTCGACGTGGACCTCGCCCACGTCGAGGCCATGGGGCCTCGCCTGCCGTCCGGCGCGGTGCGTGTCGCGGAAAGCGGGATCGCCTCGGCCGCCGATGTGCGCCGCTTGGCGGGTGCGGGCTACGACGCCTTTCTCGTCGGTGAGTCCCTGCTGCTGGCGCCGGATCCCGCGGCGTTGCTGCGTGAGCTCGTCCCTACCCGATCTGTTCACTGAGGCTCCGCATCGGCGCTACGGTAGATTGGCCGCTCGATGCCCGTTCGGGTCAAGATCTGCGGCGTCACCAGAGTGGAGGACGCCGTGCTGGCCGCCGACCTGGGCGCCGCCTTCATCGGTTTGAATTTCTACGCGCCGAGCCCCCGCTGCTTGGATCGGTCGCGGGCGCGCGACATCGCGGCCGCCGTTCGGGGTCGTGTAGGCGTCGTCGGCATCTTCGCCGACGGCACGCTGGGCGAGATCGAAGGCACGGTGGCGGAGGTCGGCCTCGACCGCGTGCAGCTCCACGGCGCCGAGCCGCCGGAGCTGGCCGCGGCCTTCGGCGCGCGCGCCGTCAAGGCCTTCCGCGGCCTTCCGTCCTTGGCCGACCTCGAGCGCTACGCGACGGCCGGTGCCTTCCTGATCGACGCCGCCGACGAGACCTTGCTGGGCGGCACCGGGCGGGCCTGGTCCTGGGACGTCGCGGTCCTCGCCGCCGCCGGCAAGCCCCTGTTCGTCGCCGGTGGCATCCGACCCGAGAACGCGGCCCGTGCGGCGCGGGGTGGAGCCGACGTTCTGGACGTTTGCTCGGGGGTCGAGGCGAGCCCCGGGGTCAAGGACGCGGCGCTGTTGGAGCGGCTCTTCCGGGCGGTGGCCGATGACTGAGCGCGCTGGCGATTTCGGCCCCTACGGGGGCCGCTTCGTGCCCGAGACCCTGATGGCGCCGCTCGAGGAGTTGGCCAAAGCCTACGACCGCCTGCGGCGCAAGCGGGCGTTTCGCCGCCGCCTCGCCGATCTCCTGGAGCACTACGCCGGCCGCCCGACGCCGCTCTACCTGGCGGAGCGGCTGACCGCCGAGCTGGGGGGCGGCGCGATCTACTTGAAGCGCGAGGACCTGCTGCACACCGGCGCCCACAAGCTCAACAACGCCCTGGGCCAGGCGCTGCTCGCTCGCGAGATGGGCAAGGAACGCCTCATCGCCGAGACCGGCGCCGGCCAGCACGGCGTGGCGACGGCCACGGCGGCCGCCCTCCTCGGCCTCGAGTGCCGCGTCTACATGGGCACCGAGGACATGCGCCGCCA
>CAYXXN010000119.1:0-676 GCA_964469055.1 uncultured Thermoanaerobaculia bacterium
CCCGCCGCGGGAGGAGCTCGCCGCCGCTGCCGGCGACCTCCGCGCCTTCTTCGCCGGCCTCGACCTCTCCGCCTTGACCCCTGGGGATCCCCGGCAGTTGGCGCGCTCGGATCTCGCTTACGTCCTCTGGCGGCGCGCCCCGCTGCGGCACGAGCGCGCCCTGTCGGCGCTGCGCGTGGAGCCCCTGGCCGCCGAAGCCTCGGAGTTCGCCCTCGGCTTGACGCTCGCCGGCGGCGAGCTGTTCGAAGGCTCGCCCCTGGGCGCTTCGGCGCTGCGCGCGCCGGTCTGGGACTTCACCCTCATCGCCGACGAGGCCGTGCTGCGTTGGCGGGGCGAGCCCTGGGCGCGGGTCCGCTACTGGCTGCTGCCGCAGCCGGGCTTCGGGCTGCCGGGCCGCGATGCCGAGGGTCTCTCGCGGCGGCTGCTGCGCGGCGGCCCGGGCCTGCCGCGCACCGTCGAGCGCGTGCTGGAGCCGGCACGCTACGCCCTCTATGGCCGCGACGGGGCGGCGCTGATCTCGCCCTGGCCCGTCGCCGCGACGCTGCCGGCGAGCCTTCGCTCCGGCGGCCGCGCCGTCATCGAGACGCCCGACGGCGCGGCCTGGGCCCGCGCCGCGACGGAGCCCGACGGGACGCGACTCCTCTTGCTGCCGCGCCTCTCGCCACTGGCCATCCCG
>CAYXXN010000119.1:686-8732 GCA_964469055.1 uncultured Thermoanaerobaculia bacterium
ACGGCCTTCACCGGCGTGCTGTTGCTGGCCGCGCTGCTCGCCGTGGCCGGGGTGGCGCTGCGCAGCGGCGACCCGGCCTTCCGCGCCTCCCTGGCGCGGCCGCTCCGCTCCTACTCGATGCGACTGGTCGTGGTGTTCTCCCTGCTCCTACTGCTGCCGGCGGTCGCCGTCAACTTCCTCACCCTGGCGGCGATGGCGGGCCGGCTGGAGAGCGAGCAGCGGGCCGCGGGAGAGGCGGCCCTGGAGGCCGCCGAGCGGGTGCTCTCCGACTACGCCGCGGCGCAGGCGCCGGGAGTGGGCATCGACACGGTCCTCGACGACGAGCTGCTCGCCTGGCTCTCCCAAGTCCTGCGCACCGAGGTGAATCTCTACTTCGGCGGCACGCTCTACGCCACCAGCAAGCGCGAGCTGTTCACCGCCGGTCTGCTGCTCGAACGGGTGCCCGGCGAGGTCTACTCCCGGCTCTCGCTCCTCGGTCAACAGCACGCCTCGCGCTCGAGCCGCGCCGGCAACGTCAGCTACCGCGAGCTGTACGCGCCGCTCCTGGTGCCGGGAGCGTCCGTGCGGAGCAGTCTCTTGGTCTCGGTGCCCCTGGTCGCCCAACAGGAGGACGTGGCCGAGGAGCTGACCGGCATCCGTCGCAAGGTGGTGGTGGCGACCGCCGGGCTCGTCCTGCTCCTGGCGGCGCTCGGAGCCCGTCTCGCCCGCAGCTTCACCGCGCCGCTGACGGCCATTCTCGACGGCACGCGGCGCATTGCCGCCGGCGCCTCCTCCCTCGGCCTGGCGGCGCCTCCCGTCGTCGAGCTTTCGACCCTGGTCGAGGCGATCGATCGCATGGCGGCGCGCCTCGCCGAGGGTCGGCAGCAGCTGCTGCGGGAGAAACGGGTCGTCGAGCAGATGGTCGAGCACAGCACGGCGGCGGTCGTGTCGCTGGACGACGAAGGGCGCGTGCTGCTCCAGAACGGGCTGGCCGCCGAGTTGCTGGGCACGGCCGTCGGCGAGTCGCTGGCCGGCCGCCTGGGCGGCGCCGCCCGGCTCGGCCCCGTTGCCGACTTCGTCGGCGGCGATCCGATCCGCCTGCGGCGCGACACGGTGCGGCTCTCCGTGGCTGACGAGCAGGAGCCGCGGGAGTGGTCGCTCGTCTGGGTCCCCATCGCCGGCGAGGGAGAGCCCTCCGCGCTCTTCGTGGTGGAAGACGTCTCCGACGTCCTCCGCGGTCAGCGGCTCTCGGCCTGGGCCGAAATGGCGCGCATCATCGCCCACGAGATCAAGAACCCGCTGACTCCCATCCGGCTCTCCGCCGAGCACATGCGCGAGGTGCGCGAGCGCGACGCGCCACATTTCGACGAGGTCTTCGATCGCTGCACCCGCAACATCCTCGAGCATGTGGACGAGCTGCAGGCGATCGCCTCGGAGTTCTCGACCTACAGCCGGATCCCGCGCAGCGAGCTCACCGAAGGGGAGCTGGCGGGCTTCGTGGGGCAGATCGTCGAGGGTTACCGGACGGCACCCCCGCCGGGCGTGGCGATCGACTACGCGGCGGAGCAGGGCGAGATCCGGGCCCGCTTCGACGCCCGCCTCCTCGGCAGCGCGCTGCGCAACCTGGTGGAGAACGCCTTGCGGGCGACGGGGGGCGGCGGTCGGGTCGCGGTCAAGACCCGCCGCCGCGGTGAGGAGGTCGAGGTCGAAGTCGAGGACGACGGACCCGGCGTGCCGCCGGCCGACCTCGATCGCATCTTCGAGCCGTACTTCTCGACCCACGACAGCGGCACGGGTCTGGGCTTGCCGATCGCTCGCCGCATCGCCGAGGAGCACGGCGGCCGGATCACGGCGCGCAACCGTGCGACGGGCGGGCTGCGGGTGACGATGAGTTGGCCAGCGGCGTAGGATCGCTGCCCTGGCGCCCATCCTCGCCCTGCTCCTGCTCGCCGCCTGCGGCACCGCCGACCACGGCCCGGCCGTGTCGGCAGGTCCACCGCCGCCCGTGCAGCGCTTGCGAGCGAGGATCGTCGCCTCGTACCCGCACGATCCCGCCGCCTTCACCCAGGGGCTCGTCTGGCACCAAGGGCGGCTCCTCGAGAGCACCGGCCTCTATGGCGAGTCGAGCGTCCGCCGAGTCGACCTCGCCAGCGGTCAGGTCGAGCACGAAGTGGCACTCCCCGGGCATCTGTTCGGCGAGGGACTGACGCGGGTGGACGATCGCCTGGTGCAGCTCACCTGGCGCGAGGGCGTGGCGCGGGTCCTCGATCTCGAGAGCTTCGAGTTGCTCGACGAGCTGCCCTACTCGGGGGAGGGCTGGGGTCTATGCCTGGACGGCGAGGAGCTCGTGATGAGCGACGGCAGCGCCCAGCTGACCTTCCGTGACCCGACCAGCTTCGCCGAGCTGCGGCGCCTCGAGGTGACGCTCGATGGCGCGCCGCTCGCACGCCTCAACGAGCTCGAGTGCGTCGACGGCTGGGTCTACGCCAACGTCTGGGGCACGGATTGGATCGTCAAGATCGAGACGGCGAGCGGCGCCGTGCGCGGCGTCATCGACGCCTCCGACCTGCTCGCGGCGAGCGAGCGCGAAGGCGCCGACGTGCTCAACGGCATCGCCTTCGATCCCGGGCGGCGGCTCTTCCTGTTGACCGGCAAGCTCTGGCCGGCCCTCTTCGCCGTCGAGCTCGTCGCGCAGTGACTATTCGACCTTGGACAGCTCGAGCTTGAGCATCCGCGCCCAGGCCTGGCGCAGAGTCTCCGGCAGGTCGAGATCGGGAAAGATCTCGCGCGCCTCGTCGCGGGTGACGAAACGCCAGATGTGGCTCCACTCGGCGTACCGCAGGAGACACGAGATGGCCTCGGCGCGCGCCGCACGGCTGCCCTCCGCGAGGATCCGACGCAGATCGGCGGCGGTCACTTCGCGGTCGGGGAAGAAGTAGAGAGGCTGCCGATCCCGGCCGTCGGCGCGATTCGACTCGGGATCGGACATCGACGGTCAGTATACCGATCGCCTCACGCCCCGCAAGCGGGTCGGCGGACCGCGCGCTCCCTTGACGCCCCCAGGGGTGTCCGCTAGATTGACCGCCGCTTGTTGGGTCACGGGCGGGCATAGCTCAGCCGGTAGAGCACGAGCTTCCCAAGCTCGGGGTCGCGGGTTCGAATCCCGTTGCCCGCTCCAACACCGGACCCCGTGACCGCCCCGTTTGGGGCTTGGCGGAAAGGGAGACCATGGCGCTCTTCGGTCGCGAATCCGAGACACCCCAACCTGTCGCGCCGCCCCCTGCGGCCGCGGCGCCGCGGCCGCAACCCCCGGCACCGGCGCCCGCCGCGCCCAAGCCCCCGGCGTCGCGCGCCGGCGCGCCGCCCCACATCGGCGCCGGCGCCCGCCTCCAGGGTGAGATCGGCGGCGATACCGACGTCGTCGTCGAGGGCCGCGTCGAGGGGCGCGTGCGCCCGGAGCGGGACGTGACGGTGAGTGAAAGCGGCTCGGTTCAGGGGTCGGTCGAAGCGCGGCGCGTGCGCATCGCCGGCCGGGTGGAGGGCAACGTGCGCGGCCGCGAGGTGGTCGAGATCCTGCCGAGCGGCCGCCTGGTGGGCGACGTGGTGGCCCCCAACATGGTCATCGCCGACGGCGCCTTCTTCAAGGGCAGCGTCGAGATGGGCGGGGCCGGCGACGCCCCCGCCGAGGGGAGCGCCCGGGCGGTGGCCGAGAGGGCCGCCCCTTGAAGGTTGGGGTTCCCAAGGAGATCAAGAACCACGAATACCGCGTGGGGATGACCCCAGCGGCGGTCCACACGGTGGTCGGCGCGGGACACACGGTCCTCGTCGAGAGGGGGGCGGGGGAGGGTAGCAGTATCGCGGACGCCCAGTATTGCGAGGCGGGCGCCGAGCTGCTGCCCGACGCCGACGCCGTCTGGGCGGCGGCGGAGCTCGTCGTCAAGGTCAAGGAGCCGATCGAGGCCGAGTACGAGCGCTTGCGCGCGGGTCAGACGCTCTTTACGTACCTCCACCTCGCCCCCTTACCGGCGCTCACCGACGCCCTCCTGGCACAGTGCATCACCGGTATCGCCTACGAGACGATCACCGACGGCCGCGGCGGGCTGCCGCTCCTGACCCCGATGTCCGAGGTGGCGGGTCGCATGGCCGTGATCAAGGGAGCCCACTTCCTCGACCACGCGCACGGCGGCCGCGGCACGCTGATCAGCGGCGTGCCCGGGGTGCCGCCCGGCGATGTCGTGATCATCGGCGGCGGCATCGTCGGGTTGAACGCTGCCAAGATGGCCGTCGGCCTCGGCGCCCGGGTGACGGTGCTCGAGACCAATCTCGAGCGCCTGCGTTTCCTCGACAACACGTTTGCCGGCGCGATCCAGACGCTGGCCAGCAACCCTCACAACCTGGTGTCCGCCATCCAGCGCGCCGACGTGCTGATCGGCGCCGTGCTGATCCCCGGCGCCTCGGCGCCGACGCTGGTGACCCGCGAGATGCTCAAGCTGATGAAGCCGGGCTCGGTGATCGTCGACGTCGCCGTCGACCAGGGCGGCTGCTTCGAGACCACGCGGCCGACGACGCACTCGGAGCCCACCTATGTCGTCGACGGCATCGTCCACTACTGCGTGGCGAACATGCCCGGCGCGGTGCCGCGCACCTCGACCTACGCGCTGAACAACGCCACCCTGCCCTACACGCTGGCGCTGGTCGGCAAGGGGGTGGCGCAGGCGGTGCGGGACGACGCGGGGCTCTACGCCGGAGTCAACACCTACGCCGGCCACATCACCTGCCGCCCCGTCGCCGAATCGCAGGGCCGCGAGTTCCGCGAGCTCGGCGAGCTGTTATAGGGCGAGCTCGACGCCGGTCACCGTCGTCCACAGCCGCCGCAGATCCTCCGGCACCGGCGCCTCGAACTGCACGCGCTCGGCGGTTCCCGGGTGCGCGAAGGCGATGCGCCAGGCGTGCAAAGCCGGACGGGAGAAGTCGCGCAGCGGGCTCTGGGCGGGCCGGGGCCACGACTTCCAGCGCGCCTCGCCATAGGTGGCGTCGCCGACCAGTGGGTGCCGCAGCGCCTTCAAGTGCACGCGGATCTGGTGGGTGCGTCCGGTGGCGAGCGCGATTTCGAGCAAGGCGAGGCCGGCGGTCGCGGCGCGCACCCGCCACAGCGTGCGGGCCGGCCGACCGCCCGGGCGCACGGCCATCTCGCGCCGGCGCCGCGGATGGCGCCCGATGGGCGACTCGACGGCACCCTCGGCGAGCGCCGGCTCGCCGTAGACGATGGCGAGGTATCTCTTGTCGACGCGCCGGGCGGCGAAAGCCCGCGACAGCGCCAGGTAGGCGCGTTCGCTCCTTGCCACCACCAGGGCGCCCGTGGTGCCGATGTCGAGCCGGTGGACGATCCCCGGGCGCCCCGGTCCGCCGATCGCGGCGACCTCCGGGTAGCGGGCGAGGAGCCGATGGCTGAGGGTCCCCGTGCGGCGCCCCGCCCCGGGGTGGACGGCAAGGCCCGCCGGTTTGTCGACGACGACGAGGTCGGCGTCCTCGTAGAGGACGACGAGCGACCCCTCCTCCGGCGTCACCCGGTCGTCGCGGGGCCTGGGCAGCGGCTCGCATTCGACCCACTCCCCGCCCGCCAGGGCCAGCGAGCTCTTCGCCGGCCGGTCGTTCACTCGCACGGCGCCGCCGACCACCCAGCGCTGCACCTGATTGCGGGGTACGCCGTAGCGCTCGGCGAGGAGCTTGTCCAGGCGCTCGGGCGTCGGCCGCGCCTCGACCCGCCAGCGGTCCATCGCCGGAGGTTACGGCGCCTGGCGCGCCGCGGCGGGCTCCCGGCGTCGCAAGAAATCGAGAGCCATGAGGCCGATCCCGACGGTGATCGCGCTGTCGGCGACGTTGAAGGTGTGCCAGTGGTGGGTGCCGAGGTAGCAATCGATGAAATCGGTGACGGCGCCGCTCGCCAAGCGGTCCAGCAGGTTGCCCACCGCGCCGCCGAGGATCAGGGCGAGCGCCGCGAGCAGCAGCCGATCGCCGGGCGAGGCGCGCCGAAAGTAGACGGCGACTACCGCGAGAGCCACGAAACCGAGCATCGACAGCAGCCCAGAGCCGATGCCCGCCGCCGGACCGGCGAACCATCCGAAGGCGACCCCGGTGTTGCGCACGTGGGTCAAATTGAGGAAACCATCGATCACCGGCAAGACGGCGTGGGGCGCCAAGTGGCGCTCGATCCAGGCCTTCGACCCCTGGTCGAGCACCAGCACGACGAGCGAGAGCAGGAGAAAGGGGAGCTTGCGCGGCCCTCCACTCACCGGTCGCGCCCCTCGAGCACGGCAACGGCGGCGGCCAGGAGGCCGTCGTGGCTGATCGACAGGTGCACGCGTTCGACGCCGAGCTCGCTCGCGAGCTGCCGGGCGCGGTCGTGCAGACGGACGGCCGGCGCGCCGCGCGGACCGCTCCGGTGCACCTCGACCTGGAGGAACGAGACGCCGTCACCCCAGCCCGTGCCCAACGCCTTCATCACCGCCTCCTTGGCTGCGAACAGGCCGCCCAGGTGCCGCAGGCGGGCGAGGCCGGCGCGGGGCTCGGCCTCGCCAGTGCGACAGAAGCGCTGGACGAAGCGCTCGCCGTGGCGGTCGAGCGCTCTTCCCAGTCGACCCAGGTCCACGATGTCGAGCCCGACGCCCAAGATTCGGTCGCTCACCGCGAGAAGCATCGCGCGGCGCTGGCCACCAGCGCCGCCAGCCCTCCCTCCTGCAGGAACTCCCGGATGCCCGCCGCGCCGGCCGCGCCGGCGGCGGCGAGCTCCGGGAGGCGGTCGATTGTAACCCCTCCCACGGCGAGGACCGGCGCCGCGGCGTGCGCGGCGGCGGCCAGCGCCCCGAGGCCGAGCGGGAGTCCGAAGGCCGCCTTGGCCGGGGTGGCGTAGACGGGGCCGAAGAGGACGTAGTCGGCGCCGGCCCGGCGGGCTGCCTCGGCCTCGACGGGGGAATGCACGGAGCGACCGACCAGCAGCTCGGATCCGAAGCGACGCCGGAGGGCCGCCGTCGGCACTCCCGCGGCCGGCAGGTGGACGCCGTCGGCCTCCCCGGCGGCGGCGATGTCGGGCCGCCCGTTGACGAGCAAGAGGAAGGGCGGGGGCAGACGGTGTCGCAACTCGGTCACGAGTCGGAGGAGCTCACGGTCCGGGAGGTCCTTCTCGCGCAGCTGGAGGGCGTCGACGCCGGCCCGGGCAAGCCCCAGGGCCCAGGCCACCACGTCTCCATCCGGCAATCGCCGACGATCGCTGATCGCCAGCAGGCGCGGCGGGCGGCGCGGGGCGAGCGGCACGGCCGGGAGCCGGGGCTAGCCTCGGCGCCGCCGGGAGAGCAGCAGATCGAGGTCGTGCGCTCCCCACAACAGGTGGACGAGGCCGAAGCCGCTGACCGCGCCGCGCAGCAGGGGGTGCGTCGTCAGGGCGAGGACGCCGGGGTCGGGGAGGCGCAACAACGTACCGTTCCAGCTCGCCGTCCACGGCAGCAGCGTGAGCAGCACCCCTGCCTCGACGCAATAGAGGACGAAGAGAACCTCTCCCAGGCTGACGCGGCGGACCACCGCTGGGATTCTAGAGCCCCGGCGGCTTGCGCGAGGAGGCGGAGCTCCGCGACGGCGGCTTCGAGGAGGCGGACGGCCGCTGCGGCTCGCTGGGTCGAACGCTCGCCGCGCCCGCCGAGCTCGGCGCGGCCGGCGGCGCTGGAGGCCGCCACGAGCTCACCCGCCCAGAGCGGATGTCCTCGAGCACGCGTTGCACCACCGGCCTCCCGTCGTGTGCCCCGGAGGTGGATGGGCTCGGCGGCCGGATCCAGGTCGGGTAGGTCGGGGCGGCGGGCCGCACTGGGGAGGACGGCAGCCCAGGACGGGGCTTGAAGTCGCTCGCCGGCGGCCTGGTCCAAACCGGGTGCGAGGTCGCCCCGGGGGCGCCGAGCGCTGGAGGCCGCGAAACGACCGGCGGCCGGTACGAGGGCAGCGAGCCCTGTGGCCGCGTAACGACGGGCGGCCGGTACGAAGGGAGCGAGCCCTGTGGCCGCGTAACTACAGGCGGCCGGT
>CAYXXN010000120.1:0-8682 GCA_964469055.1 uncultured Thermoanaerobaculia bacterium
TCACAGACCGCCCCGCCGGTTGAGGTCGATCGTGCGCAGGGCGACGCTCTCCGGCAGGTCGAGCTCGAAGCGCTCGGCGGGGATGCCGCGGTTGAGGCGAAAGTCGCTGAACCGGTAGTCGGTCGTGTCGCCGTCCGCCTCGACGTAGTGCAGGCGCACCGGAAGGTAGAGCTCGGAGTCCACCCACAGTTGCATGCTGGCGAGCCGCCGGGCGACGCGCTCGAAGCGCGGCGAGAGCTCGAGCTGGAAGGGCGCGTCGGGGTCGCCGGGCATGTGGAGGGCGACGTCGAAGTACTCGAGCAACGTCGTCAGGCTGCTGCCGGCGCCCAGGTACTCGAGGACCCGTTGCGATTGGCGACCGATGTCGATCCGCTCCGCCTGCCCCAGGTCGCGGTACCAGGTCGTCATGCGCTCGCCGTCGATGACCATCGAGATCGGATTGGGTGTGGCGTACTCCCAGCGCACGCGGTCCGGCGAGGCGAAGGAGAAGTGCCCGAGCGCCTCCTCGGGCTCGAGGAGCATGGCGCTCTCCTTGACCTGCACGAACTCGGCCTCGAGGGTCCGGATGTCCTCCTGGACGATGCGCATGCGCTCGACGAGGAGGGCGAGGCGCTGGTCGGGAGCCACTCCCTCGCCCCGCGGGTCCGGCAGCTCGTCGCCCATGACGGCGCCCGCGAGCAGCGCGAGGCCGAAAGCGAAAGCGAGAGCGAGGAGGGACCGGGGACCGCGCATGACCGGGGCGAGGCGGAGGACCGCCCGCGGGTGGGAAAAAGTCATCATATGTCAGCGCAGGTCCCATGCAAGACTCGCACCCGATGACCGGCCCCGCACCGGTGACCGTGGCCCTCGGGCTGGGAGCCAACCTCGGCGCGGCCGAACCGACTCTGCGCTGGGCGGTGACGCACCTCGCCGTGTCCTTGGGAGAGCTCGCCGTGGGCGGCCTCTACTCGAGCCGTCCCGAGGGCGGGCGCGCAGGGCCCGATTTCTGGAACACTGCCGTCCTCGCGCATACCGCCCGCGAGCCGGAGGAGATCCTCGCCATCGCCAAGGCGCTCGAGGCGCTGGCCGGGCGGCGCGGCGGTCCGCGGGACGCGCCTCGTCCTCTGGACATCGACCTCCTGCTCTACGGAGAGGTCACGAGCGACGCACCGGAGCTCACACTGCCCCATCCCGGGCTGCGCCGTCGGGCCTTCGTGTTGGCGCCGCTCGCCGACGTCGCCCCCGACCTGCCCGTGCCGCCGGATGGCGCGACCGTCGCCGAGCTCCTGGCGCGGCTCGAGCCCGGCGCCCTCGTACACATCGGGTGGAGCGCCGGCCGCACGCCGGGCGAGAGCTAACGCGGCGTCAGCCCCGTGCCGCCAGGGCAGCCGCCAGGTGGCGGCTCCAGGAGAGCCCGCCGATCTTCGCGGCGAGCTCGCTCGCGCCCGCCACCCCGGTCGGCAGGACGACGCCGGCGACCAGCGCCAGCGGCACGCGCTCGAAATCGAAGCGCAGGGCCGCCGCCGGCGCTTCGATGCCCGGCCAGGGGCGGGCATCCCAGGGCAGGAGCAGCGCCTCGTCGCGCCCCGGCGGCAACAGCTTGTCCTCGCCCGCCGCCAGCCACACGCCCATGCCGGCGCCGTGCGCCGCCAGGGCCAGAGGGTAGCTTCCGACCTTGTTGATGAAGAAGGTGCCGGTGATGGCGTCGGCGCCGAGCAGCACGACGCGCTCGCGCGGCGTGGCGCGCAGCGGCGGCGGTGCCGGTCCGCCCGCCGCCAGTGCCGGTAGCGCCGCGTCGACGACCACCGTCGCCCGGATCCCGTCGGCCGCGAGATCGCGCGCCAGGCTCACGCCCTCGCCCTCGGGCCGCCCCTCGCCCACCAACACCTCGAACTCGCGGCCGACCTGATGGAGGGCGCGCAGCACGCTCAAGACCGTGCCGCTGCGCGAGAGCGTGAGCACGGTGCGCGGATGGCCCCAGACGCGGACGAGCCGCTCGGCGATCGCCGTCGGATCGGCGGCGCGGCGATGGCGCGCGAGCTCTGCCGCGACCCGTACCGGAGCTCCCGCCGACTCGCCGTTCTCGAACGCCTGCCAGGCGTCGTCCAGGAGGCGCAGCAGGTTGGCCATCATCGGGAAGCGGGCGAGTGCCAGCTCGGTCGCCCGCGCCAGGGTCGCCTCCAGCCGTGCCGGCTCCTCGCGACCGGCCTGCGACAGCTCGGCGGCGAGGTGGCTCCCGATTTCCCCCGCCCCCGAGCGATGGTCGCCGAAGATCGCCTCGATGCGTTCGTGGTCCGGCACGGGCGGATTGTAGAGGACTAGAATCCTCCGCCGTGACCCCCACCACGGGCGAGCCGGCTCCGCCGGATCGCCTCGAGGTCCTGCGGCACGCCTGGACCGAACACCTGCCGTTGCGCGTTCGGGCGCTCTCCGCGGCCTGGCACGGCTTGCGCGAGAGCTGGACGCCCGCGGCGCTCGCCGCGCTGGCGGCCGAGGCGCGCAGCGTCGCCGGCTCCGCGACCGCCCTCGGCCACGCCGCCGTCGCCGACGCCGCGCGCAACCTCGAGCTGCTGGTGCAAGCGGGAATGGAGGCGCCGCCCGAGGCCTTCCGCAGCCGCGTCGATGGTTGCGTGGCTTCGCTCGCCCGAGCTTGCCTGCTGGACACCGATAGCTTGCGCTTCGACCTCGACGAGGAAGCCAGCGCCGCGTCGCTCCTGGTGCCGGAGCGGGTGGGCCGGGTGCTCTATCTGCTTTCCGCCAACGGCAACCTCGCCCAGGAGCTGGGGCTCGAGCTCGGCTACTTCGGCTACTCGGTGCGGCGCTTCGCCCGCCCCCAGGCTCTCCTGGAGACCGTCTCCCAAACGCCGCCGACCGCCATCCTGGTGGACGGCGAGCCCTTCCTGGAGCGGCTCTCGGACACCCGCCGCCTGCGCCAGGCCTGCGTCGGCAACGCCAGCGGCGTGGGGCTCTTCTTCGTCGGACCGGCGGGTGACCTCGCCAGTCGCTGGGAGGTGGTGCGCGCCGGCGCCGACGCCTTCCTGGCGCGGCCGTTCGACACCCGGACGCTCGTCGACCGGCTCGACCTCTTCCGGCTGCCCAAGACGGACCCCCTTCGCGTGCTGCTGGTCGAGAGCGCCCCCGGCCGGGCCCTCGACCACCTGCTCACCGTGCAGCGCGGCGGCATGGCCGCGGCGGTGGCGAGGAGCCAGGAAGAGCTGTGGAGCGCGCTGGTGGACTTCGCCCCGGAGGCGCTCCTGGTCGTGCACGCCGAGGGCACGACGCGGGGCCTGGAACTAGCGGCGATGGTGCGCCAGGAAGAGGCCTACGTCGACCTGCCGATCGTCGTCGCCGCGACGGACCCGGCGAGCTTCGAGGATCACGTGCTGGCGGCGCGCTTCGCGCTGGACGAGCTGCTGCCGGCAGGCGCCGACGCCGGGCTGCTGCTCTCGGCGCTGTCCGCGCATGCGCGCCGCGAGCGCCGTCGCCGCCGGTTCGCGGCGACCGACGCCCTGACGGGCCTGCTGACTCACGGCTCCCTGGTTCAACGCCTGGGGGCCGAAGTGCGGCGGGCGCGCGAGCACGACTTCGAGCTCGCGTACATGCTGGTGAACGTCGACCACCTCAACTCGGTGAACGAGACCTTCGGCCACCTGGCGGGGAACTCGGTGCTGCGCACCCTTGCCCAGCTCCTCCGCCGGCGCCTGCGCAACGCCGACGCCGTGGCCCGCCTGGCCGGTGACGAGTTTGCGGTGTTGATGCCGGAGACCGGCGCCGACGCGGCGCGCCGGGTTATGGACCAGGTGCGTGCGATGTACGCCGGCGTGCGGCATCACGTCGCCGGCGGCGAGTTCGGCGCGACCTTCAGCGCCGGGGTGGCGGTCCTCGCCCGCCAAGACTCCGGCCAGAGCCTCCACCAGTCGGCGCGCACCGCGCTGCACCGGGCGCGGACGCTGGGACGCAACCGGGTCGAGATCGCTTAGCGGCCGGCCCACCGGGGGCCTACCGCCGCGGATCTGCTCGCGGGCTCCTCTCTTCAGCGGCGTCGAGGGCGGCGTGGACCGCGGCGGGATCGGCATCCGCCGAGACGAAGAGGATCGTCTGCGGGTCGCCGCGCAGGAAGCGGAGGATCTGGAGCGGGTGCGCGGGGTTGGCTTTGACTTGGCGCAGCCAGCCGCGCTGCTCCTCGGGGATCGCCCGCAGCGCTTCGCGGGCGGCGGCGAGGGCGGAGCGCGCGGCCACCTCCGGGTCGCCGAGCGAGGCCGCGGCCAGGCAGCGCTCGGGCCCGGCGTCGAGCAGGGCCGCCAGCTCGAACCCGGCGAGCGCGGCGAGCGGCGCGAGCATCGGCTGAAACTCACCCGGGGTGAAATAGAGCGAGGCCGCGGGTCCGGCGACCACCGCCGGTGAGCGCGCCGGCGCCGCACCCGCCGGCAGAGTCCGGCGGTCGCGCGCCCCCTCGTCCTGGCGTTGGGCGGCTTCGAGCAGCAACTGCGCCAAGGGCTCGTCGATGCGCCGGTAGACCGGCGGCTGGAGGCTCTGCAGCGCGAAGTCGGCGTCCTCCCAGCTCAGCAGCTCGTAGAGGGCGTCGCGACCCCGCATCTCGCCGGCGACGGCGTTGACGATGGCGCCGTTCTGGAGCTCGACGCGGCCCTCGCCGCGCGCCCCAGCGACGCGCACGGCGCAGGAGCGGGCCTCGGCGGCGAGGAGCTGCAACATGCCGCTCAAGGACAGGCCCGAGAACTGGCCGCTGGCATCGCCGTCGGCCTCGCCGAGCACCGCGTCGATCAGCTGTTGCGGCTCCACAGGCTGCGCCAGGAAGCGGAAGGCGCCCTCGGCGGTGAGTGCCTGTTGCACCCTGCCCCACTCGCGACCCTCCATCAGCACGACCTCGAGGCCCGGGTGATGGCGCAGGCCGAAGGCGGCGAGCTCGAAGCCGTCCATCTGCGGCATGACGAGCTGGGTGACGAGGACGTCGACGCGCTCGGCGCTGAGCAGCGCCGCCGCCGCCTCGCCGCCGGCCGCCGTCAACACCCGCAGTCGCGGGCCCAGCACGGCCAGGCAATCGCCCAGGCTGCGCAAGGTCAGCGCGTCGCTACCGACCAACAGGACGGTTCTCACGGTCTCCCCACCGTGCAGACATCCAGGATGTCGCAGCGGGCATTCTACGAGCACCGGCGGTGCCGCGGCCGTGGATGGCCAAGGCCTAAGATCGAGCTAGGAGCTCAAGGCCTGCGCTAGGCGCTCGAGGGCCTCGCGCCAGCGCTTGCGGTACGCCTCCCAGACCGTGAGGCACTCGGAGAGCGGCAGGTGCTCGAAGCCCTGCTGCAGGACCGACAGCTCGCAGCCGGCCGGAAGGCCGGCGAGCTCGAAGGTGAGGCGGGTCGTCGCTCCCCAGCCCGCCTCGAGGCGCAGGAACGACACCGCCCACCGATCGGGCGGCTCCCAGGCGAGCGTCGTCGCCTCCTCACGGTAGGGCCGCCCCCGCTCGTCGAGGCCGGCGAGCGACAGACTTCCCTCCGGCCCGGCGACCGCCGTCGCTTCCGCCGCCAGCCAACGGGCGATGAGCTCGCCGCTCGTCAGCCACCGCCACGCCTCGTCGACGCCCACCGGCAGCTCCTGGCGCCGCCGCAGCTGCACCCCGGGGATGTCTCCTTGGCGGATCGCCTCAACCACCTTGCACCACCACCTCGACCTCGATCGTACGCCCAAGATGATCGAAGGGCTTGCGCGTCGTGCCGCCGCCGCGCACGAGGAGGGCCTCGGCGTGGAGGGCGACCCGCTGGTTCAAGCGCGGCGCGCCGAGGTCGCCCAGGGCCTCCCCGCCCGGCCAGACCAGGAGCCGATTGCCGGCCCACGGCCCCGACTGGACGGTGGCGAGCGCCACCTTCTCGCCGCGCGCCAGGGCGCCCGCGAGCTCGGCGGCCAGGGCGTCGCTGTCCATCGTCAATCCAGGAGGTCGGCCAGCGCCGCCGCCGCCGTCGGGAAGCGGAAGGTGTAGCCGGCGGCGAGCAGGCGCCGCGGTAGGACCCGCTGGCCGGTCAGCAGCATCTCGGCCATCTCGCCGAGGACGAGCTTCAGCACGAAGCCGGGGGCCGGAGCGAAGCTCGGCCGCCGCAGCGCCCGCCCCAGCTCGCGACTGAAGTCGCGGTTGGTGAGCGGCTCTGGCGCGGTCAGGTTGAAGGGTCCGCGCGCCTCGGGGTCAGCGAGCAGCAGTCGCAGCGCTGCCATGAGGTCGGCCAAGTGGATCCACGACATCCACTGCCGGCCGTCACCGAGCGGCCCGCCCGCGAACAGCCGGAAGGGCAGCGCCATGCGCGGCAGGGCACCGCCCTCCTTGGCGAGCACCACCCCGGTGCGCAGCCGTACGCGGCGCACGCCCAGCTCTTCGGCCGTCGTGCCCGCCTCCTCCCACTCGCGAACGACCTCGGCCAGGAACCCCTCGCCGAGCGAGGAGTCCTCGTCGATCGTCTCCTCGCCGCGCGCACCGTAGATGCCGACCGCCGAGCCCTGCAACAAGACGGCGGGGGGCGAGCCCGACAGCGCCAAGGCGCTGACAAGCGCCCGCGTCGAGTCCACACGGCTGGCTCGGATCCGCTCCTTGCGGGCCGCGCTCCACCGCCCATCTCCGATCCCCTCGCCCACCAGATGGACGACGGCGTCCGCCCCGTCGACCAGCGGCAGCAGGCCCTCGGCCAAGACCGCGTCCCAAGGGCGCAGGGCGACGCCCGCCGGGACACCCTGGGCCTTCTCCGGCGAGCGACTGGTCACGACGACTTCGTGACCCGCGCCCCACAGCTCCGCCGCCAGCGCACGGCCGATCAGGCCGGTCCCCCCCGTGATCACGACGCGCATGCGTTCCCCGTCGATCGCCGAGAGCTTCTCACACCGCGGCCAGCTCCTCTTCGAGCTGTTGCCGCCGATGGAGATCCGCGTAGAGCCCGTCGCGCGCCAGCAGCTCCTCGTGCGTCCCGCGCTCGGCGATCCGTCCGCCCTCGAGCACCAGGATCAGGTCCGCCCGCTGCACCGTCGAGATGCGATGCGACACCAGGAAGACCGTGCGCCCGGCGAAGACCTCGCGCAGGTTCCCCAGGATCTCTTCCTCGGTGTGGGTGTCGACCGCCGACAGACAGTCGTCGAGCAGCAGGATGTCGGGCTCGCGGAGGACAGCCCGCGCCAATGCCACGCGCTGTTTCTGGCCGCCCGAGAGAGTGATGCCCCGTTCCCCGACCACGGTGTCGAGCCCCTGGGGGAAACCGGTGAGATCCGGCTCGAGCCCCGCGATCGCCGCCGCCCGCCGGATCGCCGCGGAGTCCGCCTCCGGGCGGCCGACGGCGATGTTCTCGGCGACCGTCGCCGAGAACAGGAACGTCTCCTGCGGCACCATGGCGATCGCGCCGCGCAGGTGCGCGAGTCGCAGCCGTCGGACATCGACGCCGTCGACGAAAAGCTTCCCCGGCGGCGGCTCGAAGAGACGCGGCAGGAGCGCGAGGAGCGTCGATTTGCCACTTCCCGTACGCCCCACGACGGCGACGCTGCCGCCGGCCGGCACGGCGAAGTCGAGGTCGGTCAGGACCGGGGCGCCGCCGTCGTAGGCGAACGTGAGACCACGGGCGACGACGGCGCCCAGGATCGGCGCGTCCGGCGCCAGCGGCGGCTCGTCGCGCACCGTCGGCTCGGTCTCGAAGACCTCGAGGAGGCGGCCGAGCGAGGCGCTGCCCCGCTGCACCAGGTTGATCACCCAGCCGATGGCGATCATCGGCCACACCAGCTTGGCGAGGAAGAAATTGAAGGTGACGAACGCGCCGATCGTCAGGGTGCCGGCGGCCACCAGTCGGCCGCCGTACCAGAGGACACCCACGAAGCCCACGCCGACCAGTGCCGTCAGAGCCGGGAAGAAAGCGGCATCCCAGCGGATGAGCTGCCGGTTGCGCTCGACGTACTCGCTGTTGATGGCGCCGAAGCTCCTCTCCTCGGCCGCCTCCTGGGCGTAGGCCCGCACCACCCGCACGCCGGCCAGGTTCTCCTGCACCTTGGCCGACAGCCTCCCGAACTGCTCTTGGACGCGCTCGAAGAGGTCGTGGATGCGCTCGCCGAACACCTTGGTCGCCGCCGCCACCAGCGGCATCGTCGCCAGGGCGACGAGGGTCAACCGCGGATGGAGCGACAGCATGAAGGCGAGCGCCCCGGTGGCGGTGAAGAGCGTGCTCGAGCTGTACATGATCGCCGGGCCGCAGAGCATGCGCACGGCCCCGAGGTCGTTGGTGCCGCGGGCCATCAAGTCGCCGGTATAGCTCGTCTGGAAGAAGGCGGGCGGCAGGGTCTCGAGGTGCCGGAAGTAGTCGTTGCGGAGGTCGAGCTCGATGTTGCGCGACAGCGTCACCAGCAGCATGCGCTGACCGAAGCTGAAGACGCCCTGGAGCGCCGTGATGGCGAGCAGCACGCCGGCATAGGTGGCGAGGCTGGCGCCGCTCGCGTCGGCGCGAAAGGCGTCGACGGCGCGGCCGACGACGAGCGGCCCGGCGAGACCGACGAGCGAGGAGAGGAGGTTCGACAGCATGCCCCCGGCGAGACGCCATGGGTAGCGTCGGAAGTAGGGCAGCAGGGCCCGGAGCCGCTTCACTCTCCGGCCTCCGACCCGACCGCCGCCAACACCTCCGCGCGGCCGGGATGGTGCGTCTCCTCCGCGCCGACTCGGCGCGCCTCGAG
>CAYXXN010000121.1:0-3761 GCA_964469055.1 uncultured Thermoanaerobaculia bacterium
CGACTATCCGCTGCTCCTCCCGGGCAGCCTGGCGGCGCAGTTCGCACTGTTCGCCAACGAGAGCCCCCGCATCCCGCAGGGTACCGGCGGGCTCTTCTTCCTGTCCGCCGCCGCGGCGCTGGCGCTCGCCGTCCGAGCCCTCGGTTCGTCCGCTAGCTGGACGGCCCTCGCCCCGGCGCTCTTCCTGGTCACGCCGGCGGCGGTGTGGTGGGGTTTCGCCCAGTGCGCGGACGTGCCGCTCGCCTATCTGCTGGTGGCCTGCGGGACGCTGCTGGCGCTCCAGCTGCCCGTCGATCGTCCGGCACCCGTGCCTCCAGCTCTCGCCGGTTTCCTACTCGGGTTGCTGCCGTGGGCGAAGAACGAGGGACTCCTGCTCGCCGGCGCGCTCGCTGGGCTGTTCGCCGCTTGCACGGCGACGAGCCCCGCCGGACGACGTCGCCTCGCATTCGTCGTCGCCGGCGCACTTCCGGGCGGCATCGCCGTCGGCCTCATGCGTCTGTTCTGGGCTCCCCACACCGACCTCGGCCATTTCGCCAGCGGCGTGGTCAGCCGGCTCGTCGACGGCTCCCGCTGGCAGGTCGTGCTGAGTGCCTTCCGGGATCGACTGGATCCGCTGCGCGGCTTCGCGGATTGGGGCGTCGTCTGGCCCCTCGCCGCCCTCGCCATCCTCGTGACGTCGCTCTCTCCCGCCCGCCGGCGGCCGGGGCTCGCCTTCCTCCTGGGCGCCCTGGGGCTCCTCTGGGTGACGTGGCTCGGGGTGTTCCTCGGCACGCCGAACGACCCCGATTGGCAGATCCGTACGGCCCTCGATCGTTTGTTGCTGCAGCTCCTGCCGCTGACGCTCGCGGTGGGCTTCGGCGGCCTCGGCGACTCGGCGCCGAGCCGGACCTCCACTCCCCACGCGGCCGGCGGGTCAGCGGAACCGTGACGATGCTCCCGTCCAACCTGACGCCTCTCTGCCGGCGACCATGCTTCTGGGCGGCGGTCCTCGTCGGCGTCCTGCTGCGCTCGGTCGGCCTGTTCCAGCAGGTGATCGTCGGCGACGAGCAGCACGCCTTCCGTTTCGCCCTCGAGCACTCGCTCCGGCAGGCGCTCGTCGAGTACTCCGACACCGCCAACTCGCCACCCCTCAACGCCTGGCTGCGACTGTTGCTGGACCTCGGTTGGCCGCCCTCGGAGTTGGCCCTGCGCGTGCCCGTGCTGGCGGCGGGGCTCGCGATGCTCTTGCTGGTGCCGCGCTGGATCGCCCGCCGGGTCGACCCTCGCACGGCCGTGTGGGTCGCCTGGCTGCTCGCCACCTCGCCCTTGCTGGTCTTCCACAGCCGCTTCATGCGGCCGTACATGCCGTACGCGTTGGTCACCGCGATGGCGGCCGGAGCGTTCTTCGACTGGCGGCAGGACGGTCGCCTGCGGCAGGGTTTGGCGTACGCTGGGCTCGGTGCGCTCGCCGTCTATCTCCATCTGCTGGCGGCGCCCTTCGTCCTGGCGCCCTTCGCCTGGTTGGCGCTGGAGGCTGCACTTCCCGGCCGACGAGTCGTGCCGCCAAGGCGCCAATCGATGGTGGTCGCGGGGCTCCTCGGTGGCCTGCTGATCCTCTTCTTGATGCCGGCCTGGGCGAGCATCGAGGACCTGCTGGCGCGCCGCCGGCAGCCGCTGGAGCTGGGATGGCGGGACTTCGCGGCCGTACCCATCCGATTGAGCGGCTCCGGCGTCGGCTGGCTCACACTGCTGTTCTGCGCCTTGGCGCTCTACGGTGGCTTCCACCTGGCCAGGAGCCGCCCGGTCCTCCTGCGCTACGGCCTCTGCCTCGTCGCCGTGCAAATGTTGACGATTCCCCTCCTCTCCCCGCGTTACATCGCCAACGGACTGATCTTCAGCCGCTACCTGCTGCCGGTACTGGCGCCGCTGCTGCTCGCCGTCGGCGTCGGCTTGGCGACGGCGCCCACCGCTCGCCTGACGGTCGCCTGGCGCCTCGCTGGCGCCGGCTTCCTCGCGGCGAGTTTCTTCCTGGGGCCGCTGGCCGACCCCGAGTTCTATCGCAACCCGTTCGCGGTGCGTCCCGCGGCGCTCCTGCGCCACCGCCCGGGCGGCGAGGGCGGGCCGGTCCCCGACCTCTACGGGCGGCTGCAGCACGGCCCACCCGGCGCGGTCATCGAAGCTCCGACGCGGCCGTCCGAGGTCTACTTGCCGAGGCTGGCTCGCTATCAGCACCTTCACCGCCGCCCGGCCCTGCTGTCGCCCGGCAGCGAGGCTCTTTCGGACCCACGGCTCGGCCTGCGCTCGGTCGTGGCCCTCGAACCCGAGCGCCTGCTCGCCTCGCGGGCGGCCTTCCTGGTCGTTCACCGAGATTGGCGGCGCGAGCTCGGCCCGGGAGGCCGTCTCGGCCCCTCGGCGCCGCCGGAGCTGGGACGCGACACGCGCCGCGAGCTGGCCGACTTCCGACGGCAGGCGCATGGACTGGTCCGCGTGCTGGAGGCGACGTGGGGTCCTCCTGATTTCGCCGACGATCAGCTCGCGACCTGGGACCTCGAACGTGTCCGCCAGGCGATCCAGGTCCCCGATGCTCGTTAGCGGAGAAGGCGGCCGTCGCCGGGGTCTCCTCGCGCTGGCCCAGGCTGGCGTCCTGGCGGCCGCCTGCGGTCGAGGCGAGCTGCCCCGCCTGGCTCGCTGGATCGAGGAGCCCGCCCGGCGGGAGCTGCCCCTGGCGGAGCTCGGCGAGGCCGTGCCGATTGCCACCTGGTCGTTCGCGCTCGCCGCCGAGGGCGAGGAGGGTTGGAAGACCGCGGCGTCGGCATCGGCGTCGGACGATGGCCTTCGCCTGGGCATGGGCCCGCAGGGAACCGCCGCACTGTGGCGACGGGTCGAGATCGACGCCGGCGCCGTCGACGAGATGGTGGTCGACCTGGGGCACCGTTGGTTCGGCCGCATGCGACTCTCCTGGGCGGCGCCCGGAGAGCCGATGCGAGCCGAGCGCAGCGTGCTCGCCGGCCCGTCGCACGAGGCGACGCCCTCCGCGTCCGTTTTCCAACTGCGGGGGCACCCGTATTGGCAGGGTCCGATCGGCGCCCTCCAGCTCACGGTCAACCTCGGGCGCCGCGCGCGGCGTGAGATCGAGCTCGAGCGCCTGACCGCCCGCGCCTGGCGCCTCTCGCCGGACAGGCTGACCTCGGCGAGCACCGGTCCATGGCGAGTCGAGCTCGGCCACGAGCGCCGCGACGCCCTGGTCGCCCAACCCGGCGAGCCTCGCGCC
This sequence comes from uncultured Thermoanaerobaculia bacterium, assembly GCA_964469055.1. Classification (GTDB taxonomy): domain Bacteria; phylum Acidobacteriota; class Thermoanaerobaculia; order Multivoradales; family JAHEKO01; genus CAYXXN01. The sequence continues at coordinate 3,251 of CAYXXN010000121.1, forward strand.
TGGGAGATCGGCGATCCGGCGGGCCGCCGACTGGTCTTCGGCTTCGGCGCCCAGCCCCTGCGGAGCGGTCGGGTCGTCTTCCGGGTGTGGACCGAGGAGGCCGGCGAGCGGGCCCTGCTCTGGGAAGCCGCCGTCGGTCGGGGCGCCTTGCCGGACGATCGGTGGCACCAGGCGACTCTGGCGCTTCCCAGCGGCCGGCCGGCTGTGCGGCTCCTCTTCGGCGCGACTTACCAGGGCGGTGTCGAGCAGATCGGGGCCGTCGGTTTCTGGAGCAGCCCCGAGCTGGTGCCGCCGAGCGCGGGCGGCGAGGCTCCCGACATCGTCCTGATCTCCATCGACACCCTACGCGCCGATCGCCTCTCACTCTACGGCTACCGCCGGTCGACCTCGCCGCGACTCGACGCCTGGGCGCGGGAGGCCGTCGTCTTCGAGAAGGTCGTGACCAGCGCGCCCTGGACCCTGCCCGCGCATCTGTCTTTGTTCACCGGCCTCGACGCCCTGCACCACGGTG
>CAYXXN010000121.1:3771-8509 GCA_964469055.1 uncultured Thermoanaerobaculia bacterium
CCGCTCCTGGCCGAGCGACTGCGGGCGGCCGGCTATCAGACCCTGGCGGTGACGGGCGGGGGCTACCTCGCCCCCGCGTTCGGCCTCGACCGCGGCTTCGAGCGCTACCGCTGGTGGCCCGAGCACACCGCCGACGAGGAGCTCGCCGAGGGCGTGCGGACCGCTCTCGCCTGGCTCGAGGAACCGCCGCGACGACCCTTCTTCCTCTTCTTCCACACCTACGAGACGCACTATCCATACCGGGCGCGCCAGCCGTACTTCGCGCGCTTCGCCACCGGCGTCGACCCGCAGCCCTACGATTCGCTCGCCTATGTCACGGTCCCGCCGGAGCCTGCCAACGGCTTCCTGCTCTCCAAGGAGTGGCGTCTCGGCGGAGAGCCCCTCGACCCGCACCAAACGGAGATCCTCGGGGCGCTGTACGACAGCGGCATCGCCTACACCGACGCCGAGCTGGCCCCCCTGCTCGAGCGCCTGGCGGCCGGCGAGGCCGGCCGTCGCACGGTGGTCGCGATCACCTCGGACCACGGTGAGACGTTGGGCGAAAACGGTCTCGCCGGCCACGCCTATCTCGACGACGGCAACGCTCTGGTGCCCCTCGTCCTGCGCCTGCCCGGCGGCGCGCACCCGGGTCGCGTCACGCAGCAGACGCGACTCGTCGACCTGGTGCCCACCCTACTCGAGCTGTCCGGGGTCGGCCAGACCACGGACCTGGACGGTCGCTCGCTGCTACCGCTGGTCCAGGGCGGCGGCGCCGAGCGTCGCCCGGCCTGGACCTACGCCTCGTTCTCCAACCGCGGCGTGGCGCTGCGGCTCGACAACCGTCTGAAGTACCTGTGGAACAACGGCGCCTGGCCCCCCCTGCACGGGCGCGAGGCGCTCTTCGACCTGGTGGCCGACCCACAAGAAAGAACGGCTCTGGTAAGGGATCCGCGTTCGGACGGTCTGCGCGAAGATGTCACGGCGGCGCTGGCCGAGGTTGCCGGCGCGGTCCGGTTGCGCTTCGCCAACGGCGGCGCCACCGCTTTCTCTGGCCAGCTGGTCGGCGGTGCCCTGCAGCCAGCGCGGGTCAAGTCGCCGCGCCTGCCGGCGGGCGCCTTGCGATGGGAAGGTCCGCGACAGGCGGCGTTCCGCGTGCCGGCCGGGAGCGCCTTCGTGCTGCTGATCGAGAATCCCACCGGCGCCGAGCTCGAGTTGCGCCTCGAGCCGGACTTCACCGCCACGCTGGCCCTCGCCGATCTCGCTATACCCTGGCGCGCCCTCCTCGAGCACGGCCGCTGGCGGCTCGCCGCGGCCGGCGAACCCGCCGGTGCAGCGGAGGTGAGCGTCTCCTGGAACCGCTCCTTCGGTTGGTCGGCTGCCGACCCCGCCGCCGCCGACTCCGCCCTACGCGAGCAGTTGAAAGCGCTCGGCTACGTCGAGTAGCGCCGCGTCAACCTCAGGGAACGGTCTGCGACCACTCGCTGGTGTCGCCAGACTCGAAGCCGTCGTCGAAGATACCGACACACAGATCGGGTGACGGAAGTGCCGCCCGGATCGAGCCCCAACCGTACGTGTTGTTCGGGACCTCCGAATCGGGGATCCCCCCGCACACTTGACCCGTGACATCACCCGGGATCGCCGTCTCGCGGATGTGCTGCTCGAGGGCGTCGATCTCGCCGGCCAGGCAGTTCTCGGCGGAGATGTTGAGGGCGACCAACCCGGCAACGTGGGGACCAGCCATGCTGGTTCCGTCCAAGAAGCTGTAGCCACCTCCGGGCACGCTCGAGCGGATGTTCACGCCCGGGGCGGAGACGTCGGGCTTCAGCCGATTGCTGCCGTCCACCGTCACCGGGCCGCGGGAGCTGAAGGGCGCAATAAAGTCGGAGGAGTTGACGGCTCCCACCGAGAAACTCGCATCGTAGATGGCCGGTGGGTCCTCTACCGACGAACAGCCGGAGCCGGTGTTGCCGGCGGATGCCACGACCATGATGCCAGCGGCGCGAACGTTCTCGACGATCGCCTGGAGAATCGTCTCGTCGCTGCAGCCCTCGCCATCCGTGCAGATCCAGGAGTTGTTGATCACGTGAGGCGCCAGATCGGGGCGTGGGTTCTCGTTGTTTAGGTCGGTGGGGGCGATGAAGAACTGAAAACACTCCGTGTAGGTGGTCGGCGTGCCATTGCCCTGGTCCATGTTGCGACAACCGATCCAGCGGGCGCCCGGTGCCATGCCGATCCGGTTACTGCCGCCGTCGTCGCCCACCATCGTCCCCATGGTGTGCGTGCCGTGACCGAAGTCGTCGCACGGCTCCGGCGAGTTGGCGCCACAGGAGCCGCCGCCGGAATGGATCGCGTCGTGCCAGTTGTAGTTGTGGTCGGCGGTACTCCCGTTCCAGCCGCGATACTGGTCGATCAGCGCCGGGTGGTTCCAATCGTAGCCAGTGTCCTCGCCTGCGACCACGACGTTCTGGCCCGTGAACCCAGCGTCCCAGAAGGTCAGTACCCCTACTTGAAGCAGGTTCGGTTCGATGCCCGCGGGCGTCCGCTCGGGCTCAGGCGTGGCAGGCAGTCGCAGCGGCACCCGCGGGTTGGCTGCCACGCGAGCCACGTCGTCCCGCTGCGCCATCGTTTCGACCACCCCCCGGTCGCCGCGCACCCAGATCGCATTCACCACCCAGTACGGTTGGTGCTCGACGCCTCGCCCCATCAGCTCCGCCAAGACCGGACCCTGCGTGCGCTCCGCGACCTCGGTCAACCGCTCGTAGACCCATTGCCCCTTCTCGAGCTTCGTGGGCAGGTCGGAAGCGCCCGCCAGGTCCGCCTGGGCGACCAGCACGACCAGGAACTCCGCCTGCGCGCTGCCGCCGGTGTTGGCGAGCACCCAGGGGTCCACCTTGCCGATCCACGCAGGCTCCTGGGCAGCGGGCAGCGGGGCGATTCCGGCAACTAGGCCGAGGGCGAACACGAACTGACCGCGAATCCTCATTCTTCCGTCTCCTGGGGCAAGGGAGGGAGCTGAATGGCAGGCACGCTGCCGTGCGGCCGCAGAAGTTTAACCCAGTCCCGCCGCGGTCCGCTGTGACGTCGGCTGCGCAGGGCGGCCGGCAGCCGACGCAGGGCGCCCCCCCACGCGCGCAGTTGCAGTCGGGCGTCGTCCACCGCGCCCGCTCGCAGCCGCCGCCACAACAGGCCCACCTGCGAGACCGCGAGGCGTGGTACCACCGCCGCCAGCGTCGCCGGCGGCCAGCGAGCGGCGACCAGCAGCAGCCGGTTGCGCCACGACAACTGCGTCTTGAGCGGCGAGCCCCGTACCGCCGTCGCCGAGATCGCGTGCAGGACGACGGCGGCCGGCTCGAGCACCACACCCAGGCCGTGCGAGCGCGCCTTGAGACAGAGGTCCACGTCCTCGAAGTAGAAGGCGTAGAGCTCCTCCCAGCCGCCGAGGCGCTCGAAGGCGTCGGCGCGCACCAGGAGCGCGGCGCCGGTCACCGCCAGCACCTCGACCGCCGCCGCCGGCAGGGGGCCGAGCTCGGAGAGCCGGCGGCCGATGCCCTCGTCCCAGGCCTCGCCCGTGCGCGTGACGTTCAGGCCGAGGCTGTTCACGTGGTCTCCCGCCTCCCAAATCATCAGCCGTGGGCCGGCCACGGCACGTCGCGGGTCCGCCTCGAGGGCGGCGACCAGGCGGGCGATCGCGTCCGGCTCGACGAGGGCGTCGTTGTTCAGGAAGAACAGGTAGGGGGAACTGCCCCAACGCGCGCGGCCGGCGCCGATCCCGAGGTTGTTGGCCGCGCCGAAGCCGAGGGCGCGCGGAGAGCGGACGATCCTGAGGGCGGGTTCCGCGGCTTCCGGCGGCAGCGGCTCGGCGCAGGCGTTGGCAACTACCACGATTTCGAGCGTCACGCCACGACTCGCCGCGAGGCTCCGCAGGCAACGCGCCAGGAACGCCCCGCCACCCGGGTGCACGATCACCGTCTGGACCCGCGTCGCCACCGGCGTGCTCTCGCTCAGAGGACGACCCGGCGCAGGACCAAGGTCGAGTCCGTGAGCCAGCCCGGCCGTGGGATCGAGTCGGCCGGGCGCTCGCCGACCGCCCCGCGGCGGGCGACTGGCAGACCGTAGGACTGATCCGCCATGGTCAGGGTCGGGCGGGCGGGTGAGGCCGTGACGAGCTCCAACTCGAACCCCGCCGTCGGCACCGCGTGATAGATCAGCGCGAGCCGCTCACCCAGTGCGGTTTGCAGCGCTCGGCCATCGACGGCAGCTCCCGTGAGGCCCCCGGGAGCCTCCACCAGGAGCCGCATCACCTCGCCACCGCGTGGCGACCGTACGCTGAGCCGCAGGCGACGACCGGTCCCTTCCGGTTCATCGGCCAGCACATCGACGGCCGGCGGCTCGAGCCCGACGGCCTCGGCCGGAGCGTTCAGCCCCTCCCGGTCCGGCGCGATGACCGCCGGCAGCTCGCGCCGCACCAGGGCGTCGCCGAGCGCGCGGCGCGTCCACTCGTCCGCCGTCTCGTCGAAACTCCACCACCCGGCCTCCTCCGAGTCGCCTTCCCTTGCCCAGAGATCAGTTTCTACCCAGAACAGAGTGTCGACCCGCGGCCGCTCCGGGCTAGGCGCGTCACGAGACACCAGCCAGATCCCCAAGGCCAGCCCCGCGAGCGCGAGGGTCACCGCCGGCCGCCAGCGCCAGGCCCGGGCGAGAGCGCCGAGGAGCGGCCACACCAAAGTGAGGGCGAGCGCCGTCGGCGCGGCAACGAAGG